>NZ_JBEXSY010000029.1:0-77222 GCF_040613895.1 Nocardiopsis sp. NPDC006198 | reverse complement strand
ACGCGGTCAGGGGCAGGACCACCGACTTCAGGACGACCCCGAACAGGACCTTCGCCCTGTCGGGTCCCCGGCCCGGCACGCCCCCGCCGTGCAGGTGCCGCCCCCGTGCGCGGCCGTCGCCGTGTCGGCGGGTCCTCCTTCCCCGACCCCGTCCCCGCCCTCCTCCACGCGCCGCGCCGTCCGCGGCGCGTTCGCCCCGTCCCCGGGACGCCCCTGGATAATCGGTGCGGAGCGGCCGTGCACGGGCGGCCGGGACCGGAGGGGGAGACATGGGCACGACGCGAACGCACGCGGCCGGCGCCGTGATGCTCGGTCTGGCGGCGGGCGCGCGCTCCTCGCTCGGGACGGCCGCACCCCTGTGGCCGGCCTCGTCCGGGCGGCGGCGGGTGTTCCTCGCCGCAGGAGTCCTCGGGGAGTTCGTCGCGGACAAGTCTCCGGTCGTCCCCAGCCGCCTCTCCTGGCCGAGCCTCCTCGCCCGCTCCGCCAGCGCGGCCGCCGGAGGCGCGATGCTGGCCCGGGAGCGCTCGCGACCGGTCGCCGGCAGCGCCGTGCTCGCGGCCGCCGCCGCGCCCCTCGGCGCGCTCGCGGGGTCCGGGTGGCGGAAGCTGTGGACCGACGGCGGACTCCCCCCGTGGATCGGCGCCCTCGTCGAGGACGGCCTCGCCCTCGCTCTCGCGGCGGCCGCCTGCCGGGGGGTCCGCGGCGCGGCCGGGGACGAGGGGCCCGGCCCGTGGCGGACCGGCCGCCCGCACCTCCTCGCGGGGGCGGGTTCGGCCCGCGCCCGCTCCGGGTAGGTGACCCGGGCAGAACACGCATCCGACCCTGGGGAAGCACATGGCACGCCTGATCGACCTGCACGGCACCGCGCTGGAGGAGTTCGACCGCCGGGTCCGGGCGGTCGGGCTCACCGACTGGGCCCGGCCCACGCCCTGCACGGACTGGGACGTGCACGACCTGGTCAACCACCTGGCCACCGAGCAGCTGTGGGTCCCGCCCCTGCTGGGCGGGGCCCGGATGGAGGACGTCGGCGAACGTTTCGACGGGGACAACCTGGGTGAGGAGCCCGCGGCCTCCTGGGCGGTGGTCTCGCGGGAGGCCCGGACGGCCTGGCTCGGCCTGTCGTCCCTGGAGCGCACGGTCCACCTGTCCTTCGGGGACGTGCCCGCCGAGGTGTACCTCTGGCAGATGACCTTCGACCTGGCCGTCCACGCCTGGGACCTGGCCCGCGCGATCGGCGCGGACGAGGCGCTCGACCCCGACCTGGCCAAGGAACTCCACGCCTGGGCCTCCGATCAGGACTTCGGGCCGGGGCAGATGTTCGACGCGCCCTCCCCGGTCGGCCCCGACGCGACGGCCCAGGACCGCCTGATCGCGCTCACCGGACGCACGCCCTGAGCGGTCCCCGGACGGGGGCGGCCGGGGGACGCGCCCGCCCCTCCGCCGGGCTGCCGCAGCCCCTGCCCCCGGCGGCTCCGGGGCGCCCCCGGACGCGGCACGAGCCGTCCGGCACCGCCCCGACGTGGCGGCTTCGCCGAGCCACCCCCGTGTCACACACTGGGACGAGAGCTGTACGAGGGGCAACGAGGGGAAGGCACATCCGGTGGACGCCACGATCACCCTGCGGGTCGACGGTGAGGAGCGCCGGCTCACCGTCGACACCCGCACCACACTGTTGGACGCGCTGCGAGACCGGCTGGAGGCGACCTCGCCCAAGAAGGGCTGCGACCACGGGCAGTGCGGAGCGTGCACCGTCCTCCTGGACGGGCGCCGCATCCTGTCCTGCCTGGCGCTGGCGGTCGCGCACGACGGCGCCGACGTCACCACCGCGGCCGGCCTGGGGAGCGGGGACGGCGCTCCCGGCGGGGAACTCCACCCCGTGGCCCGCGCCTTCGTCGACCACGACGGCTTCCAGTGCGGCTACTGCACCCCCGGCCAGGTCTGCTCGGCCGTGGGCATGCTGCGGGAGGCCGAGGCCGGCTGGCCCAGCCACGCGACCGCGGACCTCGACGCCCCGGTGAGCCTGGACGACGAGGAGATCCGCGAGCGCATGAGCGGCAACCTGTGCCGGTGCGGCGCCTACACCAACATCGTCGCCGCGATCAGGGAGGCGGCACGGTGAGGCCCTTCGACTACACGCGGCCCGACGGGCCCGCGGACGCCGTCGCCCTGGTCGCCGACGACCCCGGCGCCGCCTACCTCGCGGGCGGCACCAACCTGGTCGACCACATGAAGCTCGGCGTGGCCTCGCCCACCCGGCTCGTGGACGTGCGCGGCCTGCTCGGCAACCGGGTCGAGGAGCTCCCCGGCGGGGGGCTCAGGATCGGCGCCTCCGTGCCCAACAGCGACCTGGCCGCCCACCCGGCGGTCCGCCGCCGCTACCCGGTCCTGTCCGCCGCGCTGCTCGCCGGCGCCTCGGGGCAGCTGCGCAACGCCGCCACCACCGGCGGGAACCTCTTCCAGCGCACCCGCTGCCCGTACTTCCAGGACACCACCACGCCCTGCAACAAGCGCGAGCCCGGCACGGGCTGCTCGGCCCTGGAGGGGCACGGACGCGACAACGCCGTCCTCGGCGCCTCCGACCACTGCGTGGCGACCCACCCCTCCGACATGGCGGTGGCGCTCGCCGCGCTGGGCGCCGAGGCGCGCGTGCTCGGCCCCGGCGGGGAGCGCGTCGTGCCGATCCCGGGCCTGCACCGGCTCCCCGGCAGCGAACCCGAACGCGACACCGTCCTCGGACACGGCGACCTGGTCACCGCGGTCGACCTGCCCCACCTGCCGGTGGCCGCACGGTCGGCCTACCGCAAGGTGCGCGACCGCGCCTCCTACGCGTTCGCGCTGGTGTCGGTGGCCGCCGCGCTCGACGTCGTGGACGGCACGGTCGCGGACGCGCGCATCGCCTTCGGCGGACTGGCGCACGTCCCCTGGCGCGCCCACCGCGCGGAGGAGGCGCTGATCGGCGGACCGGCGACGGAGGAGGCGTTCCGCGAGGCCGCCCGCGCCGAGCTCGCCGACGCCCGCACCGGGCGCGACAACGCCTTCAAGGTCCCCATGGCCGTCAACACGCTCGCGTCCACGCTGCGCGGCCTCACCGCCGAGGAGGCACGATGACCACCACGCCGAGCACGCCGTCCGTCGGGCGTCCGCTGACACGCCTGGAGGGGGAGGCCAAGGTCACCGGCCTGGCGCCCTACGCCTACGAGTACGCCCTCACCGACCCGCTGTACCTGGGCCCGGTCCTGTCCACCGTCGTCCGGGGCCGGGTCAGCGCCGTGGACACCGCAAGGGCGGAGGAACTCCCGGGGGTGCGCGCCGTCCTGACGCCCGCCAACGCCGAACGGCTGGCCGACACCGAGGACCGGGAGTTCGCCGTCCTCCAGAGCGACGAAGTGGCCTTCCGCGGCCAGTTCGTGGCGGCCGTGGTCGCCGACACGCCCGAGACGGCCCGCGAGGCGGCCGGGCTGGTGGACGTCGCCTACGAGACGCTCGCGCACGACGTGACGCTGACCGCCGACCACCCGCGCCTGTACCGTCCGGAGGCGGTCAACACCGGTGTCGAGGCGGACACCGAGCAGGGGGACCCCGACGCCGCGCTCGCCCGCGCGGCCGTCGTGGTGGACCGCACGTACCGCACGCCCATGGAGCACAACAACCCCATGGAGCCGCACACCACCGTCGCCCTGTGGGACGAGGAGGGCGGCCGTCTCACCCTCTACGACTCCACCCAGGGAGCGCACCCCGTCCGGCACACGGTCGCCGGGGTCTTCGGCCTCGACCCGGAGCGCGTCAGGGTGGTCGCCCCGTACGTCGGGGGAGGGTTCGGGTCCAAGGGCTCGGCGCACGCGCACAACGTCCTGGCCGCGATGGCGGCCCGCGCCGTCCCCGGACGCCCGGTCAAGTTCGCGCTGACCAGGCAGCAGATGTTCAGCCTGGTCGGCTACCGGACGCCCACCATCCAGAGGCTGCGGCTCGGGGCCGACCGCGACGGGCGCCTGGACGCCGTCGTGCACGACGTCGTGGAGCAGACCTCGAAGATCAAGGAGTTCGCCGAGCAGAGCGGGGTGTGCACCCGCATGATGTACGCCGCCCCCCACCGGCGCACCACGCACCGGCTGGCGCCCCTGGACGCCCCCATCCCGTTCTGGATGCGCGCCCCGGGCGAGGCGCCGGGGATGTACGCGCTGGAGTCGGCCATGGACGAGCTCGCCCACGAGTGCGGGGTCGACCCGGTGGAGCTGCGCCTGCGCAACGAACCCCCGGTCGACCCCTCGACGGGGGAGCCCTGGTCGGACCGGGCTCTCGTCAGGTGTCTGCGCGAGGGCGCCGAGCGCTTCGGCTGGCACGGGCGCGACCCCGCGCCGGGGGCCCGCCGCGAGGGCGACTGGCTGGTGGGCACGGGGGTCGCCTCCGCCATGTACCCGCACATGGTGAACCCGGGGTCGGTGGCCGAGATCCGGTACGGCGAGGACCGCCGCTACCACGTCGGCATCGGCGCGGCAGACATCGGCACCGGAGCGCTGACGGCCCTCACCCAGATCGCCGCGGACGCGCTGGGGCGCCCGCTGTCGGAGATCGTGGTCTCCATCGGCGACACCGACCTGCCGGAGGCCTCCGTGGCGGGCGGCTCCAGCGGCACCACGTCCTGGGGGGCGGCGCTGGTCGCCGCGGCCCGGGTCTTCAGGGCCGAACACGGCGAGACTCCCGCGCCGGGCGCGAGCGCGCGCGGGACCGCGCCCGAGGACACCGCGACGCCGGGCTACTCGCAGTACTCGTTCGGCGCCCACTTCGTGGAGGCGCGGGTACACGCCGACACGGGGGAGATCCGGGTCCCGCGCATGCTGGGCCTGTTCTCGGTCGGCCGGGTCGTCAACCCCCGCACGGCGCGC
Source organism: Nocardiopsis sp. NPDC006198 (assembly GCF_040613895.1). Classification (NCBI taxonomy): domain Bacteria; kingdom Bacillati; phylum Actinomycetota; class Actinomycetes; order Streptosporangiales; family Nocardiopsidaceae; genus Nocardiopsis; species Nocardiopsis sp. NPDC006198. The sequence goes on along the minus strand of NZ_JBEXSY010000029.1, from coordinate 72,339 downwards.
TCGCAGTTCCTCGGGGGGATGGTCATGGGCCTGTCGATGGCGCTCTACGAGCAGAGCGTGGTCGACCCCGCCTTCGGCCATGTGGTCAACCACGACCTGGCCCAGTACCACGTCGCCGTGCACGCGGACGTGTCCGGGCTGGAGGCCGACTGGCTGGAGGGGGAGGACCCGCACGCGGGCCCCCTCGGTTCACGGGGCGTGGGCGAGATCGGCATCGTCGGCACGGCGGCGGCCGTCGCGAACGCCTGCCACCACGCCACCGGCGTCCGGGTCAGGAGCCTGCCCCTCACCCCGGACCTCTTCCTGCGCTGACCTGCGAGGAGGGACGGCTCGCCCCGGCGGCGGGCCCGCGCGCGTGCGCGGGCCCGATTGGAGCGCCCCGCCGCGGGTAGCCCGGGGACCGTGCACCGACACGGGGAGGGAACGCACATGGTGGAAGCGATGGCACCGCCGTGGTCGCTGGGCTGGAGTATCGCGATCTTCGTCCTGGTGGCCGCGGTGACCGTGGTGGCCAGCGTCAGGATGGCCACCCTCGGGGACGTCCTCGCGGACCGCACGGGGTGGGGGGAGGCCGTCTTCGGCGCGGTCTTCTTCGGCCTGGCCACGTCCCTGTCGGGGATCGTGATGACGGCGGTGAGCGCCGCCGCGGACCAGCCGGGGCTGGCCTACAGCAACGCCGTCGGGGGGATCGCCGCCCAGACCCTCGCTCTGGCGGTGGCCGACTTCTTCCACCGCCGCGCCAACCTGGAGCACGCCGCGGCCTCGTCGGCGAACCTGCTCTTCTGCTGCCTGCTGATCGGGATGCTGTCCCTGGCCCTGATGTCCGGCTTCGGGCCCGACGTGACGGTGCTGGGGGTCCACCCGGCCTCGGTCGTCCTCGTCGCCTTCTACGCGGGCGGGCTCCGGCTGATCCACCACGAGGGAGCGCACCCGATGTGGCGCGCCGTGCACACGCGGGAGACGGTGGTGGACGTCCCCGGCGCCTCCGGCGGCGCCCCGGCGCCCGGCTCCGGGGGCGGTTCCGCGGGGAGCGGGCCCGTGGACGCCGTCCGCGCGGACACCCCGGCGGGCGAGGGGGCCGGGGGCACGGCCTCCCTGTGGGCGGGTTTCGCGGTGGTCGGCACCGTCGTGGCCGTGGGCGGCTGGGCCCTGGCGGAGGCGGCGGTCGTCGTCGTGGAGTCCACCGGGCTCAGCGCGGGGCTCGTCGGCGCGGTGGCGATGGGCGCGGTCAACGCCCTGCCCGAGACGGTCGCGGCGGTCGCCGCCGTCCGGCGGGGCGCCATGACGCTGGCCGTGGCGGCGATCATCGGCGGCAACAGCCTGGACGTGCTCAACCTGGCGGTGGGCGACGTCTTCTACCGCTCGGGGTCGCTGTTCCACGTCGCGGGAACCGACGAGCTCTTCCTCACCTGCGGTGCGCTGCTGATGACGGTGGTGCTCCTCGCCGGACTCATCGTCCGCCAGGCGCGCGGATGGGGCCGGATCGGCTTCGAGGGCGTGCTGCTGATCGCCGTGTACGCGGGGATCGTCGGTGTGCTGGCCTTCTGAGGCGGGCCCGCCGGCCGCCCCGCCGCGGGGCGCGGTCCGGAGGGCGCCGGGCGGGGAACCCGCCCGGTACCCCGCCCGCAGGAGGTAGGCGGCTGGGAGTCGGCCCCCGGAGGGGGCGCCGGGGGCCGAACTGGGGAGAGGGTCAGCGGTCCCCGGCCCTCGCCCGGGGAGGAGAACCGGTACGGCCCGCAGACGCGCCGTCGGCCTCCATGACCCTAGGTGACCACATTCCGGGACGCGCGGTGTGCGATTCCAGAAAAAAACTTCGGGAAATCCGGGAACGGCCAGGGCCTCGGTCCCGGGAAACGCCCCGGCCGCTCCGATCGCCGGGGAGCCGGGCCCCGGGAGCCCGTGTTCCGACACGCACACGGAGTCGTCGTCCACCCACGGAAAACCCGTGTGCGCACGGCTCCGCCGGAAGGGCGGGGCCGTGCGCACACGGGAAGGGAGAGGGAGGCGCCGGGACCTGCTAGCCGCCGCTGTAGGAGTTGTACCTCTCGGCGCGCTCCTGGCCGGACATCGCCTGGATGGCGTCCATGACCTGGTCGGCGATCACCCTGCGGGCCTTGCCCGGAGCGAGGTGGTCGTAGCCGGAGGAGAAGTCCAGGGGTTCGCCGAAGCGGATGGTGAAGGGGCGCGGACGCGGCATGGACGCCCCCACCGGCTGCACGTCCTGGGTGCCCGACAGCGCCACCGGTACGACGGGGGCCTTGGACTCCATCGCCAGGTGCCCCACACCGGTCCGGCCACGGTAGAGGCGCCCGTCGCGCGAGCGGGACCCCTCGGGGTAGATCACGCACGCCTCGCCCTCGCGCAGGCGGTCCAGCATCAGCTCCAGCGACATCATGGCGCCGCGGGCGTCGGAGCGCTTCACCGGCATGGCGCCCAGCGAGGAGAACACGGCCTTGGTCAGGCGGCCCTTGACGCCGGAGCCCTCGAAGTAGTCCGACTTGGCGAGGAAGCGCACCGGGCGCTGCGTGACCGACAGCGGGATGATGATGCTGTCCACGAACGACAGGTGGTTGCTGGCGAGCAGGACCGCGCCGGTGGCGGGGACGTTCTCACGGCCCAGGATGGTCGGGCGGCACAGGGTGCGCGCGAGTACCGACGCAGACTGCCTGAACGCACCATAGAGCACGTGGTCTCCCTCACGAGATTGGTCGGATGCCGGATCCAATGTAAGGGCGACCGGTCGGTAACATCGGCACCGGGTCACCCGGGTGCCCCAGGTCACCGCTTCGCGAGGCGGAGCCCGGGGACGGAGCGGCTCCGCTGCCCCGGCCCGTCAGCCGACGCGCCTCCAGTCCGCGTTGGCGCCGCACACGACCAGGCAGGGGCGCTCCCCGGGGACCCGTCCGGCGAGCCAGGCGGCGAAGGGCACCGCCGCCGCCGGTTCGGTGGCGATCCGGAACTCCTGCCACAGGCGGTCCTGCGCCTCGACGATCTCGGCGTCGTCCACAAGCGCCGGGGTCACCGGGTGGGCGCGCAGCACCTCGAACGGCACGCGGCCGAGGACGGACGCGCCCAGGGCGGAGGCGGCCACCGAGTCCACCGGGGTCTGCACCGGCCGGCCCGCCGCCAGTGCGGCGTGCAGGCTCTGGCAGCCCTCGGGCTCCACGCCCACGACCTGGCGTCCGCCCGCTCCCAGACGCACGCCGGCGGCGAGCCCGCCTCCGCCGACCGCGACCGCGATCGTGTCGCACTCGGGCGCGTCCGTGGCGATCTCCAGACCGATCGTGCCCTGGCCCGCGACGACCAGGGCGTCGTCGAAGGCGTGGAGGTAGCGCACGCCCTCCGCCTCCGCGCGGGCCCTGGCGGCCTCGGCGGCCACGGCGTAGTGCTCGCCCAGCCGGACGATCTCGGCCCCGGTGGCGGCCAGCGGCGCCGCCTTGGCCTCGGGGACGGTCTCGGGCACGTACACCGTGGCGTGCACGCCCAGCAGCCGTGCGGCGGTCGCCACGCCCAGCCCGTGGTTGCCGCCGGAGGCGGTGATGACGCGCTCGGCCGGCTCCCCGCCGAGCAGCGCGTTGAGGGCCCCGCGCAGCTTGAAGGCGCCCGTGAGCTGGAGGTGCTCCAGCTTCAGGGACAGCGGACGGCCGTCCACCTCGGTGTGCAGCACGGGGGTCCGTCGGGCGTAGGGCGCGATGCGCTCCGCCGCCGCGCGGACGTCGGTGGCCGTGGGCGTGCGCGCGGCGTGCGCGGTCGTGGGGCTCATGGCTCCACTCTGCCGCTACTGACGATTAACTTAAAGTTGGGTCTGCTAAAGATCAGTAAGCAGAACTTTGTGCCGGATGTTGTTTGGGGGAGGGTCGCCGTGCTGGACGCCAACCGGCTGCGCGTGCTTGTGGAGATCGCGCACGCGGGATCCATCGCCGCCGCGGCCGAGCGCCTGTCGTTCACCCCGCCCGCCCTCTCCCAGCAGCTCACCAAGCTGGAGCGCGAGGTCGGCTGCGCACTGGTCGAGCGCGGACGCACGGGGGCCACCCTCACCGAGGCGGGGCGGGTGCTGCTCGCCCACGGGGAACGCGTCCTGGGCGAGCTGCGCGACGCCGAGACCGCCGTCCGCGCGTTCGCGGGGGTGGTCCCCGACCGCCTGTCCCTGGGGGCCTTCGCCAGCGCTGGCAAAGTCCTGCTGCCCGCCACCCTCGCCGCCTTCGGCCGCGAGCACCCGCACGTGCGGCTGTCCCTGTCCGACATCGAGCCGCCCGGAGGGTACGGCCTGGTCGCCTCCGGCGAGCTGGACCTGCTCGTCACGCACCGCTACCCGGGCGTGCCCCTGCCGCGGGCCGGCGGCCTGCACCGCGAACGCGTCCTCGTCGACCCGCTGCTCGCGGTCGCCCCCACCGGGCACCCCCTCGGCGACCACGACCTGGGGCTGGCGGACCTGGCCGACGAGGAGTGGATCTGCGGGGCGCCCGGGATCCACAACCGCGTCAGCCTGGACACCGCGGCGGCCGCGGCCGGGGTCCGCCTGACCGTGGCCTACGAGACCCGCGACTACGAGGTCGCCCTCGCGCTCATCGAGGCCGGGGTCGGTGTGGCGCTCGTGCCGAGCAGCATCCTGGGCGCCGCGCGCCCGGGGCTCCGGGTGAGCCGCCCCCTGCGCGACGCCCGCCTGGCCAGGGAGATCTACGCCGTCCACCGGCGGCGGCCGACCGGGCCCGTCCACGCCATGGTCACGATGCTGCGCGAGGTGGCGGACCGTGCCCTGGGGGCGACACCGGAACTCCCCTGAGCCGGGGACGGCCGTCGGCGCGCACGCGTGCGTGCGGGGTCCTGCACGACGAGTGCAGCCGGCCGGGAGAGGTCCGGGGTCATCCGTGCGTGCGGGTCCCGCCCCGCTCCCCGGGCACTCCTCCGCGCACACGGATGCCGGGGCCCGCCCCGTCCGCGGACGTGCGGGGCGGCCGGAGCCCGGTGCCGGGGCGGGGGTCACAGCGGCGGCGCCCCGGGCGGCAGGGGGGCGTTCCACCGGTACCGCAGCGCGAGGATCCGCACGGTGAAGCAGACCAGGGCGCCGACGACCGCGACCAGTCCCGTGCCGAACCCGGCCACGTTCGCGAGCACGACGAACGCGGCGCCGAGCATCGCCGGGATGGCGTACAGGTGCGAGTTGGCGCTGAGCACCGTCGGCACGCGGTTGAGCAGTACGTCGCGGACGGTGCCGCCGCCGACCCCGGTGATCGCGCCCAGCAGGACCGCCTGGAGCGGACCGAACCCCATCTCCTGCGCCTTGGTCGCGCCGATCACCGCGAACAGGCTCAGGCCGGCCGCGTCGAACAGCAGGATCGGCCTGGACAGGTGCGTCAGCTGGCGGCTGAGGAAGAAGGCCAGCGTGCCGCCGGCGAGCGCGGTCGTGATGTAGCGCCAGTCCTGGAAGGTCGCCGGGGTCACCCCCAGCAGGACGTCGCGGATGACGCCGCCGCCGATGGCGGTGACCAGGCCGAGGGACAGCACACCGACGATGTCCACCCGGGCGGTGCGGATGGCCGTCAGGGCCCCGTCGACGGCGAACGCCAGGATGCCGACGAGGTCGAGGACGAGGAGGAGGTTCTGCGTGGACATGGGGATGCGCCGGGGAGGCGGTTCCTTCCGGATCGGACCGGGTGACGACCTGCAATTCCATCACGCCCCGGCCCGCGCACGGCCCGTTCGGGGGGTGACGCGCCGCACGCGGGCGCTCCGCCGGACCGCGCTCCCCGTGCGCGTCCGCGGCCGTCCGCCGTACGCGTGCGGGCCGCTTCCGCGCCTCCCGCGCGGTTCCGGAGGCGCGAACCCGTGGAATAGCCGCGTGTCGGACCTTCCCCGCACCCCGGGCAGGGGCCACCATCGTGGTTGACCCACCGGGCTGCGGGCGGAACGAGGCACATGGAACACCTGGACGCGATCATCATCGGCATGGGACCGGGCGGCGAGACGGTCGCGAGCCGTCTGCTCGAGGCGGGCAGGCGGGTCGCCGTCATCGAGCGCGAACTCGTCGGCGGCGAGTGCGGCTACTACGCCTGCATCCCCACCAAGGTGCTGCTGCGACCCCCGGAGGTGCGCGCGGAGGCCGCCGGCGCGGCGGGCGTCTCCCGGCCGGACCTCGACTGGCCCCGGCTGCGCGAGTACCGCGACCAGATGATCCGCCACCTCGACGACTCCAAGCAGGTCCAGGGGTACCGGGACCAGGGCGCGCTGGTGTTCAAGGGGGAGGGGCGCGTGATCGGCCGCGCCCCGTGGCGCGTGGCGGTGGGGGACACCGAGCTCACGGCCGACCACGTGGTCGTCGCCACCGGATCCTCGGCCGTGCGCCCGCCGATCGACGGCCTCGACGCCCTGGACGAGTCCATGGTGTGGACCAACCGGGAGGCCACCACCCTCACGGAGATCCCCCGCAGCGCCCTCGTGGTCGGCGGCAGCGCCGTCGGCGTCGAACTGGGGCAGTTCCTGTCCCGGATGGGCGCCGCGGTGACGGTCGTCCAGCGCGGGCCCCGCCTGGTGGACCGCGAGGAACCGCGGCTGTGCGAGCTGATCGGCGACCAGTTCGCCCGCGACGGCATCTCCGTGCACCTGGGGACCCAGGTCGCCTCGGTGTCCAGGGACGGCGACGGCGTGCTCGCCACCCTCGACAACGGTGAGCGCGTCCGCGCCGACGTGGTGGTGCTCGCCACCGGGCGCCGGCCCCGGACCGACGGCCTCGGGCTGGAGGAGGCCGGCGTGCGGACGGACCGGAGCGGCCTGCCGGTGGACGAGCGCTGCCGGGCGGAGCCGGGCCTGTGGGGCATCGGCGACGCGACCGGGGTGTCGATGTTCACCCATGTGGCCAAGTACCAGGGGCGCGTCGTCGCCGACAACATCCTGGGCACGGAGCGCACCGCCGACTACACGGCGGTCCCCCGCGTGATCTTCTCCGAGCCCGAGATCGCGGCGGTGGGGCTCACCGCCCGGCAGGCGGTGGAGCGCGGGATCGACGCGGTCACCGCCGAGGCCGACCTGCCCGAGACCCTGGCCCGGCCCTGGACCTACGGGACCGACCCGCGCGGCACGCTCGGGCTGGTCGCCGACCGCGGGCGCGGGGTCCTGGTCGGCGCGTGGGCGTTCGGGCCGATGGCGTCGGAGTGGATCCACACCGCCGCGCTGGCGATCCGGGCCGGGATCCCGGTGGCGACCCTGCTCGACTCCGTCCCCCAGTTCCCGACCTTCAACGAGGCCTACCTGATCGCGCTGGAGAAGCTGGAGGCGTAGCGGCCGGACCGGGACCGCGGCGTCAGCCGGAGGAGGCCAGGGTGGCCTCCTCCTCGGCCTCCACGCTGCGGTTCCACTCGGCCTTGGAGGCCTGCCAGCCGTCCTCGTCGCGGCCCAGGCGCCAGTAACCGGAGATGGACAGGCTCTCCTTGGCCAGCCCGTACTCGACGCGCAGGAGGCGGCGCAGGTCGCGGACGAAGCCCGCCTCACCGTGCACGAACGCGTGCACGGCGCCCTCGGGGAGGTCGAGCGCGCGCACGGCCGGGACCAGGAGGGACCCGACGGGCCGGTCTCCGCGGTGCAGCCAGTGCACGTGGACGTCGTCGTGGGCGTCGAGCTTGTGCTCCTCCTCGGGCCCCTGGACCTCGACGAACACGTGCGCGGTGCGGCCGACCGGAAGCCGCTCCACGGAGGCGGCGATGGCGGGAAGGGCGCTCTCGTCCCCGGCCAGCAGGTGCCAGTCGGCGCCGGGGTCGGGGGAGTAGCCGCCGCCCGGCCCCAGCATGCACAGCCGGTCGCCGTGCGAGGCGCCCGCCGCCCAGGCACCGGCCAGGCCGGAGCTGCCGTGGTGGACGAAGTCGATGGTCAGCCGGCGGGAGTCGGGGTCCCAGGCGCGCACGGTGTAGGTGCGGGTGACCGGCCACTCCTCGCGGGGGCGCTCGGCGCGGATCCGGTCCACGTCGAGGGGTTCCGGGTCGCCCGGGGCGGGCGGCGGGAACAGGAGCTTGACGTAGCTGTCGGTGTGGCCCCCGGTCGCGAACGAGGAGAGTCCGTCACCGCCGAACACGACCCGGACCATGTGCGGCGTCAGCTGCTCGACCGACTCCACCCGTCCCGTGTGGACGGTCCTCTTCGGACGTTCCCGCCGCTCTGCCATGGTGTCCCCGTTCTCGCGTCGTGGGTTAGGTAAGCCTAACCACCTCACACGGTAGGGCACCCTGCGCCAACAGGGCAAACCGCCGCGAACCACAGGGCCGGTCCGGGGCCGGGCCGGAGTCTCACGGACGTTCCCGCGCGGGGGCCGGGGAAGCGTGAACGCCCCGTCACGCGTCCTCCGGCGCCGCCCGCGCGGGCCCGAGGGCCGGCCCCTACGCCGCGTCGGTGCGGTCCCTGCCGCGGTCGGCGCCCCCGTCCGGGGCGGGCCGGGTGAACGCCCCGTGCAGCTCGCGGTCCCCGTCCGCCGCACCGGCCCGCAGGGCGGCCAACCAGGCCGCTCCGCCCTCCGTGCACCCGGCCGCGACGACCTCCGACCCGGCGGTGCCCATCGTCAGCTTGCGGGTGAGCGCCGACCGCACCGGTTCCGAATGTGCGAGCACGCCGCCCGCCAGCACCACGGGCAGGCACTCGCCGGGGTTGCGCACCTGGTGCACCGAGTGCGCCAGGTGTCCGGCGGCGGCGTCCACGATCACCTCGGCCGCAGGGTCGCCCAGCGCGTACGCCTCGCTGACCAGCGGCGCGAGTGCGGCGAGTGCGATCGGGGGCGCCGCGGTCAGGGTCCGGGCGAAGTTCCTGGCGTGCTCCTGGGGTATGTGGGACTCCCCGTCCACCGGCCTCTGGCCGGGGATGACGCGTTTGGCCACCGCCCGGGCCAGCGGGCTGAGGTCGCCGCCCCGGGACAGCTGCCGCGCCGTCTCCTTGGCCGCGTGGTGCCCGATCCAGAACGCCGAGCCGTCGTCGCCGATCAGCCACCCCATGCCGTCCGCGGACCGGGTCCGCCGGCGGTTGTCGATCCGGGTGGCGATCGCCCCGGTCCCGGCGATCAGCACCGTGCCGTGCGCGGACGGGGTCCCGGCGGCGAAGGCCACCTCGTCGTCCCCGGTGAAGACACCCCGGCCGACGGCCGGCCCGGCCTCGTGCAGGGCGCGCTCCATCCGCGCGCGCACGCCCGGGTCGCGGAGCGCGGAGACTCCGGCCAGGCCCACCACCACCGCGGCCACCGCGTCGCGAGCCCCCCGCCCGGCCTGGTCCAGGGCCCCCGCGACCGCCTCGGCGAGCCGTTCGGCGGCCGTGTCGGCGCCGTGCGCGTTGGGGTTGGCTCCCCCGGACCGGGCCCGGCCCAGGCGCTCGCCGGACAGGGTGGCGACCAGTGCGCGGGTGGCGGTGCCGCCCGCGTCCACCCCCACCACGAGTCTGCGCCGACCGTCGCGGGGCGGGTGGTCGGACGGGGTCCTGAGGGGAGGGGTCGTACGTTTCACACGGTAGGAGTGCCCCCTGGGGCGGCGGGTTACTCCTCGGTCCCGCGCCTGTGGACGACGGCCGCGGGACGGAGGCCGCGCGCGACCTCCGGCGCCGCGACGGCCGCCTCCGTCCCGCGGCCCCGCAGGGGCGCGGAACGCGGGGGAGCGGTCGGGCCGGGTCGGCGGGGTGCACCCGCCCCCGGCGACCGGGGCCGGTCGCCGGGGACGATCGCGCCGACACGCGGAAAACCACTGGCGCCGCGCCGGGCGCGACTGAGAGGGTCGGCCCATGGCAGGCGCTCACCACCCCGTTCCCCCTCGCAACGACGACCTGGGATGGGCCGTGCGCACAAGCACGGAGCAGGAGTACCCCGAGTTCGCGGCGGTCTTCTCGGAGGCCATCGGCCTGCCGGTGGAGAGGCTCCTCCGCGAGGAGCGGGACTTCCCCAGCGCGGAGTACGACCGCGCCCTGGTCGCCCTGGACGGTGAGCGGATCGTCGGCACCACCATGGCGTACTCGCTCACCCTCACCGTGCCCGGAGGGCCCCGCGCGGTCGCGGGGGTCACCGCCGTGGGCGTGTGGCCCACGTACCGGCGCAGGGGCGTGCTCAGCGCGCTGATGCGGCGCCAGCTGGCCGACGTCCGCGAGCGCGGCGAGAAGCTCGCGGTCCTCTGGTCCTCGGAGGGCACGATCTACGGCCGCTTCGGCTACGGCCCGGCCGTCCGGCAGTTCGAGGCCTCCGTCCAGCTCGCCCACGCCGCGCTGCGGCCCGGGGCCCCGCGCGACCCGGCCCTCACCGTCGACCTCACCGAACCCGGGCCCGTCCGCGGCGAGATCGAGGAGCTGCACCGCCGGACGGCCTCCGCCCGCAACGGCCACATCCTCCGGAAGCCCGGCTGGTGGGGATGGCTCCTGCACGACGAGGAGCGGGACCGCCGGGGCGCCGGGCCGCTGCGCGCCGCCGTCGTGCGCGGCCCCGACGGGGCCGAGGGCTACGCCCTCTACCGCGTCCTGCACAAGTGGGAGGACCGCCTCCCCACGGGGGAGGTCCGGGTCCGGGAGGCCGTCGCGGCCACGGCCCGGGCCGGGGTCGCCCTGTACGACCACCTGTTCTCCAGGGACCTGGTCTCCTCGGCGCACCTGGACAACCTCGCCGAGGACGACATCCTCACCGTGCTGCTGGCCGACCCGCGCCGACTGGCGCGCCGGGAGTTCGACTCCCTGTGGGTACGCCTGGTGGACCTCCCCGGCGCCCTGGCCGAACGCTCCTACGCCACGCCCCTGGACACCGTCCTGGAGGTCACCGACCGGTTCGCCCCCTGGAACGCCGGGCGCTGGCGGCTCAGGGCCGGCGGCGGGGAAGCCCGCGCCGACGCGGCCGACGCGGCCCCCGACCTGACCCTGGACGTGTCCCACCTGGGCGCCGTGTACCTGGGGGGCGGTTCCCTGACCGCCTTCGTGGACGCGGGCCTGGCCGTCGAGCACGCGCCGGGGGCGGCCGCCCGCCTGGACACCGCGCTGCACGTGCCCCGCGCACCCCTGTGCACCACGGACTTCTGACCGACCGCGAAGACACGAAGAACGGTAGCAACGGCATGACGAAGAACCCCGAGACCGAGAGACCCGCGTGGACCGTGCGCGGCTCCGACCGGGACGAGTTCCCCGAGGTGCTCAGGGTCGTGGGCGAGGCCCTCCTCGCGGGCGACGACCCGGACACGATGGCGGAGCGCGCCTTCCCCCTGCACGACGCCGTCGGCTACGACCGCGTCCTCGTCGCGGTCGACGGGGAGGGGGACGCGGAGGAGGTCGTGGGCGCCACCAACCACTTCCCCTTCGAGATGGCCCTGCCCGGCGGGCCCCGCGCGGTCGCGGGGGTCACCGCCGTGGGCGTGTGGCCCACGTACCGGCGCAGGGGCGTGCTCAGCGCGCTGATGCGCCGGCAGCTGGCCGACATCCGCGCCTCCGGCGGCAGGTACGCGGCCCTGTGGGCCTCGGAGGGGGCCATCTACGGCCGCTTCGGCTACGGCCCGGCCGCGACCGAGATGGAGACGGCCGTCCAGCGCCAGTACGGCGTGCTGCGCCCGGAGGCGCCCCGGGACCCCGCCCTGCGGGTCCGGCTCGCCGACCCCGTCCGGGTCCGCGACGACCTCGCGCTCGTGCACCGCGAGGTGGCGGCGGCCCAGGTCGGCCAGTTCCAGCGCGGGAGCCACTGGTGGGACAGGTTCTTGCGGGACAAGCCCGACTCCCGTGACGGGAAGAGCCCGAGGCTGGCCGCCGTCGTGAGCGGACCGGACGGCCCCCTGGGATACGCCCTCTACCGCACCCTGAACAAGTGGTCGGGGGACGGGGCCCGTGGCGAGGTGCACGTCGAGGAGGTCCTGGCGACCGCCCCCGCCGCCTGGACGGCCCTGTTCGAGCACCTGTTCAACCGCGACCTGACGAGCAGGGTCAGGTTCGGCTTCCTGGCGGAGGACAACCCCCTGCGCCACCTGGTCGTGGACAGGGACCGCGTCGTCCCCACGCTCTACACGTCCCTGTGGATGCGGCTGGTGGACGTGCCGGGGGCGCTCGCCGAGCGCTCCTACGCGGCACCGGTGGAGGCGGTGGTGGAGGTCGCCGACCGCCACGCGCCGTGGAACGCCGGGCGGTGGAGGATCGGCGCCGACCGCGGGGGAGCCCGGGTGGAGGCCGTGCAGGACGCCCCGGACGTCTCCCTGGACGTGTCGCACCTGGGCGCCGCCTACCTGGGGCAGACCTCCCTGGAGGGGTACCTGCGCGCGGGCCTGCTCACCGAGCACACCCCCGGCGCCGTGGCCGGCCTGGACGCGGCCCTGCACCGGGCGGACGCCCCGTTCTGCGGCCGCATCTTCTGACCGTCGCCCGCCGCGGGCCGGTCCGCTCCCGCCACGGGCAGCGGACCGGCCCGTAGGCCCCCTCCCGCCGCTCCGACGGGCACGGGACACGGCGTGCCCCGCCCCGGGGCTCCACGGCCCGCCCCGGCGGACCGTCCCGGGACCCGCCGCGCGTGGGCGCGTGTCCGCGCCCCCGGAGCGGGATACTGGTCGCCGCGGCGGCGCCGACCGGCCCTCCGGACGGCCGGGGAGCGCGGTGCGGGCGGCGCGGCGCGTGAGCAGAGACCGTAGCGGCAGGAACACGTGACACGGATGTAACCGTCACCTGTAACGCTTCCGTGCACGCCTTCGGACCCGCCTCCGGCCCGCCGGGGGCGCCCACCCATCGACGACAGGGAGACACACTCTGATGACCGATACGATCCAGGCGATCCTGGACGCCGTCGTTTCCTTCGTGTGGGGACCGTTCTTCCTGATACCCCTGCTCCTGATCGTGGGCGTCTACCTCACCATCAGGCTGGGCGGGCTCCAGTTCCGCGTGCTCGGGCACGCGCTGTGGCTGGCGCTGATCCGCCGCACCGAGGGCGGCCAGGCCAAGGGCGACATCTCCCACTACCAGGCGCTCAGCACCGCCCTCGCGGCCACCGTCGGCGTCGGCAACATCGCGGGCGTGGCCCTGGCGATCGGCGTCGGAGGCCCCGGAGCCCTCTTCTGGATGTGGGTCACCGGCGTCCTGGGCATGGCCACCAAGTACAGCGAGGCCCTGCTCGGCGTGAAGTACCGCCGCCCCGACTCCAAGGGCGAGATGAGCGGCGGCCCGATGTTCTACCTGCGCCACGGGTTCGCCGAGAAGTTCGGCCCCGGCAGCGGAGGGGCGAGACTCGGCCTGGTGCTCGGCACCCTGTTCGCGCTCTTCGGCGCCGTGGCCTCCTTCGGCATCGGCAACATGACGCAGGCCAACGCCGTCGCGGGCCAGCTCGACTCGACCTTCGGCGTGCCGACCTGGCTCTCCGGGATCGTCATGGTCGTGCTGGTCGCCGCGGTCATCCTCGGCGGCATCAAGAGCATCGGCCGCTTCGCCGCCGGCGTCGTGCCGTTCATGATCATCGCCTACGTCCTGGCCGCCCTCGTGGTCCTGGCCGTCTACGTCACCGAGATCCCGGCGGCCATCGCCCTGATCTTCACCGACGCCTTCACCGGCACCTCCGCGGTCGGAGGGTTCCTGGGCTCGGCGTTCATCCTCGCGATGCAGCAGGGCATGGCGCGCGGCATGTTCTCGAACGAGTCGGGCCTGGGCACCGGCGGCATCGCCGCCGCCGCGGCCAAGACCGCGCACCCGGTCCGCCAGGCGATGGTCTCCATGACCCAGACCTTCATCGACACCATCATCGTCGTGACGATGACGGGCCTGGTCATCATCGTCACCGGCGCCTGGCACGCCGAGGCGGACACGGGCGACGGCGCCCTGATGACCAACTGGGCCATGAGCGAGGCCCTGGGCTCCATCTCGCCGGGGCTGGCCCCGGTCGGCGGCGCCATCGTGGCGATCAGCCTGATGTTCTTCGCCTTCACCACGCTGGTCGGCTGGTCCTACTACGGCGAGCGCTGCCTGGACTACCTGGTCGGCCGCAAGGCGGTCATCCCGTTCCGCATCGTGTTCGTCCTCGTCGTGTACGTCGGCGCCACGACCGACCTCAGCATCGCCTGGGCGTTCAGCGACGCGGCCAACGGCCTGATGGCGGTCCCCAACCTCATCGGCCTGCTGGTGCTCAGCGGGGTCATCGTCGCGGAGACCAAGAAGTACTTCTCGGACCCGGACTGGAAGAAACCCGACCTGGTGGACGCCCGTCAGCAGTGACGGGGGCGCCGGAGCGGATCCGGACGGGGTGAACGGGGGCGCGGTCGAGACCGCGCCCCCGTTCCGTGTTCCGGGGAGTCCGGGCCACGGCTCCGCAGGGGAGGGCGCCGTGCGGGGGCCGGCCCCGCGTCCCGCACGGCGACGGGCCGCATGGATGCCGTGAGGATTCACCACCGGTTCCGCATGGAAGCCGTTAGGAACGGCATCGGCGCAGTTCCAGGGGTTTTGTATGGGTTTCAGGCCTTCGAGGCCCGTGCCCCGGACAGAGGGGCACACCCTTCACCCCAGGGAGTCACCCCGTGCTCGACGTCGTCTACGTGCTCACCGCGCTCGCCGCTTTCGCGCTGGTCGGCGTGATCGGCAGGGGGGTCGCGAAGCTGTGATCGCCTTCGACCTCCTCGCGGCCGCGCTCGCGGCGGCCGCGGTCGCCTACCTCGTGTACGCCCTCGTCAAACCGGAGCGGTTCTGATGGCCGTCCTCCTCGCGGTCCTCCCCGCCGCCGCCGTCGCGCTGGTCCTCGCCCTGCTGTACCGGCCCCTCGGCGAGTACATGGCGCGCGTCTTCACCTCCCCCCGCGACCTCGCGGTCGAGCGGGGCTTCTACCGGCTCATCGGAGTGGACCCGGCGTCCGGGCAGTCGTGGCAGGCGTACCTGCGCGGGGTGCTCGCCTTCTCCGCGGTCGGCCTGCTGTTCCTGTACCTGCTCCAGCGGCTCCAGGCGTTCCTGCCCCTCTCCCTCGGGCTGCCGCCCGTCTCCGAGGGGCTCGCGTTCAGCACCGCGGCGTCGTTCGTGACGAACACCAACTGGCAGTCGTACTCGCCGGAAGCGACCGTGGGCCACCTCGTGCAGTTCGGCGGGCTGGCCGTCCAGAACTTCGTCTCGGCCGCCGCGGGCCTCGCGGTCGCCGTCGCCCTGGTCCGCGGACTGGCGCGCCGCCGGTCGGGCACGATCGGCAACTTCTGGGTCGACCTCACCCGTGGAACGCTGCGCATCCTCCTGCCGATCTCCCTGGTCGCGGCCGTGGTCCTGATCGCGGGCGGTGTCGTCCAGAACCTCGGCGGCCCCACCGAGGTCCGGACCCTCGCCGGCGCGACGCAGACGATCCCCGGCGGGACGGCGGCCTCCCAGGAGGCGGTCAAGCTCCTGGGCACGAACGGCGGCGGCTACTTCAACGCGAACTCCGCGCACCCGTTCGAGAACCCCTCGCCGTGGACCAACCTGTTCGAGATCGTCCTCATGCTGGCGATCCCGTTCTCGCTGCCGCGCACCTTCGGCCGGATGGTCGGCGACCACCGGCAGGGCTACGCCGTCCTCGCCGCCATGGCGGCGATCTTCGTGGTCTCCCTCACCGCCCTCACCGCCCTGGAGCTGAACGGCGCCGGAGCGGCGCCCGAGGCCGCCGGAGCGGCGCTGGAGGGCAAGGAGCAGCGGTTCGGCGTCATCGCCTCCGCCCTGTTCGGCTCGGCGAGCACCCTGACCTCGACCGGCGCGGTCAACTCGATGTTCGACTCCTACACCGCCCTCGGCGGCATGGTGCCGATGGTCAACATGATGCTCGGCGAGGTCGCGCCCGGCGGTGTCGGCTCCGGCCTCTACGGGATGCTGGTGCTCGCCCTCCTGGCCGTCTTCGTCGGGGGCCTCCTGGTCGGCCGCACCCCGGAGTACCTCGGCAAGAAAATCGGTCCGCGCGAGATCAAGCTCGCCAGCCTGTACATCCTCGTCTCCCCGACCCTGGTCCTCGCGGGGACGGCGCTCAGCTTCGCCGTGCCCGCCGTCCGCGCCGGCGTGGAGGCGACGTCGATCCTCAACCCCGGCCTCCACGGCCTGTCCGAGGTGCTGTACGCGTTCACGTCGGCGTCCAACAACAACGGCTCGGCCTTCGCCGGGCTGACCGCGGACACGCCCTGGTTCAACACCGCGCTGGGCATCGCCATGCTGCTGGGACGGTTCGTCCCGATCGTGTTCGTCCTCGCCCTGGCCGGCGCACTCGCGGCCCAGGACAAGGCGCCCGCGACCGGCGGCACCCTGCCCACCCACAGACCGCAGTTCGTCGGCCTGCTGATCGGCGTCACCGTCGTGGTGACCGCCCTGACCTACTTCCCCGTGCTCGCGCTGGGCCCCCTGGCGGAAGGACTGTAACCGACCATGACCACGACAACCCGCACACCCGTCGCCGAGGCGCCGCCGAGCGCCGACCCCGCGACCGGAGACCGCCGCAGGGCGTTCGGACCGGCCCAGATCGCCGCCGCGCTCCCCGGGGCGCTGCGCAAGCTCGACCCGCGGATCATGTACCGCAACCCCGTCATGTTCGTCGTCGAGGTCGGGGCCGCGCTCACCACGGCCATGGCGGTCGCCGAACCGTTCCTCGGAGGCCCCGAGGCGTCCGGGGGCTCGCCGATCCCGGCGGGCTTCACCTGGGCGATCGCCGGCTGCCTCTGGCTGACCGTGGTCTTCGCCAACCTGGCCGAGTCCGTGGCCGAGGGCAGGGGCAGGGCCCAGGCCGACAGCCTGCGCAGGACCCGGACCAGTACCGCGGCGAACCTGGTGGTCGGCTACGACCCGGAGGCCGACCCCTCCGCGGAGGACACCGGGACACGCCCCGTTTCCTCGGCCGATCTCAGCCCCGGGGACGTCGTGGCCGTCTCGGCGGGAGAACCGGTCCCCGGCGACGGCGACATCGTCTGGGGCATCGCCTCGGTGGACGAGTCGGCGATCACCGGGGAGTCCGCGCCCGTGGTGCGCGAGTCCGGCGGCGACCGCAGCGCCGTCACCGGCGGCACCCGCGTGCTCTCGGACCGGATCGTCGTCCGCATCACGTCCAGGCCGGGGGAGACCTTCGTCGACAGGATGATCGCCCTGGTCGAGGGCGCCGAGCGGCAGAAGACCCCCAACGAGATCGCGCTCAACATCCTGTTGGCGAGCCTGTCGGTCGTCTTCGTGGTCGTCGCCCTCACCCTGCACCCGATCGCCTCCTACGCCGGGGCGCCGGTCAGCGTCCCCGTCCTGGTCGCGCTGCTCGTGTGCCTGATCCCCACCACCATCGGCGCCCTGCTGTCCGCCATCGGCATCGCCGGCATGGACCGCCTCGTGCAGCACAACGTGCTGGCCATGTCCGGCCGCGCCGTCGAGGCCGCCGGCGACGTGACCACCCTGCTGCTGGACAAGACCGGCACCATCACCCACGGCAACCGGCGGGCCAGCGAGTTCGTGCCCCTGGAGGGCGTGCGGAAGCCGGACCTGGTCCGCTCCGCGGCGCTGGCCTCCCTGGCCGACCCCACCCCCGAGGGCACCTCCGTGGTGGAACTCGCCCGCGCCGAGGGGGTGGTGGTGGACGCCGCGTCACCCGGCGAGGTCGTCCCCTTCACCGCCCAGACCCGGATGAGCGGTGTCGACCTGCCCGACGGCACCCTGATCCGCAAGGGCGCGGGCTCGGCGGTGCTCGCCTGGGTCCGGGAGACGGGCCCCGTGGGCCCCGTCGTCCGCACGGAGCTGGAGGACCGGGTCGGACGGATCTCCGACAGCGGGGGCACACCGCTGGTCGTGGCGGTGCGCAGGCCCTCGGGACACACCGCCGTACTGGGCGTGATCCACCTCAAGGACGTGGTCAAGGAGGGCATCGCCGAACGCTTCGCGCAACTCCGTGAGATGGGCATCCGCACCGTGATGGTCACCGGGGACAACCCCCTGACGGCGAAGGCGATCGCCGCCGAGGCCGGGGTGGACGACTTCCTCGCCGAGGCCACCCCGGAGCAGAAACTCGCCCTCATCCGCAGGGAGCAGCAGGGGGGCGGGCTCGTCGCGATGACCGGGGACGGCACCAACGACGCCCCCGCGCTGGCCCAGGCCGACGTCGGCGTGGCGATGAACACCGGCACCTCGGCGGCCAAGGAGGCCGGGAACATGGTGGACCTGGACTCGGACCCCACCAAGCTCATCGACGTGGTCCGTATCGGCAAGCAGCTGCTCATCACCCGGGGGGCGCTGACCACGTTCTCCGTCGCCAACGACATCGCCAAGTACTTCGCGGTCATCCCGGCCATGTTCGCCGGGGTCTTCCCCGGCCTGGGCGCGCTGAACGTCATGGGCCTGGCCTCTCCCGCGTCCGCGATCATGTCGGCGATCGTCTTCAACGCCGTGATCATCGTGGTCCTCATCCCGCTCGCGCTGCGCGGTGTCCGGTACCGGCCCCTGCGCGCGCCGCAGATCCTCAGCCGCAACCTGCTCGTCTACGGGCTCGGCGGAGTGGCGGCCCCCTTCGCCGGCATCAAACTCATCGACCTCGCCGTCAGCCTTCTTCCCGGTTTCTGACGGCTCCCAAGGGAGACATCCACCATGGGTTCCACACGCGTCCTGATCCGCCACCACGGAACCGCCCTCCGGGCGTTCCTGGTCCTCACCGTCGTCCTGGGCCTGGTCTATCCGCTGGCCGTGACCGGCGTCGGCCGGGTGCTCATGCCGGAACGCGCCGACGGCTCGCTCGTCAGGGCGCAGGACGGCACGGTCGTCGGCTCGTCCCTGATCGGGCAGTCCTTCACCGGCGCCGACGGCGCACCGCTCCCCGAGTGGTTCCAGTCCCGGCCCTCCGCCGCCGGCGACGGACACGACGCCGGGGCCTCCGGCGGGAGCAACCTCGGCCCGGAGAACCCCGACCTCGTGGACACGGTCGGGGAACGGCGGGCGGCGGTCGCGGAGTTCGAGGGGGTCGATCCCGGGAGCGTCCCCGCGGACGCCCTGACCGCCTCGGGTTCCGGTCTGGACCCGCACATCAGCCCCGCGTACGCGCTGCTCCAGGCGCCGCGCGTCGCGGAGGCGCGGGGGGTGCCGGCAGCGGACGTCCAGGACCTGGTCCGGCGTAGTATCGAGCCCCGGGACCTGGGGTTCCTGGGCGAGGAGCGGGTCAACGTCCTGAAGCTGAACCTCGCCGTCGACGGGTGGGGGGCGGAAGGCAGATGAGGAGAGGCCGGCTGAGGGTCTTCCTGGGCGCCGCTCCCGGGGTCGGCAAGACCTACACCATGCTCGAGGAGGGGCGGCGCCTGCGCGAGGAGGGCGGGGACGTCGTGGTCGCCGTCGTCGAGACGCACGGCCGCTGCGGCACGGCGGCGATGGCCGAGGGCGTCGAGGCGGTGCCCCGGACGACGGTGTCCCACCGGGGCGTCGGCCTGGCCGAGATGGACCTGGACGCCGTCCTGGCGCGCCGTCCGGGGACGGCGCTGGTCGACGAGTACGCGCACACCAACGCCCCGGGGGCGCGCCACGAGAAGCGCTGGGAGGACGTGTCGGCGCTGCTGGCGGCCGGGATCGACGTCATCACGACCGTCAACATCCAGCACATCGAGTCCCTCAACGACGTCGTCCAGCGGATCACCGGCGTCCCGCAGCGCGAGACCGTCCCGGATCAGGTGCTGCGCGCCGCCGACCAGATCGAACTGGTCGACCTGGCGCCGCAGGCCCTCCGGGACCGCCTGGCGGCGGGGAACGTCTACCCCGCCGAGCGGATCGACGCCGCCCTGTCCAACTACTTCCGCCTGGGCAACCTCACCGCGCTGCGCGAGCTCGCGCTGCTGTGGCTGGCGGACGAGGTGGACAGCGCGCTGAAGGACTACCGGGCCGAGCACCGCATCGACAGCACGTGGGAGGCCCGGGAGCGCGTCGTCGTCGCCCTGACCGGCGGGCCCGAGGGGGAGACCCTGCTCCGCAGGGGGGCGCGCATCGCCGCGCGCTCCTCCGGGGGCGAGCTCCTGGCCGTGCACGTGAGCAGCCAGGAGGGGCTGCGCGAGGGCCGTCCCGGGGCGCTCGCCGCGCAGCGGGCCCTGACCGAGAAGCTCGGCGGCACCTTCCACCAGGTGGTCGGCGACGGCATCCCCGAGTCCCTCGTCGGGTTCGCCCGCGCGGTGAACGCCACCCAGCTGGTCATCGGCATCAGCCGCCGGGGGCGCCTCGCCACCGCCCTGACCGGCCCCGGCATCGGCGCCACCGTCATCCGCGAGTCCGGCGGCATCGACGTCCACATCGTCAACCACGCGGCGGCCGGGGGACGCTTCGCGCTCCCCCGGCCGGGCGGGGCGCTGACCGCCAGGCGCCGCCTCCTGGGCTTCGCCCTCTCGGTGCTCGGCGGCCCCGTCCTGACCTGGCTGCTCGTCGGCCAGCGCGGCGCCGAGTCCATCGTCGTCGAGGTCCTGGCCTACCAGCTGCTGGTCATCGTCGTCGCGCTCGTCGGGGGCATCTGGCCCGCGCTGTACACCGCCGTCCTGTCGGCGGTCACACTGGACTACTTCTTCATCGAACCGGTGCGGACCATCACGGTCGACGAGCCGGTCCACCTGCTCGCCCTGGTCCTCTACGTCGTCAACGCCTCCCTCGTCAGCTACATCGTCGACCAGGCGGCGCGCCGGTCGCGCTCCGCCCTCCGGGCCGGGGCGGAGTCCGAACTCCTCGCCACGGTCGCGGGCAGCGTCCTGCGGGGCCAGGACGCCCTCCAGGCGCTGGTGGACCGCACCAGGGAGGCGTTCGGGCTGGACGCCGTGCGACTGCGCTCGGGGGAGGACGTCCTGTGCGCGTCCGGGCAGCCCCGGGGAGGGGAGGAGCCCGCCGTCGTGCGGGTCGGCGACCGCGCCTCCCTCGAACTCCACGGCGCCGAGCCTGGCGCCTCCGAGAGGCGGCTCCTCGGCGTGATCGCCGCGCAGATCGACGCGGCCCTCGAACACCAGGACCTGAGCGACACGGCCAGCGAGGTCGGCCCGCTCGCCGAGAACGACCAGGTGCGCAGCGCCCTGCTGTCGGCGGTCAGCCACGACCTGCGCAGACCGCTGACGGCGGCGACCACCGCGGTCAGCAGCCTGCGCTCGTCCGAGGTCAGCTGGTCCCCCGCGGACCGCGACGAGCTGCTCGCCACGGCGGAGGAGAGCCTGACCACGCTGACCGGCCTGGTGACCGACCTCCTCGACGTCAGCCGTATCCAGGCCGGAGCCCTCGTGGTCTCGCTCGCCGCCACCGACGTCGACGAGGTGATCCTGCCGTCCCTGGACGAACTGGACCTCGGTCCCGCCGACGTCGACCTGGACCTGGACCCCGACCTGCCGTGCGTGCGCGCGGACGCGGGCCTGCTGCAGCGGGCCATCGTCAACATCCTCGCCAACGCCGTCCGGTTCTCGCCGGGCGACCGCAGCGCGCGCGTGGCCACGAGCGTGTTCGGGGACACCGTGCAGATCCGCGTCATCGACCACGGGGGCGGCGTCCCGCCCGACCGGCGGGAGCAGCTGTTCGTGCCGTTCCAGCGCCTGGGCGACACCGACAACACCACCGGGCTCGGCCTGGGGCTCAGTCTCTCCAAGGGCTTCGTGGAGGGGATGGGGGGCGGGCTCTCCGCCGAGGACACCCCCGGCGGAGGACTGACGATGGTCATCTCCCTGCCCGTCGCGGACGGACAGGCTTCTGGAAGGACGGACCGGTGAAGATCCTCGTCGCCGACGACGACCCGCAGATCCTCCGGGCACTGCGGGTCACCCTGCGCGCACGCGGCTACGACATCGTCGTCGCCACGAACGGCGCCGACGCCCTCAGGGCCGCCGTCGACCAGCGCCCGGACCTGTACCTGATCGACCTGGGCATGCCCCGCCTGGACGGCGTCGGGGTCATCGAGGGCATCCGGGGGTGGACGAGTGCGCCCATCCTCGTCGTCTCCGGGCGCACCGACTCCGTGGACAAGGTCCGGGCCCTGGACTCCGGTGCGGACGACTACATCACCAAGCCCTTCGCCATCGACGAGCTGCTGGCGCGCGTCCGCGCCCTGACCCGCCGGGGCGTCGGCGGCGACTCGGACCCGGTCGTGCGGGTGGGGGACCTGACCGTCGACCTCTCCGCCAGGACGGTGACCCGGCCCGGCCCCTCCGGCGGGGAGCTCGTCCGGCTGACGCCCACCGAGTGGCGCCTCCTGGAGATCCTCGTCCGCCACTCGGGCAAGCTCGTGACGCGGCAGACGCTCCTCTCCGACATCTGGGGGTCCGACCACGTCCACGACACCGGCTACCTGCGCCTGTACGTCTCCCAGATCCGCAAGAAGATCGAACCGGAGCCGAAGTCGCCGCGCTTCCTGATCACCGAGCCCGGCATGGGATACCGGTTCCTGCAGGGCGGCTCCGACGGCGGGGAGGCGTGAACCCGGGCCCCGGGCGAAGACCTGGACCGCCGCGGCGTCGGGGCCGGACCGGCGTGCGCGCCGGACGACGGCTGCGGGACCTCTCGCAGCGGATCAGCCCGCCGCAGCTCACCGTGCTGACGTTCGCGCTCCTCGTGCTCTGCGGGGCGGGTCTGCTGGCGCTCCCCGCCGCCACCGAGAGCGGGGAACGGACGCCGTTCGCCGCCGCCCTGTTCACCTCCACCTCCGCGGCCAGCGTGACCGGCCTCGCGGTGGTCGACACGGGGGGCCACTGGTCCTTCCTGGGCGAGGGCGTGATCCTGGCGCTCATCCAGGTGGGCGGCTTCGGCATCATGGCCCTGGCGACCGTGCTCACCCTCGTGGTGGGCCGCCACCTGGGCCTGCGCATGGCCGTGCGCACAGGCTCGGAGACCAAGACCCTCACCCTGGGGGAGGTGCGCCGGATCGCCGTCGGCATCCTCACGGTGACCCTCGTCTTCGAGGCGGCCGTCATGGCGGTCCTCACGCTGCGCTGGTGGATCGGGTACGACCTCCCCCTCGGCTCCGCGGCCTACCTGGGCCTCTTCCACGCGGTCTCGTCCTTCAACAACGCCGGCTTCTCGCCCTTCGCCGACAGCCTCATGGGGTACGCCACCGACCCGTGGATCACGGTGCCCGTCGCCGTGGGGGTCGTCGCGGGAGGTCTGGGGTTCCCGGTGTGGGTGGAACTGTGGCGGTTCGCGCGACGCAGGGGTGAGCGGCACACCTGGACGATCCACGCCAGGATCACCCTGTCCGTCACGGGGTGCCTGCTGGCGGTGGGCTTCGCGGCCTTCCTGGCCCTGGAGTGGGACAACCCGGCCACGATGGGCGGGCTGGACCTGCGCGGCAAGCTCCTCACCGGGTTCTTCCAGGCGGTCATGCCGCGCACGGCCGGCTTCAACAGCCTGGACTTCGGTGCCATGAACACCCAGACGCTGCTGGTCACCGACCTCCTGATGTTCGTCGGCGGCGGCAGCGCGGGCACCGCCGGCGGCATCAAGGTGACGACGTTCGCGGTCCTGCTGTTCGTGGTCCTGGCCAACGTGCGCGGAGAGCCCACCGTCCACGTCGGCCACCGCCGCCTGGGCGAGGGCGTCGCCTCCCAGGCGGTCACCGTGGTGCTGCTGTCCCTGTCCCTGGTCCTCGCCGGCACGCTCGCGCTGATGACGATGACCACCTTCACCCTGGACGAGATCCTGTTCGAGACGACGTCGGCCTTCGCCACGGTCGGCCTGTCGACCGGCATCACCGCGGACCTCCCGGTCCCGGGGCAGATGGTGCTCGTCTTCCTGATGTTCGTCGGCAGGATCGGCCCGATCGCCCTGGCGTCGGCCCTGGCGCTGCGGCGCCGGGCGCGCGCCTACGAGCTGCCCGAGGAGCGCCCCATCGTGGGCTGAGGGACCTCCGCGCCCCCACGGGCGGGCGCCGCGGTGGCCCCGCCCCGGCCGCAGCGGCGGCCCCTCCCCGCGCGGGGAGGGGGTCTCCGGCCCCGCGCCCCTCCCCGGGCTCCGGACCCTCAAGCTCCGCGGGCTGTCGGGTCCAGGACCTCGTCGGCCGCGCGGTACCCGCTCCTGACGGCGCCGTCGAGGGTCCCGTTGCACGGGAACACCGCGGTCTCCGTCGCGGCCCAGTGGAGCGGCCCCACCGGAGCGCGCAGGAGGGGGCCGAACTCGGTCAGGAACCCCGGAGGCATCGGGGACTGGTAGGCGCGGCTGTAGGGGTCGGCGTCCGGCAGGGGCTGGCGGAGGGAGACCGGATTCGCCGCCAAGGGGCCGAGCACACCGCTCAGGTTCTCCAGCAGCAGGGCCCGGTGGCGTTCCGGGTCGTCGGCGACGCTCTGGTCGGCGCCCAGGGGATCGGCCTCGCCGAACGTGTAGGTGTGGGCCACCAGGCGTCCCTGGGAGGCCCCGGGCGGGCTGTCGTCGACGGTCCACGCGGGGACGCCCTCGTCGAAGTGCATCTCCCCGGACAGGCCGAACCCGCGCCAGAAGGGTCGCCAGTAGACGATCTCGGTGCGGATGACCTCGGCCTGCGGCCACTGCCTCTGGAGCCGGCGGCGGCTCGCCGGGAGCGGGGGCGCCACCTCCAGGCGGCCGGCGTCGGAGGGCGGGCACGCGACGACCACGCGGTCGGCCGACAGCGACCCCCAGTCGCCCGAGAGCCGCACCCTCCCGTCGCCGTGCTCGATGCGGGAGACGTGGTGGCCGGGCCGGACGGCGTCGCCCGCCCGCGCGGCCAGCCTGCGCACCAGGAGGTCGGCGTCCAGGCGCAGGGGCCGTTCGCCCCTGTCCGGCTCCGGCCCCAGGTGGGCGAGCAGCCACAGCATGCTCATGCGGTCGGCGGGCAGGGCCGCGGCCAGGGTCAGCTGCTCCTCGACCAGTTCGAGCAGGTCCGGGTCGGAGGTGTGCGAGCGCAGCCACCCGCGGACGGTCAGGGCGTCCAGGTGCTCGGCGTCGGCCGAGCGCCAGGGCTCGGCGAAGTCGACCCCCTCGGCGAGCCGGGCGACGCGCCCCAGGATCCACTCGTTGCGGAGCAGGGTCCACCAGGAGGCGCCCAGGGGCATGTGCTCGTCGCTGGCCTCGGTCCCGCCGTCGTCGTCGATGCGCAGGTCGCTCAGCCCGGGGTCGTCGGGCAGCTCGTCGACCGGGACGTCCAGGGCCGCCGCCAGCTCCAGCAGGTCCCGGTCCGACCGCCGCGCGTACATGCTCGCCGGGGGCAGGCCGTCCGTCGGCGGGGACACCGCGGCCGCGCGCCCTCCCGGCGCGGCCCGGCCCTCCAGGACCACCACCGAGCGGACGCCGCCCGCCCTCAGCCGCCACGCCGCGGCCAGTCCCGACAGCCCGGCTCCCACGATGACGACATCGCTGTGCTCCACGGCCCACTCTCTCCTCGTCTCCCGCTTCCCTGTGATGGCTCAACGGTCCCAGGTGCGGTGGAGTGCCGGGCGGCGGCCCCGAGCGGGCCGCCGGCGCCGTACGCGACCGGCCCCGTGCGGCGCGGGGAGGGCGGACGCGCGGGACCGGTGCCGGGGGAGCGGGAGCCCGGGGTCTCAGGAGGTCAGGACCTTGACGAGCCGGTCCACCTCCTCCTCGGTGTTGTACAGGTGGAAGGACACCCTGAGCCGTCCGGCGCGGGTGGACGCGGCGATCCCGGCCTCGGCGACCTTCCGGGACAGGTCCTCGGACACGGCCAGGGACACGATCGCCGACCCGGCCGGCGGGAGGTCCAGTGCCGTGAGCAGCCGGTCGCCGAGTCCGGCGTCGTGTTCGCGGACCGTCTCGAGGCCGACCTCCTCGACCAGCTCCAGGGCGGGCGCCAACCCGACCCACGAGAACCACACGGGGGCCAGGTCCAGGCGCCGCGCCCCGCCGGCGAGCTCCAGGGGGCCTCCGTAGAGGGAGTTCCACGGGTCGGCGGCGGCGTACCAGTTCGCGGCCAGGGGGCCGAGCCCGGCCAGCGCCTCCGCGGTCGCGGTGAGGAAGGCCGAGCCGCGCGGCCCCAGCAGCCACTTGTAGGTGCTGCACACGGTGTAGTCGACCCGCTCCAGGGGGAGGGGCAGCCATCCCGCCTGGGTGGTGTCCAGCATCAGCCGCGCCCCGTGGTGGGCGCAGGCCTCCAGGAGGTCCTCCACCGGGGCGACGGCGCCGTCGGAGGACTGCACCGCCGAGACGGCGACCAGGGCGGTGCCCGGGCCGACCTCGTCGGCCAGCCGGTCCAGGGGCACCTCGCGCACCCGGACGCCGTGCGGCTCCCGGGCGAGGAAGGGGTGGACCACGGAGCTGAACTCGCGGGCGGCGGTCAGGACCTCGGAACCGGGCGGCAGGCTCGCGGCGATCGTCCCGACGAACTGGGAGGCGTGGGAGCCGATGGCCACCCGTTCGACGGGAACGCCCGTGAGGCGGGCATAGGCGCCGCGGGCCGCGGCGATGCCGGGGTCCGCCTCCGCGGGGGAGAACCGTCCGGCGCCCACCGAGCGCAGGTGCCGCTCCAGTGCGAGGAGGGCCGTGCGGGGGGTCAGCCCGTGGGTGGCGGTGTTGAGGTAGGTCGTCTCGGGGGAGAACTGGCTCTGCGCGGAGCGGAGGCGGTCGCGGCCTGTGTTGTGCATGGTCCGATGCTCGCCGTTCGCGGGACGGCGCTCAAGGTCCAATCCGGGTCGGAGCGGACTCCGCCTCGGCCGGGGCCCGCCGGCTCCGGGCGGCCCGGGGCGCAGGCGTGCGGGTCAGTTGCGGAACTTGGCCTTGGCCTCGGTGGACCCGGCCATGAGCTTGTTGAGCAGGCGGACCAGCTCGGTACGCTCCTCGGGTTCGAGGGCGGCGGCCCAGGCGGTCTCGCGCCTGTTGTGCGCGCGGAAGCCGCCGAGGATCGCCCCGTACCCGGCCTCGGTGAGGGTGAGCTGGAGGGCGCGCCGGTCGTGGGTGGCGCGTTCGCGGACGATCAGCCCGTCGCGTTCGAGGGTGTTGAGGAGCGCGGACAGGGCCGCCCGGCTCATGCCGGAGATCTCGGCGGTGGTCTTGGCCTCCATGGGGCCGGCCAGCCACAGCGCGAAGATCACCCGGAACCCCGGCCAGGTGAGACCGCGCGGGCGGTGGACGGAGGACTCCAGGTCGTAGACGACCATGCTCGTGGCCCGGTTGAGGGTCAGGACCATGCGCATGGCGTCGGCGTTGACGGAGGGCAGTTCCTGTTCGGCCTTCCGCACCGCGTAGTCGACGAACGACCAGAAGGTGAGATCGCTTGGGGGGGCGGTGTCGTGGGTCACGGCGCCCAGCCTAACCCCTGGTGCGGCGCGTCCGCGGGCCGGGGAACGCACGCTCCGGCCCCGTGTCGCGGCGGGCCGGAGCGGCGCGCGGGCACGCCGGCGCCCCGGCGGGAGCCCGGGGCGGGACCGGGACCGCGATGCTCCTTCGGCGGGGTGCGCGGTGGTCGTGGGGCGGGTGGGACAGGCGAACGAGCTGGTCGGAGTGGTTCCCCGGGTAGCCTTGGTGTGTGACCTGTATCACTCCACTGGTGGCTCCGCGTCTCTTGGTCCTGTGGCGTGGAGCACGTTAGGGTCATGATCATCAAACCTTTGATCAATTGGGTGGCCGCGGCCATCCTGAGCGAGTGAAGGGTCCTCAGACCATGGCAGCCAAGCCGTTCGCCTCCTCCGCCGACACCGAGGCCAAGCCGCAGACACTGGAGGTCCTGGCCGACGGGGTCTACGCGCTGACCGCGGAGGGCGACCCCAACGTCGGCGCCATCGAGGGCGAGGACTTCGTCGTCGCCTTCGAGGCCCTCGCCACCCCCGCCGCCGCACGCGACTGGCTGAAGGTCCTGCGCGAGCAGACCGACAAGCCGGTCCGCTACCTGGTGCTCTCCCACTACCACGCGGTGCGGGTCCTCGGGGCCAGCGCCTTCGACGCCGAGATCATCCTCACCCACGAGAAGACCCACGAACTCATCCGCGAGCGGGGCGAGGAGGACTGGGCCAGCGAGTTCGGCCGCATGCCCCGCCTGGCCAAGGACGCCGACTCCGTCCCCGGCCTCACCTGGCCCACGCAGACCTTCGCCGACCGCACCACCATCGACCTGGGCGGCGACCGCGGAGAACTCGTCCTGCAGTACTTCGGGCGGGGCCACACCGAGGGCGACATCGTCGCCTGGCTGCCCCGGCAGAAGATCCTCTTCGCCGGCGACCTCGTCGAGGCGCAGGCCGCCCTCTACACCGGCGACGCCTTCCACAAGGACTGGGCCGGGCAGACCCTGGACCGGGTCAAGGCGCTCGGTGCCGAGATGCTCGTCGGCGGGCGCGGCGCCGTCAGCAGGGGCCGCGACGAGGTCGACGCCGCCATCGAGCAGACCCGCAACTTCCTCGACGTGATGATCCGCGAGGTCGGGGCCGTCCACGAGCGCGGCGGCACCCTCAAGGAGGCCTTCACCGCCACGCACGCGGCGCTCGAGGGCGACTACGGCCACTGGCCCATCTTCGAGCACTGCCTGCCCTTCGACGTCTCGCGCCTGTGGGACGAGTTCCGCGGTATCGAGCGGCCCGTCATCTGGACGGCCGAGCGCGACCGCGAGGTGTGGGCCCAGCTCCAGGGATGATCCGGCCGGACCCGTCCGGCACGGGTCCGGCGCCGACCGCCTCCCATCCACTCCACTCCACTCCGCGCCCCGCCGGGCGCCCAGACCGAACGGAGCCCGACATGCGACCCCCCGCTCCACGCACCCCCGCCGACCCCGGCGCCGACCCCGTCCTGGTGCTCGGAGCGGGACCGGTCGGCCAGACGGCCGCCCTGCTGCTCGCCCGGCGCGGCGTCCCCGTCCAGCTCCTGGACGGACGCCCCGAACGGGACGCCGTGGGCTCCAAGGCCATCTGCCAGCAGCGCGACGTCCTCGACGTCTGGGACTGGCTGGGCGCGGGCGGCCTCGTGGAGGAGGGCGTCACCTGGGACACGGCCCGCACCTTCTACCGCGAGAACGAGCTGTTCAGCGTCCACCTCGCCGACCCGGGGGCCTCGCCCCTGCCCCCGTTCGTCAACATCTCCCAGTCCCGCACCGAGGAGGTCCTGGACGAGCGCCTGGCCGCGGCGGGGGTGCGGACCCGGTGGAACCACCGGGTCACCGGCATCGCCCAGGACGCGCGCGGCGTCACCGTCGAGTGCGACACCCCCGGGGGGCCCGTCCTGCTGCGCGGCTCCCACGCGCTCTCCTGCCTGGGCGCCCACGGCGGCGTGGTCCGCGACGCGCTCGGGCTGTCCTTCGACGGGACCACCTTCGAGGACCGCTTCCTCATCTGCGACATCCGCGCCGACCTCCCCGGGTGGGAGCGCGAACGCCGCTTCTACTTCGACCCCGCATGGAACCCGGGCCGACAGGTCCTCATCCATCCCTGCCCGGACTCGGTGTACCGCATCGACTGGCAGGTCCCGGCCGACTTCGATCTGGAGGCGGAGGAGTCGGACGGGCGCCTGGACGCGCGCATCCGCCAGATCGTCGGGGACACGCCCTACGAGATCGTCTGGCACTCGGTGTACCGGTTCCACACCCGCGTCGTCGAGCGCATGCGCGAGGGACGCGTCCTGCTCCTCGGCGACAACGCCCACCTGGTCGCGCCCTTCGGCGCCCGCGGGCTCAACTCCGGGGTCCAGGACGCCGAGAACGCCGCCTGGAAGCTCGCCTACGTCCTCGCCGGATGGGCGGGGGAGGACCTCCTGGAGAGCTACCACGCCGAACGCCACGCCGCGGCGCGGGAGAACGCCGAGGTCACCGGTGCGACCATGCGCTTCCTCGTCCCCCACGGGGACGAGGAGCACAGCACCCGCGTCGGCGTGCTCGAACGGGCCCTCACGGACGACTCCGCCCGGGCCCTGGTCGACTCCGGCCGCCTCGCCGAACCCTTCTGGTACACGGAGTCGTCCCTGACCACCCCGTGCCCCGAACGCCCCTTCGGCGGACGGCCGCCGAGGGGCGCGACCCCCTCCCCGTGCCCCGGTGTGATCCTTCCCGACGCCCCGGTCACCGCTCCCGGCGCGGCGGAGCGGATCCGGCCGCTGCTGCGCGAGGGGCTCACCCTCCTCCTGGGCGCCGCCCCCGCCGGCCTCGACCCGGCCTCCTTCCTGGACGGCGCGCGCGGCGCCGCGCAGGAGGCGACCCGGGCCCCCGTCACCGCCCTCTACCTCGACGGGATCGACACCACGGGCGCGCTCGCCGCCGCGCTGGCGCCCGAACCCGGACAGGTGTGGCTGGTGCGCCCCGACGCCCATGTCGCCGCCGTCGTCCCCGGAGCGGACCACGGCGCCGTCCGCACCGCCGTCCGCACCTGCCTCGGCCTCGCCGCGGCGGAGGCCCCCGCGTCCCCCGCGGAGACCGCCCGCCCCGAGCGGTCGGCCCCGACCGCCTGACCCTCCGCCGGCCCCGGTTCCGTGCCCGCCCCCGGGGCGGGCCGGGCCGCCGTCCGCACCGGACCAGGAACCCGAACCACGACAGCCCAGCACGGGTACGACCACGGTCGGCCCGGACCAGCCCACGGTGAGGAGAGAACCGCCATGGCCCACTACCGACGGATCGGCGAGGTGCCCCGCACCCGCCACACCCAGCACCGCAACCCCGAAGGCGGGCTGTACTACGAGGAGCTGATGGGGGAGGAGGGGTTCTCCTCCGACTCCTCGCTCCTCTACCACCGCGCCATCCCCTCGGCCATCGTCGCCGCGGCCGAATGGGAGGTGCCCGCCCAGACCCGCACCCGCAACGCGCCGATGGTCCCGCGCCACCTCCGCCTCCACGACCTGTTCACCGGCGAGGACTGGAAGGCCGCCGACGTCGTCGAGTCGCGCCGCCTCGTCCTGGGCAACGACGACGTGCGCATCTCCTACGTGGTCGCGGGCGCCCCCTCCGAGCTGTACCGCAACGGCATCGGCGACGAGTGCGTGTACGTGGAGTCCGGCAGCGCCCGGGTGGAGACCGTGTTCGGCCTCCTGGAGGTCGGTCAGGGCGACTACGTCATCCTGCCGCGCGCGACCACCCACCGCTGGGTGCCCACCGGCGAGGAGCCGCTCCGCGCGTACGTGGTGGAGGCCAACAGCCACATCGCCCCGCCCAAGCGCTACCTGTCCAGGTACGGCCAGCTCCTGGAGCACTCCCCCTACTGCGAACGCGACCTGCGCGGCCCCTCCGAGCCGCTGCTGGCCGAGGGCGAGGACGTCGACGTACTCATCAAGCACCGGGGCAACGGCCCCGGCGGGATCTCCGGCACCCGGTACACCTACCCCCAGCACCCGTTCGACGTCGTCGGCTGGGACGGCTGCCTGTACCCGTACGCCTTCAACATCGCCGACTTCCAGCCCATCACCGGCCGCGTCCACCAGCCGCCGCCCGTCCACCAGGTGTTCGAGGGCCACAACTTCGTCATCTGCAACTTCGTCCCCCGCAAGGTGGACTACCACCCCGGCGCCATCCCGGTGCCCTACTACCACTCGAACGTGGACTCCGACGAGGTCATGTTCTACTGCGGCGGCGACTACGAGGCCCGCAAGGGCTCCGGCATCGGCCAGGGCTCCGTCTCCCTGCACCCCGGCGGCCACTCCCACGGGCCGCAGCCCGGCGCCTACGAGCGCAGCATCGGCGCCGAGTCCTTCGACGAGCTCGCCGTCATGGTGGACACCTTCCGCCCGCTCGACCTCGGGGAGGGCGGCGTCGCGAGCGACGACGGCGGATACGCGTGGACCTGGGCCGGGGGAAGGGGGAACCGGTCATGAGCGGCGCCCTCTACCGGAAGCTGTTCGACGACGCGGCCCTGTTCCCGCCGGGCAACGCGCCGATGGGCGAGGCGCTGCCCGCCCACCGGGCCCACCTGGCGGGCCCCCGGGCCGGGTACGTGGGCCCCTTCCTGGTCGCCGACGCGCGCGTGGCCGAGCTGCGCGCCGTCCTGGGCAGGGAGCCGGAGGACGACGGCCGCGCCCCCCTGGCGGTGGCCGTCACCGTCCCCGGCGGCGCGGGCACGGTGGGGGCGGCCGTCGACGCGGTCCTCGCCGACCCGGCCCTGCGCCTGGCGGGTGTCGAGGTCGCGGCGGCGCCCGGCTGCGCCCGGGAGGCGGCCGGGGCGCTGGACTCCCACCTGCCGGGGGGCGCCGAGGGCTTCGTGGAGGTCTCCCGCGGGGCAGGCGTGCGCGAGGACCTGGAGGCACTGGCCGGCAGCGGCCACAGCGCCAAGTTCCGCACCGGAGGACTCACCCCGGAGGCACACCCCGGCGAGGACGAGCTCGCGGAGCTCCTGCACGCGGCCGTCGCCCTGGGCCTGCCGTTCAAGTGCACCGCCGGGCTCCACCACGCGGTCCGCCACACGACCCGGGAGGGGTTCGAGCAGCACGGGTTCCTCAACGTGCTCCTCGCGACCGGCGCCCTCCTCGACGGCGGCGGTTCCGGCGACGCCGCCCGGATCCTGGCCGAACGGGACGGCACGACCGTGGCCGGCCTCGCCGCCGGGCTCACCGACGGCGCGGCGGAGGAGGTGCGGGGACGCTTCCGGTCCTTCGGCACGTGCAGCGTCACCGAGCCGCTGGAGGACCTGGTCGTCCTCGGAGCCCTGCCCGCACCCCGGCCCCGGCGGGCCCTGCACCACTGACCGGCTCCGGGGCGGCTCCCCGGCCGGACCGCCCCGGACCCCGGACCACAGAACGCCCACTCCCAGAAAGCACCGCTCATGCCCGACAGCTGGCTCGACCTCGACCCGGACGCCCAGTTCGGCCCGGCCACCCTGCCCTACGGGGTGTTCAGCACCGCCTCCGACCCCGGTCCGCGCGTGGGCGTGGCCATCGGGGAACACGTCCTGGACCTCGGCGGCACGGCCCGCGCACTGGGCGCCCCGTTCGCGGACACCGTCGCCGGGCCCGGCCTGGACGCCCTGCTGGCGGCCGGACGCCCCGTGTGGGAGCAGGTGCGGACCGCCCTCACCGCGTGGCTGACCGACCCCGTCCACGCCGACGCCGTCCGCCCGCACCTGGTGGACCGGTCGTCGGTGCGCCTGCACCTGCCGTTCACCGTGGCCGACTACGTGGACTTCTACGCCTCGGAGCACCACGCCACCAACGTCGGCCGGATCTTCCGCCCCGACCAGGAGCCCCTCACCCCGAACTGGAAGCACCTCCCGATCGGCTACCACGGCCGCTCGGGGACCATCGTGGTGTCGGGCACCGACATCGTGCGCCCCACCGGCCAGCGCAAGCCGCCGACCGAGCCCGCACCGATGTTCGGGCCGTCCGTGCGCCTGGACATCGAGGCCGAGGTCGGGTTCGTCGTGGGCACGCCCAGCCCGATGGGCGAGAGCGTGCCGGTGGACTCCTTCGCCGACCACGTGTTCGGGGTCTTCCTGCTCAACGACTGGTCCTCCCGGGACCTCCAGGCCTGGGAGTACGTGCCGCTGGGCCCGTTCCTGGGCAAGTCGTTCGCCACCTCCGTCTCCCCCTGGGTCGTGCCCGTCGCCGCCCTGGAGGCAGCCCGGGTCGAGCAGCCCGCCCAGGACCCCGAGCCGCTGCCCTACCTGCGGGGCACACGGCCCTGGGGCCTGGACCTGCGCCTGGAGGTACGGCTCAACGGTCACGTGGTGTCGAACCCGCCCTTCGACCAGATGTACTGGACCGCCGCGCAGCAGCTCGCCCACATGACCGTCAACGGGGCCTCCCTGCGCACCGGGGACGTCTTCGCCTCCGGAACAGTCAGCGGCCCGGAGCCGGACCAGCGCGGCTCCCTCCTGGAGCTGACCTGGAGCGGCAAGGAGCCGCTGCGCCTGCCCGACGGCACCGAGCGCGCCTTCCTGGAGGACGGCGACGAGGTGGTCATCACCGCGACCGCGCCGGGGCCGGGCGGGACGGTGGTGCACTTCGGCGAGGTGACAGGCCGGATCCTCCCCGCCAGGTAGCCGGGAGCCGCGGCCGCGCCGACCAGGGGGTCGGCGCGGCCGTTCGCGCGGGGCCGCCCCTTCTCAGGGGAGGGCGGGGACGAACCCCCTTCGCAGGGTCGAGCCCTCACCGAGGAGATCCGCTCCGATCACCCGGGTCCGGGGAAAGACCCTGACGGTGAGATCGCGCGCCCCGGCGAGTGGACGCACGTCCAGGGAGCCCGAGCACGGGAGGCTCAGGGTGTGCAATCCGGGGATGGCCCGGACCCAGGACGGAGCCACAGCGGTCGAGTCGCGGAAATCCAGGGAGAGGAACTTCAGGCGGGGGATCTTGCTGATCCACCTCTGGTTCTCCGTCGCGGTCCGCGCATCCAGGCGCAGGAGCGTGAGGTTTTCGAAGCGGATCAGCTCACGCAGGTCCGGGACCTCCGGTTCCATCCGGGCACGATGACTGAACTGGAGGAGTGATTCCCTCTGGCCCTCCAGGCCGGTGAGGCTCTGGAAGCCGGAGCAGTTCCTGACACCGACCTTCGTGAGCGTCCCTGGAGCGTCGGCCAGGTAGGACAGATCGCCCAACCGCATGTTCGCGCAGGAGAACGATGTCACGCCGGGCGGGCTGATCTCGCTGAGCGGAAGGGCGGGCAGGGCGAGACCGAACTCCAGATGGGCCAATGTCTCAGAGTCGCGCAGCAGCTCCAGGTCGCGGGTGCGGTCGGGATGGCTGAGTGAGAGCCCATGGAGGGGTGCCCGGGCCAGGGGGGCGACCGACCGGACGGAGGCGTCGCCGTCCACGTCGAGGCTTCTCAGCGCCGGGAGTTCCCGGAGCGGCGCGAGGTCGATGCCGTGCCATTCGTGGTGGTCCCGAGCGCGCAGTTCCACGCTGGTCGTACGGGGCAGCCGGACGATACCGCCGATCCCGTCCCCGGTACGTCCCTGGACGCAGACGCGGGCGCGTTCAGGGAGATGGCGGACGAGGAGATCGATATCGTCCGCCGGGACGGGAATGTAGTAGTTCTCTCGACGAGCTCCGGCCTGTGACAGGAACACGTCCGCCAGAGCCTTGTCCTGGTTTTCCCACCATGCCCTCAGCGCGGCGACGAAGACCCGTTCCGAGTCGAAGTCGAGCGCCTTCCCGATGACCGGCACGGTATCCGGCCCGCCGATGGCCGTGGCAGCTTCGATCACCTTCTCCGCCTGCCGGGCGTTGGCGGGCGGTATCTCCCGGAGGAGGGGCAGGGCGAACTCGCCGACCAGTGACAGCGCGTGCACGTGGGCGCGCGTGCGCGGCGGCAGGATCCCCCTGACCCTTTCCCGGATCTCCTCGCCCAGGACCCTCGACAGCTGCGGCGACGTCTCCAGACAGGCGAACGCCACGATCAGCAGCCGGTCCCGGTGGGCGCGGACCCGGTCGGAGCGGTCGAGGAGCCCCCGGATCAGCTCCTCCCGCTGGGCGGGGGTGGCGTGGCCCGCCGCCATCACCACCACCTCGTGCCACTGGTCGTCGTGGGCGTTGCGCACCAGCAGCGGAAAGCTGTCCTCCTCCACCAGCGCCTTGGCGGCCAGGTACTCCTCGAACGTGCGGTGCAGGAAGCTCACCCGGTCGGCGGTGGGCGTGTGCAGCAGGCCGCTGCGCACCACCAGGTGGGTGTAGACCTCCTCCGGCGCCTGCTCGACGCGGTGCATCGAAGCGAGCGACCGGGCGACCTGGCGCCGCACGGTCTCGACGGGCGCGTCGGAGCTGCCGTTGACGACCAGCCACCGGGCGAGTTCCTGAAGCAGCAGGACCAGTTCCCGGCGGGACAGGTCCACGCCCTCGATGCCGCGCTGCTGGTCGCGGTCCTTGAGGAGCATGGCGAGCGCGGCCTCGTACACCTCCATCCGGTCCCGGGGCAGCACCGTGCGCCGGTCCCGGTACAGGGCGCACAGGAGGGCGCAGAGCAAGGGGGTAGACGCGATGGCGCGCAGGTGCCGCTGGCCCGTGACCTTCCTGCCGAGTTCGTGCTCGTGGCGGGTGAGCAGCGCGCGCTCGTCCGCGTCGGCGGTCCCGCCGCGCACCGCCTCGTGCCAGTGGTGGACGAACGCCCGTACGTCCCCGTCCCCGAGCGGCTGGAGGTCGGCGCCGGCGAAGCCCTCGGCGTCCAGCCACCGCGCCCCGGCTGCCCCGGGCCGTGCCGTGACCACGTACCGGCACGACGGAAAGTCCGCCAGGAGGTCCCGCAGCCAGCGCCGCGCGGACTCCCGCTGCCCTCTCGGGAGTTCGTCCACCCCGTCCACCAGGACCACGGCCCGCCCCTCGGCCAGCAGACCGGTGACCCATCCCGGGGGGACCTGGTCGGCGAGGTGCCGTCCCGTGTGGCGGACGAACTCCGCAGGCTCGGGCAGATCGCGTCCGACGTACTCGCGCAGGGGCACGAGGAAGGGCACGAGCCCGTTCCAGGAGGCCATCTCCTCCGGGAAGTCGCCCCTGCTCGCCCTGACCCCGACCCAGCGCAGGAGCGTGGTCTTGCCCGATCCCGCCGGGCCGCGCAGGAACGTGCGCGGATGGGCGGCCAGGACCTGTTCGACGCTGCTGTCCCCTGTCTCGTACCGGTCCCCGGGCTGCGGATGCTCCGGCTCCCGTGACACGCGCAGGCTCAGGTACGCCAGGGACAGCGGGTAGCTGCGGGTGCCGACGTCGGCGCCGAACAGCTCGAGCACGTCCCAGCGCTGTGCCGCCTTGCGCAGGTAGGCGGTGGTGAACGCCGTCCCGGGGTCCTCGGCCCGCCCCTCGGCCCGCACGGGCAGGCGGTCCAGGACCTCCTCCAGGTGCTCGAGGACCAGGGACTCGCGGCGCAGCAGCTCGGTGAAGGCCCCCGCCTGGAAGCGCGGCAGGGCGGAGGCGGTGGCCAGGACGTACGCGCAGGCTTCGGGGAGCACCCGGTCGTACAGGGCGACGGCCGGGCCGCCCAGGTCGCGGGTGGCGCCGGGGCTGCGCTCCCGGACGTACCGCTCCAGGTGGAGCGGGTCCAGGTCCTGCTCGAACAGGGTGCGGTCGGTGAGCCCCGCACGCTCGAACGCGTCGGCCACGGCGAGCACCGCCGCCTCGCGCTCGTTGTCGTCCAGCCCGTGGAACTCGTGCTCGAGCTGTCCGACCACGCGGTCGGCGATGCTCTCCTCGATCTCGGCGAACCGGCGCTCCAGCCTGCGCTGGTCCCGCTTGCCGGCGACCTTGGCCTGGACGAGGTCGACCACGGTCGTGGCGGCGCTCTGCGCCAGGGGGTTGCCGAGCCAGAGGCCGCAGGCGGCCTTGACCACGGCCGCACCGAGTTTGAGGGCTGCGTCGTACACGGGACTCCCGGGGCGGAGGGGGCAGGTGCGCCAGAGCCTACGGCGAAGAGGTCGTCCGGGGGGCGCGTCGGCGCGACCGGAAGCGGCCAGGCGCGGCCCCGCGGCCGTGCCCGGTGGCGTCCGGAGGCCACGCCCGCCGTGACCGCGGGCGGGACCCGGGGACGCTTTGCCCGGGCGCAGCTCCGTCGGGTTCACTGGCGGCATGGTGCATTCCGAACATCCCGGGCAGACCCCCGACATCGTGCTCTTCGACCTCTTCGGCGTCATCGCGTGCCACCAGTCGGAGGAGGGCAGGGACCGGTTGGTGAGAGTCGCGGACGCGCCGGCGCCCGCCTTCTGGAAGGCGTACTGGGACCTGCGCCCCGACTACGACCGGGGCGATGTGGACGGCCCCGGCTACTGGGACAGGATGGGCCGGGCCCTGGGCGCCCGCTTCGACGAGCGCCGGGTCGCGGACCTGGTGGAGGCCGACATCGCCAGCTGGAGCGCCGTCGACGCCGCCATGGTCTCGCTGGTCGCGGAGCTGGCGGACGCGGGGCGGACCGTCGCCCTGCTCTCCAACATCCCGGAGGAGCTGGCCGCCCACTACGAGGCCGAGCATCCCTGGTTCGACCGCTTCCGGGTCCGTGGCCTCTCCTGCCGCATCGGCCACGCCAAGCCCGAGGAGGGTGCCTACCTCTGGTGCCGGGACGCGCTGGGAGCGGACGCGGAGCGCATCCTCTTCGTGGACGACCGGGAGGACAACATCCGCGCGGCGGAGGGGGTCGGCATGCGCGGCCACGTCTTCACGTCCCGCGACCTGCTCGCGGAGGTCCTGGCCGCGTAGCGCCCGTACGAGGACGGGCCGGCCGGCTCCAGCCGGCCGGCCCGTCGGAGGGGCTGGGGTCCTACCGCGCCCGGGCGGGGATGGCGTCCAGGTCGTCGTCCCGGGTCTCGCGGCTGATCAGCAGGGCCACGAGGGTGATCACACTGACGAGCACCAGGTAGCCGCCGACCCACGCCAGACCGAAGGTGCCCGCGAGCCAGGTCGCGATGTAGGGGGCGAACGAGGCTCCGAGCAGGCCCGCCAGGTTGTACGCGACCGAGGCGCCGGTGTAGCGGACGTTGGTCGGGAACAGCTCCGGCAGGACCGCTGCCATGGGGCCGAAGGTCAGGCCCATCAGGGACAGGCCGATGATCAGGAAGGCCATGACCCCGACCGTGCCCCCGCCGGCCATCATCGGCCCCATCGCGACGCCGAAGGCGATGATCGCGACGGTGACCGCGATCAGGGTGGGCTTGCGGCCGAACCGGTCCGCGAGGAGGCCCGAGACCGGGGTGAACAGGGCGAAGAACACCACGCCGATCATGAGGAAGACCAGGAACTGTGAGCGCTCGTAGCCCAAGCCGTCCACGGGGTCGGTGCCGAAGCCCAGCGAGAACACGGTCATCAGGTAGAACAGCACGTAGGTCGCGACCATGATCAGGGTCCCCAGGACGACCGCGCGCCAGCTGGTGCGGAACACCTCGACCATGGGGGTCTTGACCCGCTCCCCGGAGGCGACGACCTTGGCGAACGCGGGGGTCTCGTGCAGGGTCAGCCGGACCCAGAGGCCGACGACGATCAGCAGGGTCGAGAGCAGGAACGGCACCCGCCAGCCCCAGGCCAGGAAGGTCTCGTCGCTCATGGTCTGGGTCAGGGCCAGGAACACGCCGTTGGCGAGGAAGAACCCGATCGGGGCGCCCAGCTGCGGGAACGTGCCGTAGAAGCCGCGCTTCCCGGCGGGGGCGTTCTCGGTCGCCAGCAGCGCCGCGCCGCCCCACTCGCCGCCCAGGCCGAGGCCCTGGCCGAACCGGCAGACCGCCAGCAGGACGGGGGCGAGGACGCCCACCTGCGCGTAGGTCGGCAGCACGCCGATGCCGACGGTCGCGATGCCCATGGTGAGCAGGGAGGCGACCAGCGTGGCCTTGCGGCCGATCCGGTCGCCGAAGTGCCCGAACACCCAGGAGCCGATGGGGCGGGCGACGAACGCGATCGCGAAGGTGGCGAGCGACTGGAGCCGCGCCGCCAGCATGTCGCCCTCGGGGAAGAACAGCAGCGGGAAGACCAGGACCGCGGCGGTGGCGTAGATGTAGAAGTCGTAGAACTCGATGGACGTGCCCACGAGGCTGGCCGTGAGGACCTTGCGCCTGGGGTTGGTCGGTGGCTCTGCCACATCCGGTGAGCGTGGGGCGACGTCCGTCATGGGACTTCTTTCCAGGTCAGTGCTGTGATGATGGCTGGATGCTAGCCCCGGTGGACACTATGTGAAACATTTGTCTCGCTATATGGACGCCTGGGGTGCTCGTGTCCGTCTGGTGTCCCCCGGGCGGAACGCGGGGAAGCCGTTCGTTCCAGGCGTTCCCGTCCCTGGGCGTGAGACCCGTCACGCGGGGCGGGTGCGGCCCCGGGACGCGCGCGGCGGACCGGGGAGCGCCGGGGGCGCGGTGCCGGGTCGGGGCGCTCCCGCGGCCCCGGCCCCTTCCCGCGGACGCCCCGGGCGGAGGGGCCGGACTCACCTCCGGGGCACGGTCCCCGTCGTCACCACCCGCGTGCAGTTCGCACGGAACCGTTTGACCAGCTCGCCGTTGGGGCGGTCGCTGCGCTCCACCCAGTCCCGGGCCGCCTCCTCGCTCGCCCCGCCCGACACCTGCCGCCGGTGCAGCCTGCGCTCCCGCAGCCCGTCGTCGGCCTCCACGTACCAGAGCCCGGCGAACAGGCCCCGCAGCCCCGCCCAGGGCTCGTCGTCGCTCGCGAGGTAGTTGCCCTCGGTCACGACCAGCCGCGTGTGCGGATCGATCACGTGCCGCGCCGCCACCGGCTCGTGCAGGGTCCGGTCGTAGTCGGGGACGTAGACGGGGTGGTCCGCCTCGGTCAGCAGGCGGCGTACGAGCGCCGCGTACCCGTGCGCGTCGAAGGTGTCCGGCGCGCCCTTGCGGTCGAGCCTGCCCAGCCGGTCGAGCTGGGCGTTGGACAGGTGGAAGCCGTCCATGGGCAGGTAGCCGGCGGCCCCGGGCCCCAGCACCCGGCAGACCTCGGCCACCAGGTGGCGGGCGAGGGTCGACTTCCCCGCGGCGGGAGGGCCGGTCAGGCCGAGCACGGCCCTGCGGGCCCCGCTCCCGGCGGCCTCCCGGGCCAGGGCGAGGGCGTCGGGGACAAGCGGTTCGGGCATGGGTCCGAGCTTATGCGCCGGGGGCTCCCCGCGTCCTCCCCCTGGCCCGCCGGAGGGCGGTCACGGCCCGGTCGGCCCGCCCTCGGCGCGCAGGCCCGACAGGCAGACCTCGACCACGGTGCCGGCGAGCCCGTCCAGCCGTACGCCGGGGTCCATCAGCCACTGGACGAGGCAGCCCTCGATCGCTCCGACCACCACGGTGGCCTCGGGTTCGCCGACACCGGGGCGCAGGTCGCCCTCGTCGGCCGCGCGGCGGAGGAGGTCGGCGACCGCGCCCCGGTACTCGCGGTAGACCGAGGCCATGTCGAGGGGGGCGGCGGCCCCGCCGTGGCGGCCGGCCGCCCACAGGTCGACCATCACACGCGTGAGGTCGGGTTCGTCGGCGAGCATGGCCACGGCCGCCCGCACGAGCGAGGCGAGCCGTTCGACCGCCGGGGCCCCCTGCGCGGAGGCCTGTGCCAGCACGCCCGCGGAGCGCTCGGCCAACCGCGCGAACGCGGCGGCCAGCAGTTCGTCGCGACTGCCGAAGGAGAGGTAGACACTGCCCTTGGCGATACCGGCCTCGGCGGCGACGTCCTCGATCCTCGTGGCGGCGAACCCCCGGCGCGCGAACACGCGTACGGCGGCCGAGAGGATCTCCTCACGCCTCGCCTCCCGGTCGACCCTCTTCGGTGCCATGGGCTCCCCTCTCCGCCGCTCCCCGTGCCGCTCCGGGGAGCATATGGCCCAGGAGGAGTTTGACGAGCATGACCGGGGCCAGCCAGGACAGGGCGTCGGGCACCGGCAGGAGCAGCAGGGCGGCGGCGGAGCCGGTCGCCGTGGCGCAGAACGCGACGGGCGGGCGCAGGGGGAGCGGGGCCAGGCCCACGGCCGCCGCGCTCCCCAGGGCGAGCAGGTACAGGGCGGTGGCGGTCCACCAGTCGAAGCCGGGCACGAACAGGGCCAGGGCGAAGGGCTGGACGTGGAGGGCCACGAACCCCAGGTGGTGGCGGAGGGTGCGGCCCGGCGCGTGGTAGCGCCGTTCGGCCGCCGCCGTCGAGGTGGCCGCGGCGCCGCCGAAGAAGTCGAGGGCGACGACCCCGGTGACCGCGGTCGCCGCGGCCGGCAGGCCCGCGGCCAGACAGGCCCCGACGGCGAGTGCGGTGCCCGCCGCGGCGGAGACCAGGGTGGCCGCGGTCTCGCCGGGGGAGGGGTCGGGGCCGACCAGGACCGTGGCGAGACCGCGCAGGGTGCGTGCGAGGGGACCGGTGCGCGGTGCGGGCGGGCCCGTGCGCGGTCCGCGCGCGGCGGCGGGACCGGAGGCCGGTGGGCGGGTGTGGTTCACGGTGGCGCCGCTCCTTAAATGACTGACTGGTCAGTCATAATAAGGGACGGAACAGGGGTGGGAAAAGGGGTCGGCGCCGGAGAAGCTCCGGCGCCGACCCCTCAACGGTCGTGCGGGGCCGCCGCGGCCCGCGCGGCGGGTCTCAGGGCGCGTGGCCCACGTAGGCCAGCGCCTGGCGCAGCAGCACCCCCTGGCCGCCCGTCATCTCCTCGCGCAGTTGCGGGCTGGCCGCCTCCTCCGGGGTGAACCACACCAGGTCCAGCGCGTCCTGGCGGGGCTGGCAGTCGCCCGAGACGGGGACGATGTAGGCCAGCGCCACCGCGTGCTGGCGGGCGTCGTGGAACGGGGTGACGCCCGGGGTGGGAAAGTACTCGGCGACCGTGAACGGCTGCGGGGAGCCGGGGATGCGCGGCAGGGCCACCGGGCCCAGGTCCTTCTCCAGGTGACGGAGCAGGGCGTCGCGCACCCGCTCGTGGTAGAGCACGCGGCCCGAGACCACCGAGCGCTGGAAACTGCCGTCCGGGGTGGCGCGCAGGAGCAGGCCGATGTGGGTCACCTGCCCCGCCTCGTCCACCCGGACGGGTACCGCCTGGACGTAGAGGACGGGCATCCGGCCCCGGACGCTCTCCAGTTCCTCGGGGGCGAGCCAGCCGGGCTGTGTGTCGGCGGTTTCGGTCATCGGGTGCGCGGTGGGTGCCCCCGGTCTGACGGCCGGACGCGGTCACCGCTCCCTCCCTTCGTCTTGCTGTCCCTGAGGTCGGCCCGGGGGTCCGGCCCGGAGGCGCGGACACCTGCGGGTGTCACATGTACTGCTTCTACCGCATTCACGACCGTAAAGCACGGCGCGGCCGGGGGTTCGGGAGTGTCCGAGAGAGATGAGGAGGGGTCCGGAGCCGCGGACCCGCAGCCGTGTGTCCCGGCATCCCCGGACAGGGTGACACCAACCTGACCGGGTGGCCATATCAGCGAGATTTCGCGGGTTTTTCTCACGGAAAGCCTCCCAGGGGTTCTCTGTAGAGGCTACGATCTCGTACGCGGTTGCGTAGTGGAAAGGTTACGTCCGGTGAGAGGTGGCCCGAGTGGTGATGGATGCCCGGTTCTCTGCCCAGGAGCGTTTCCGCTGTACAGGTGTGACGGTCGTGCCCGTCCACGGCGAGGTGGACCTCGCCACCGCCGACCGCATGCGCGATCGGCTGCTCCAGGCCGCGCACGCCTCACGGTGCGACTGCCTGGTCGTGGACATGTCGGGGCTCGACTTCTTCGACGCGAGCGGGGTGAGCGCCCTCGTGTCGGTCTTCAGGACCCTCACCGCTGAGGGGCGCCACGTGGTGCTCGCCGAACCCGCGCCCATCGCCGCGCGCGTGCTCGACGCACTCGGCATGGGGCGCCTGTTCGAGATCTACCCGATCCTGGAGATGGCACTGACCCACACCAGCGGACTGCGGGTCAACGGCGACCCGATCGGCGACACGGTCCCCGGCGGACCGTGAGCCGACGCCGGCCCCGGGCCCCCGCACCAGGGGCCCGGGGCCGGGACGCGGCCCTCAGCGCGGGTCGGGGACCCCGGGACCGCCCGCCGGCCCCCCGCCGCCGCGCACCAGGAACGGCTCCAGCAGTTCGGGCACCGCCTCGTCGGCCCAGGCCAGCCCTTCGCCCAGCCCCACGTCCGCCGCCGCGTACATCCCCTCGCCCGCGGCCGTGGTCGCCGCCACGTCCGCCAGGCCCAGCCGCCGCTGGAACGGCGACCTGGTGATCCGCCAGCCGATCACCGCGGCCCTCTCCAGGGTCACCGTCCTGCGCACCGCCATCCCCCGCCGGACCACCAGGTAGCGCGGGTGCAGCCCGTGGCCGAGCCCCCGGTAGGAGCCGACCGCGTACCAGAACGCCGCCGCGCCGAGCAGCACGGCGACCACCGCCCACCCCCAGCCCGGAGCGGACTCCACGGCCCGGACCGTCAGCGGAACGGGCATGATGTACTCCTCGACCTCGTGCGCGGCCTCCCACCACGCCTCGGACGCCAGCGTGTGGAGCCAGGCCAGGACCCCTGCCAGCACCAGGGCCAGCACCGTGGCGTACCCCGCGCGGGTGAGCCGGCGGCGCAGCGCCGCCCGCGGGTGGGGGGCCAGGGGCACGTCCAGGGGCGAGTCCTGCGTCCGCATCAGGTCGGCGG
This sequence comes from Nocardiopsis sp. NPDC006198, assembly GCF_040613895.1. NCBI lineage: Bacteria > Bacillati > Actinomycetota > Actinomycetes > Streptosporangiales > Nocardiopsidaceae > Nocardiopsis > Nocardiopsis sp. NPDC006198. Next base: position 28,614 of record NZ_JBEXSY010000029.1, on the reverse strand, counting down.
CCAGCCCCCGCGCCAGCTCCCGGGGCATCGCCGGGGACAGGCGGCTCTTGGCGCTGGCCTTCTGGTCGTCGGCCGCGCCCAGGCCGGTCGCGACCGCCCGCACGTCCGCGCCGCCCGCGGACCTGAGCAGGAACGGCTCGTGCAGGGTCACGCCGTTCAGACGGCGCCCCTCCACCGACAGCGACACGCTGGTGAGCAGGCCTCGGCGCAGGCGCACGGTGCCGTCCGCCTCCCGCGTGAGCCGGTAGTCCCACCAGGTCTCCACCGCCACGGCCGTCACGACGAGTACGCCGGAGACCAGCAGGCCGAGCAGGGTCAGGGGCGCCACGAGCAGTATCTGGCCCACGACGAAGGAGGCCATCTCCTCGCCGCTGGGCAGGTTCGCCCGGTCGGAGATCCACCGCCACGGGGCGCCGTTGCCCTGGGCGTTCGCCCCCAGGAGCGTGGCGATGACACCGAGGCCCACGCCCACCGTGGCGGTGGTCACGGGGGCGAAGGCGAACCAGCGCCGGTCCAGCCGGGCCAGTTCGACCTCGATCCCCCCGTCGTCGCCGGGGGTCGGGCCCTCCCCGGCGGCGGTGGCCCCGGCGGTCCGGGGGGCGCCCCGGTGGAGGAGTTCGCGGCGCAGCCATTCGCCCTGCTCCGCGGTGACGTAGAGCAGCTGGAGCTGCTCGGACCCCGCGCCGACCTGCTCGCCGGTGCCGACCGTCACCGAGCACAGGCCGAAGACCCGGGCGTAGAGGGGGGCGGCGACGTCCACGCTGCGCACGCGCTCGCGCGGGATGGAGCGGTACGACTTGGCGATGATCCCGGACCGCACCTCCATGCGCTCGACGGTGACCCGGTAGCGGGTGGCCCGCAGCCGCAGCAGGTCGAGGTACGTCATGAGCGCGAGGAAGGCGAGTGCGCCGGGAACGGGGGCGAGGGCCCACAGGGGCTGGCCCGCGACCACCAGGACCACGGTGGCGACGATCGCCCCGGGAACGAGGAACGCGCCCGCCACGAGGGTGCTCGCCCACACGCTCAACGGGTGCAGCCGCCGCCAGCCATCGTCCTCGGTGGCAGCGGTGCCCGCGCCGGGGGTGTTCCCCGCCTCCGGGCCGTCCGCCCCGACGGGGTCGTGGGCGTCCGCGCCGCCGGTCGGCGGCGGGAGGGGGGAGCCGCCGGCCGTGAGGCCCTCCGGCCCGTCCGGGCGGACCGGTCCGCCCTCGCCCGGGGGCTGCCTGTGCTCGTCGGGGGTGCTCATGTCGCGTCTCCCGGGGTCGCCTGGGTGGTCTCGGTGAGCTGCTCCGCGACCTCGGTGGCCCGGACGTGGTCCAGGCCCGCGATCTCGATCGGTCCCGCCGCCGAGGCGGTGGTCACGGTCACGCTGGACAGGCCGAACATCCTCTGGAGCGGGCCCCGCGCGGTGTCGACGGTCTGGATGCGCGACATCGGGGCCACGCGCCACTCCTGCCAGATCCATCCGCTGGACGTGTACACGGCTGTGTCGGTGACCTCCCACCGGTGGACGCGGTAGCGCCACTGCGGCATGAGGACGGTGATCAGGAGTCCGACCCCGCCGACCACGGCGGTGGCGAGCAGGAACCAGGCGCGCGGCGGTTCCCAGATGATCGCCGGGACGAGGGGGATCGCCGTGAGGACGACGGTCACGGCCAGCGACCGTGTCGTCCACCACCGGATCGCCCGTCGGTCCACGCGGTGGTGGGGCGGGCGCAGGCGCGGCGCGTCTGTGGTCATCGCTTCCACGTCTCCTCTCTTCGGGGCCCTGTGGGCCGTTCGCTATTAAAAGTGATATCACAATGCTATGCTCGAGTCATCACCTTGAAGAGAACGGAAGAAGCGATGGCCGAAACCAGCCAGCCCACCACACCGGCGCCCGAGTACAGGGAGCACACGGCGAAGAGCCACGACGGCATCCTGTTCGCCGTGATCAGCCTCGTGCTGGTCCTGGGCGGCGTGGGCACCGCCCTGCTGCCGATACTCGGACTGCCGCCCCTCCTGATCGGCGTCGGCATCGTCGTCGGACTGGTCGGACTGGGGCTCTCGTTCGGGCTGACGATGGTCGCGCCCAACGAGGCCCAGGTCGTCCAGCTGTTCGGCCGCTACGTCGGCAGCGTCCGCACCGACGGCCTGCGCTGGGTCAACCCCTTCACGCTCCGCAAGGGGATCTCCACCCGCATCCGCAACCACGAGACCTCCGTCATGAAGGTCAACGACGCCTCCGGCAGCCCCATCGAGATCGCCGCCGTCATCGTCTGGCAGGTCGAGGACACCGCCCGCGCCTCCTTCGAGGTGGACGACTTCGTCGAGTTCGTGTCCATCCAGACCGAGGCGGCGGTCCGCCACATCGCGGGCTACTACCCCTACGACTCCTACGACGCCGACACCAGCCGGTCCCTGCGCGGCAGCGCCGACCTCATCACGGAGGAACTCTCCAGGGAGGTCGGCGAGCGGGTCCAGGCCGCGGGCGTCAAGATCGTGGAGTCCCGGTTCACCCACCTGGCCTACGCGTCGGAGATCGCCCAGGCCATGCTCCAGCGCCAGCAGGCCAGCGCCCTGATCGCCGCCCGTCAGGAGATCGTCGAGGGGGCCGTCGGCATGGTGGACCGCGCGCTCACCCGCCTGTCGGCGGAGAACGTGGTCGAGCTCGACGAGGAGCGCAAGGCCGCGATGGTCAGCAACCTGCTCGTGGTGCTGTGCTCCGACCGGCCCGCCAGCCCCGTCGTCAACACCGGGACCCTGTACCAGTAAAACGGGGGGAGGCGGCCGTGCCCGATCGCAAGAAGGTGCTGCTGCGGCTCGACCCCGCCGTCCACGACGCGCTCGCGCGGTGGGCCGGGCAGGAGCTGCGCAGCACCAACGCACAGATCGAGTTCCTCCTGCGCCGGGCGCTGGACGACGCGGGGCGGATGCCGAAGGAGGCCGGGGTCATCCCCCGCCGGGGCAGACCGCGCAGATCCGCGCCGGAGCAGGACGCGCCCGTGGAGGAGCCCCGGGGCGAGGAGTCCCCGGAACCGACCGAGGAGTGACACCCCCGCCCACGACGGCGCCGGGCACCCGAAGGTGCCCGGCGCCGTTCGCCGTGTGCGCCTAGTCCTCGGCCGCGGACTAGGCGGTCTCCTCGGGTCCTCCGATGCACGCGCGCCAGTCGCCGGGCGCTGTCAGCCATTGCGGAACGATCCGGACCGGGAAGGGGGCGTCGGTCTCGAAGACCTCCTCCCCGAACGCGGCCGAGACCTCTGCGTACTCGCCGTCCTCCAGCCGCAGTTCGATGATGCTCGACTTGTCCCGGTCGGGGGTGATGACCCAGTACGAGGGGATGCCGAACTCCGCGTACTCGCGGCGCTTGGTGTGGTGGTCGCGGAAGACGCTCTCGGGGGAGACCACTTCGACCGCGAGGAGCGGAGGCCTGGTCAGGTAAGGGCTCTCTTCGTCCTCCGCGCGGATCACCACCAGGTCGGGGATGCGGTGATGGCTCCGATCGGAGTTGAAGTTGATTCCGGGACTCGTGACGACCTCGCACTCGTCGGGTGCGAGGACGCCGAGATGGATGGCGAGTCGGGACTCGACACGGCTGTGCAGGAAGACCGGTGCGGGAGCCACGTCAAGCCGCCCGTCGACCAGCTCGTAGCGCCGTCCGTCGTCCGGCGTGTGCTGAAGGTCGTCCACTGTGAGCGGCCCCGGTTTCGGGACGGTCCTGCCGCTAGCCACAACTGCCATCATGCCTCCTCATATGCATGAGGACCAGGATTGTGGAGGAGGGGCGGTCGTGGGCCGGAATCGACAAACTCGTGAATAAACGACCTCCCCTCTCATCTTGGGCGGTCGGCCGTAACCCGGGTCGGGGGCGGGATCCCCGCCCCAGACCCCCGACCCCGACGCGCGACGCTAGCCGACGGCGGACGCGGCGGCCCGGCCCGCGATGCGGCCCGAGAAGAGGCACCCGCCCAGGAACGTCCCCTCCAGGGCCCGGTAGCCGTGCACGCCCCCGCCGCCGAAGCCGGCGACCTCGCCCGCCGCGTACAGGCCCGGCACCGGGGCGCCGTCGGCCCCCAGCACACGCGCGTCCAGGTCGGTGTGCAGGCCGCCCAGGGTCTTGCGGGTGAGGATGTGCAGCCGCACGGCGATCAGGGGACCGGCCTTCGGGTCCAGGATCCGGTGCGGCCTGGCCACCCGCACCAGCCTGTCGCCCCGGTAGGTGCGGGCCGAGTGGATGCTCATGACCTGGAGGTCCTTGGTGAAGGTGTTGGCCATCTCGCGGTCGCGGGCCACCACCTCGCGGGTGACGGTGTCGGCGTCGAGCACCCCGTCCCCGGCGATCTCCTGCATCTTCCGGATGAGCGCGGGCAGCCTGTCGGCGACGACGAAGTCCGCGCCGCGCTCCTTGAACGCCTCCACGGGGTCCGGGGCGCCGGGGAGGACGCGCTGGAGGAGGAGTCTGAGGTCCTTGCCGGTCAGGTCGGGGTTCTGCTCCGAGCCCGACAGGGTGAACTCCTTCTCGATGATCTTCTGGGAGAGCACGAACCACGTGTACTCGTGGCCGCTCCGCATGATGTGGTCGAGTGTGCCGAGGGTGTCGAACCCGGGGAAGCAGGGCGCGGGCAGCCGCTTGCCTGTCGCGTCCAGCCACAGGGAGGACGGGCCCGGCAGGATGCGGATGCCGTGCCCGGCCCAGACGGGGTTCCAGTTCCGGATGCCCTCGGTGTAGTGCCACATGCGGTCCGGGTTGACGATCCGCCCGCCCGCCCGCTCGGTGATGCCGAGCATCCGCCCGTCCACGTGCTCCGGCACACCCGACAGCATGTGCTTCGGAGGGGTGCCCAGGCGCTCGGGCCAGCTCTTGCGGACCAGGTCGTGGTTGGCGCCGATCCCCCCGGAGGTGACCACGACCGCCTGCGCGGCCATCTCGAAGTCGCCGACCACGTCGCGGTTGCTGGCCTGGCCGCGGGAGATGCCACTGGGGGCCAGGACGGCGCCGCGCACCCCGGTGACGGTCCCGTCGGTCACGACCAGTTCGTCCACCCTGTGCCGGAAGCGCAGCGTGACCAGGCCCCGTTCGACCGCCGCGCGCACCCGGCGCTCGAAGGGCGCGACCACGCCGGGACCGGTGCCCCAGGTGATGTGGAAGCGGGGGACGGAGTTCCCGTGTCCGCCGGCCAGGTGGCCGCCGCGCTCGGCCCAGCCCACGACGGGGAAGATCCGCAGTCCCTGGGCGTGCAGCCAGGAGCGCTTCTCGCCGGCGGCGAAGTCCACGTAGGCCTCGGCCCACCGGCGCGGCCACTCGTCCTCGGGGCGGTCGAAGGCCGCGGTGCCCATCCAGTCCTGGAGGGCGAGTTCGCGGGAGTCCCTGACACCCATGCGCCGCTGCTCGGGGGAGTCCACGAGGAAGAGGCCGCCGAACGACCAGAACGCCTGGCCGCCGAGGGACTGCTCGGGCTCCTGGTCGAGCAGGACCACCCTCTTTCCCGCGTCGGCCAGCTCGGCGGCCGCGACCAGCCCCGCCAGTCCGGCTCCGACGACGATCGCGTCGGCTCGGTCGGCTCCGCTGCTCATCTGGTTCCTTCCCCTCGGATGGTCCGCGCCCGGAGGGCACGGTGTGCGCGATGGTGACGACTGTGCCGCGCCGTGCCCCCGCCGACAAGGGTGTCGTGTGTCCTGCGCCACATCATTTGTCACACCGTGACAAACGAGGCGGGTGTTCCGCGGCCGGCGCCGTGCCGTGGGGAGGAGGCGGCGCCGACCGCGGGCTCAGGCGCCGAAACGCACGAGGGACCGCCCGCCCAGGCCCCGGCGCATGCGCTCGAAGGCCTCCGGCAACCCCTCCAGGGAGATCTCGTCGGTGACCATCGCGGCGAGCTTCAGCCCGCCGGAGCGTACGTGCGCGGCGATCACCGGGATGTCGCGCTCGGGGTCGCTGGAGCCGTAGACGCACCCGCGCAGGGTGCGTCCCTGGTGGAAGAGCTCCAGGGCGTTGAACGAGACCTCGTCGTCGAGTGCCCCCACGCCCACCACCGTGACCGTCCCGCCGCGCCGTGTGGCGTCCCAGGCCGAGCGCACCACCCGGGCGGAGCCGACCACCTCGAACGCGTGGTCCGCCCCCCGGCGCCCGGTCAGCCCGCGCACGGACCGGGTCAGCGTCTCGTCGGCGATCAGGAAGTCGGTCGCCCCCAGGGACCGGGCCAGCTCCTCCTTGTCGGGGGACACGTCCACGGCGATCACCTGGTCGGCGCCGGCGAGGCGGGCGGCCTGCACCACCGACAGCCCGACCCCGCCCAGGCCGAGCACCACGGCCGTCTGCCCCGCGCGCACGGCCGCCGAGTTGTTGACGGCGCCCCAGCCGGTGAGCACCGCGCAGCCCAGCACGGCGGCGACGGAGGGGTCGATCCCGTCGGGCAGGGGCACGACGGCGCGGGCGGGGACGACGGTGGCCTCGGCGAAGGCCCCGCAGCCCAGGCCCGGGTGGACGGGGGTGCCGTCGGCCAGCTCGGCGTACGGTCGGGCCGCGCCGTCGAGGGCGTGCTCGCACAGGTGGGGCTCGCCCTGGAGGCAGAACCAGCACTCCCGGCAGGCCGGGGCCCAGTTGAGGATGACGTACTGTCCGGGCACCACGCCGGTGACGCCCTCGCCCACGGCCTCGACGGTCCCCGCGCCCTCGTGGCCGAGCACCGCGGGCCACTTCTGCGCCAGGGTCCCGTTGGACAGGGAGAGGTCGGAGTGGCACACGCCGGCCGCGGCGATGCGCACCCGGACCTGTCCGGGGCCGGGGTCGGGCAGGACCAGGTCGCGGATCTCGGGGGGCGCGCCCTGCTCGGAGAAGACGGCGGCCTTGACGGTCGTACTCATGGGAGCAACTCCAATCGGGGATTGCCGCGACAGTAGCAATACCGACCGGTCGGTCCGATCCCGGGTCGCTCCCTCCCGCCCCGGCGCGCCGCGGGGCCGCGGTGGCCCGGGACGGCCGCCGTCCGGTGGACCTGACCTCCCCTTTGCCCTCCGTGGGCGGAGTCCTGCCCGGTGGGAGTGATGATGGGAGGCAGAGGGAGGGATCATGGTCAATCCGGTTTGGGTGGGAACCCTGATGTTCGGTCGGGTGCCGATCGGCGTGCGCCTCTACAGCGCCCGGGAACGCAGGGGCCCCGTGCTGCACCAGTTCCAGCGGGGCACCGCGGACCGCATCCGCTACGTGCGCGTCAACGAGCGCACCGGGGAGGAGGTCGCCCCCGAGGAGGTCGTGCGCGGGGCGCGCACCGGTGTCGAGGACGAGTACGTGGTCCTCGAACCCGAGGAGCTGGAGGACATCCTGCCGGCGGGCTCGCGCACCATGCAGATGCACGGCTTCCTGCCGGAGGGGGCCGTCGACCCGCTCTGGTACGCGTCCACCTACTACGTGTCCCCCCGGGGCCCCGCCGACACCGAGGCCTACCGCCTCCTCCACGCGGCCCTGGACCGGACCCGCCGGGTGGGCGCGGCCACCGTCGTCCTGCGGGAGCGCGAGTACCCGGTCCTGGTCCAGCCGCACCGGGGGGTGCTGGCGGCCTCCACCCTGTGGTGGCCGGACGAGGTCCGCGACCCGGACGACGTGATGCCGCCCGTCACGGGCGCCGAGCCCGGCAAGGGCGAGCTGGAACTGGCCCAGGAGCTCGTCAGGGCACTGTCCGTGGAGTGGGACCCCGGGGACTACGAGGACAGCTACGGCAGGCGGCTCACCGAACTGGTGCGGGCCAAGGCCCGGGGGAGCACGTTCTCCCACCGCCCCGACCGCTCGGAGGGGGGAGGGGAGGTCGGCGCGATCGGCGAGGCGCTCCGGCAGAGCCTGCCCAACCGCCCGCACAAGCGGGGGCGCGCCCCCGTGCCGCGCAGGCCCGCCACCGTCCGCGCCGAGGCGAGGGGCGCAGCCGAGGGCCGCCGGACCAAGCGCGAACTCCTCCGGCAGGCCTCGGAGCTGGAGGTCCCGGGCCGCTCGAGGATGAGCAGGGACGAACTGGAGGAGGCGGTCGGCCGGGCGGGCGCGGGCCGCCGCCGGTGACCGGCGCCCGCCGGGCGGGGCGCGGCGCCCTCCTCGGACCGGCGCCGCGCCCTGTTCCGGACCGGGGCCGGGGGAGGGGCGGGGCCCGGGGGGCAATTCTGGAAAAACGGTCTGTTGCCGGAACTCCGGGGGAGGGTATCTCCTCTTCATCCGTGCGGGAACCACGATGTGGTAAATGCGTGTACCACCGAGGGCTGAACAGCGTTCCGCGCGTCTCACGGGAGGTCCCATGGCTCGTCCGGCTGCATCGGCACCGGCAGCGCGGCACTACCTGATGTGTCGGCCGACCTATTTCGCGATCGAATACGCCATCAACCCCTGGATGGACCCGGCGGCGGGAGTGGACAGGGAAAGGGCGATCCGGCAATGGGAGGGGCTGCGCGACCTCTACCTCCGCCTCGGGCACCGGGTCAGCGAGATCGAGCCCGTCGACGGCCTGCCGGACATGGTCTTCGCGGCCAACGGCGCCCTGGTCGTGGACGGCCGGGTCTACGGCGCGCGCTTCGCCAGCGCCGAGCGCACCCCCGAGGGCCCGGCCTACCTGGACTGGTTCCGCAAGGCGGGCTACACCGAGACCCGTGAGCCCAAGCACGTCAACGAGGGGGAGGGGGACTTCGTCACCCTGGACGACGTGGTCCTGGCCGCCACCGGGTTCCGTACCGAGGCCGCCGCGCACCAGGAGGCCGAGCGCTTCCTCGGACGCCCCGTCGTCACCCTGCAACTGGTCGACCCGCGCTTCTACCACCTGGACACCGCGCTGTTCGCGCTCTCGGGCCGAGAGGTCGCCTACTACCCGGGGGCCTTCTCCGAGGGGAGCCGCCAGGTGCTGCGCGCGCTCTACCCGGACGCGCTGCTGGCCACGGAGGAGGACGCGGCGGTGCTCGGCCTCAACGCCGTCTGCGCGGGGAACGACATCGTCGTCGCCGCGGAGGCGACGGCCCTCGCCGACCGCCTGAGGGAGCTCGGCCGGACCGTCCACCCGGTCGAGATGGACGAGCTGCGCAAGGCCGGGGGCGGAGCCAAGTGCTGCACCCTGGAACTGCGCGACACGCCCGACCCGGTGTGACGGGAGGCGGCCGGGTCCCGCGCACCCGTGCGCGGCGCCCGGCCGCCCGCACCGGCCCGGTGTGGGAAATACCACCGCGGGCCGACGGCGGTCCGCCCGTCGCCACAGGTCACGCATGCGCGGGCCGCCGGCGCCCCGCGGGGCGGGCGGCGCGTGTGACAAGCGGCCCTGGACCCGCGCCCCCGCCGCAATAAAGTCTGGGGTCGTGAAGACCACACAGCGCAGACTTCCGCGACGGATCAGGGAACAGCAGATGATCGACGCCGCGGTGACGGCGTTCTCCCGTGGCGACTACCACTCCGTCAGGGTGGAGGAGATCGCCGAGGCGGCCGGCACCTCCAAGCCCACGGTGTACCACTATTTGGGCTCGAAGGAGGGGATCTTCACGGCCTGCGTGCACAGGGAGGGCGAGCGGCTCATCGCCGCGATCCGGGAGGCGGTCCACGACCCCCGGGCCCGCTCCGGGGAGGACCCCCTGCGCCGGGGCATGCACGCCTTCTTCACCTTCGTGACCGGGAACCGTGAGAGCTGGACCGTCCTGTACCGGCGCGCCGCCGTCCAGGGGGAGCCGTTCGCCGCGGAGGCCACGCGCATGAGGGACCGGGTCATGGACGAGGTCGCCGGCCTCATCACCAGCTGCACCGGAGGCCTCCTGGACGAGCACGGCGCCAAGGACGCGCAGCTCCTGGCCCGCATCGCCGTCAGCACGGCCGACGCCTACGCCGACTGGCTCCTGGACCACCCGGAGGAGAGCCCCGACGCCATGGCCGGGCACGTCACCGAGCTCACCTGGTCGCACCTGCGTGCCCGGCGCGCGGCCCCCGCACTCTGAGGGAGGCCCCGAGCCCCGTCCGGGCCCGGGACCGTCCGCCCGCGGTCAGCGCAGCGCGCTCATCACGTGCTTGACCCGGGTGTAGTCCTCCAGGCTGTACGCCGACAGGTCCTTGCCGTAGCCCGAGTGCTTGAACCCGCCGTGGGGCATCTCCGACACCAGCTCCCCGTGGCTGTTGATCCACACCGCGCCGAAGTCCAGCTCACCGCTGACGCGCAGGGCGCGCCCGTGGTCGGCGGTCCACACGGACGAGGCCAGCCCCTGCTCCACGCCGTTGGCCAGTCCGACCGCCTCCTCCTCGGTGGCGAACCGCTGGACGGTGACGACGGGGCCGAAGACCTCCTCGCGCACGATCTCGTCGTCGGCCCGGAGCCCGGACACGACGGTGGGCGCCAGGAAGAACCCCTCCCCGCCCACGCGGTGCCCGCCGGTCTCCACGACCGCGTGCCCGGGCAGCCGTTCCAGGAGCCCGGTGACCCGGGCGAACTGGTCGGCGTTGTTGAGCGGGCCGAAGTCGGAGGGCTGGTCCGAGGGGCGCCCCGTGACCTGTGCGGCAGCCCGTGCGGTCAGTTCGGCGACGAACGCGTCGTGGACGCCCTCGTGCACCAGGACCCGGGTGGCGGCGGTGCAGTCCTGGCCCGCGTTGAGGAAGGCCCCCGCCACCACCCCCGCGGCGGCGCCGGCCGGGTCGGCGTCGTCGAAGACCAGGACCGGGGCGTTGCCGCCCAGCTCCAGGTGCAGCAGCTTCAGGTCGGCGGAGGCCGCCCGTGCCACCTGCACGCCCGCGCGGGTGGAGCCGGTGATCGACACCAGCCGCGCCGCCGGGTGCTCCACCAGCAGGCGGCCGGTGTCGCGGTCGCCCACGACCGCGTTGAGCACGCCCGGGGGCAGGACCTCCGCGGCGGCCTCGGCGAGCATGACGGTGGTGGTCGGCGTGGTCTCGGCGGGCTTGAGCACCACGGTGTTCCCGGCGGCCAGGGCCGGCCCGATCTTCCACACCGCCATCATCAGGGGGTAGTTCCACGGGGTGATGCCCACGCACACGCCCACGGGCTCGCGGCGGATCCACGAGGTGTGCCCCTCCAGGTACTCGGCCGCCGCCCGCCCCTCCAGGTGGCGCGCGGCCCCGGCGAAGAACCGCAGGGTGTCCACGCAGAACGGGATCTCCTCGTCGAGCACGGACGCGCGGGGTTTGCCGGTCTCACGGCACTCGGCGTCGGCGAACTCCCCGGCCCGGGCCGCCAGGGCGTCGGCGAGGGCCAGGAGGGCGTCCTGGCGGCGGGCGGGGGTACCGCCCCGGCGCCAGAGCCGGAAGGCCCGGGCGGAGGAGGACACGGCGGCCTCCACCTCCCCGGCGCCGAAGACCCCGGACCTGCCCGCGACCCCTCCCGTCACGGGGTCGACCAGCTCCTGGACGCGCCCGTCCGCGGGCGCCAGGGGTTCTCCGTCGACGAAGCCGGGCAGTGTGTCGAACTCGTGGATGCGCATGGTGTCCTCGCGTCGGTTGCGGTGGTGTCGGGAGGCCGGGAGCCGGGCCGACCGGTGGCGGCGCGCCGTCCGGCCGGCCCGCCCGGCGGGCCGGGACAGGGCGGCGGAGGCCCTACCCGTCCAGGTGGGTGGGGGCGAACAGCCCCAGCACCATGGGCAGCACGACCACGTTCGGGCCGGGCCGGGACAGGGCGGCGGACAGGTCCTCGCGCAGCCGCTCCGGGGAGGTCCGGGTGGCGGGCACCCCGAACGCCCCGGCCAGGGCCACGAAGTCCGGTCGGGCCAGCTCGGTGTGGGTGGCCTCCCCGAACGACGACTCCATGTACTCGCGCAGGATGCCGTAGCCGCCGTCGTCCACGACCAGCCACGTCACGTCCAGGTCGTGCTGGCGGGCCGTGGCCAGCTCGGCGACCGAGTACATCGCGCCCCCGTCCCCGGAGACTGCCAGAACCGGGCCGCGCCCGGCCGCCGCGGCGCCCAGGGCGGCGGGGAACCCGTACCCCAGGCCCCCCGACCCCTGCGCGGAGTACGCACCGCCCCCGCGCGGGTCCCACGCGGACCACGCCCAGTAGGCCAGCATCGTCATGTCCCAGAAGCTGGGCGCCCCGTCGGGCAGGGCCTCCCGCACGGCCGCCAGCACGGCGCGCTCCGCCGCCAGGTCCTGCGCGTCCAGGCGGGCGGCCACAGCGGCCTTCACGGACGCCACCTCCCCTTCCACGGCCGGGTCGGCGGGACGGCGGGTCACCGCCTCCGCGAGGCCGGCGAGGGTCGAGGCCGCGTCGCCGTGCACACCGAGCGCGGGGTGGTTGGACTCCAGCTTGCCCAGGTCGGCCTCGACCTGGACCACGCGGCCCCGGGGCGCGAACGTGTGGTAGTTGCTGGACAGCTCGCCCAGCCCCGAACCCACCACGAGCAGGACGTCGGCCCCCTCCAGGTAGTCGGTGGTGTGCCGGTCCTCGATCCACGACTGGAGGGAGAGCGGGTGGTCCCAGGGGAAGGCGTCCTTGCCCCCGAAGGTGGTGGCCACCGGAGCCCGGAGGGCCTCGGCCAGGGCGACCAGCGCGTCCCGTCCCCCGGAGCGGCTCACCCCGCCCCCGGCCAGGACCCTCGGGCGCCGGGCCCCGTCCAGCAGGCGGGCCGCCTCGGCCACCAGTTCGGCGCGCGGCGTGAGCGGGACCGGGGCCGGGTCCACGTCCTCCACCGGGGGTACCACGGTCGGCTCCAGCAGCACGTCCTGCGGGATCTCCACCAGGACGGGACCGGCCGGGGCGCTCGCCGCGGCCCGCCAGGCCCCGGCCAGGGCCGAGGGGATCTGCGAGGCGTGCCGCACCGTGAACGCCGTCTTGGTGACGTTGGCGAAGCTCGCGGACTGCTCGGGCAGCTCGTGCAGGTACCCGTGGCGCCCGCCCCCCAGGCCCGCGCGCGGGACCTGGCTGCTGATCACCAGGACCGGGGCGCTGGACGCCCGGGACTCCTGGAGGGAGGCCAGCGTGAGCAGCGCCCCGGGCCCGGTGGAGACCAGCAGCGGTGTCACCTCGCCGGTGAGCCGGGCGTGCCCGTCGGCGGCGAAGGCGGCGTTGTTCTCGACCCGGCTGGAGACGAACCTCAGCCCCGGGGCCCGGCGCAGCGCGTCGAACAGCCCCAGCGCGTGCTGGCCGGGGATGCCGAAGGCCACCCGCGCGCCGAGCGCGGTGAGCGTCTCGGTGACCAGGTCCCCGCCGTTGCGCGGAGCTCCCATGGGCTCAGGCTCCCGTCGTGTGGTGGAGGGCCAGGACGCTGACCAGGTCGTAGGCCACGTGCGAGGCCGCGGTGGCGGTGATCTGCGCGTGGTCGTAGGCGGGGGCGACCTCCACCACGTCCGCGCCCACCAGGTTGCAGGCGGCCAGGCCGCGCAGGATCTCCAGCAGTTCGCGGCTGGTCAGGCCGCCCGCCTCCGGGGTGCCGGTGCCGGGCGCGTGCGCGGGGTCGAGCACGTCGATGTCCACCGACACGTACAGGGGGCGGTTGCCGATGCGCTGGCGCAGCGCGTCGGCGATCTCGTCCACGCCCTTGCGCATCACGTCGGCCGAGGTGACGATGCCGAACCCGAACCGGCGGTCGTCCTCCAGGTCCTTCTTGCCGTAGAGGGGGCCGCGGGTTCCCACGTGGCAGATGGCCTCGGTGTCGAGGATGCCCTCCTCCACGGCGCGGCGGAACGGGGTGCCGTGGGTGTAGGGCTCGCCGAAGTAGGTGTCCCAGGTGTCCAGGTGGGCGTCGAAGTGCACCATCGCGATCGGCCCGTGCACGCGGTGCAGCGAGCGCAGCAGGGGCAGGGCGATGGTGTGGTCGCCGCCCAGGGTGACCAGGCGCGTGCCCTCCCGCACGAACCGGGAGGCGCCCTCGTCCAGGGTCTCCACGGCGTCGCCGATGGAGAACGGGTTGACCGCGATGTCCCCGGCGTCGACGACCTGCGCGTGCGCGAACGGGGACACGTCCAGGCCCGGGTTGTAGGGGCGCAGCAGGCGGCTGGCCTCACGGATGGCGGAGGGGCCGAAGCGGGCGCCGGGGCGGTAGGAGACCCCGGTGTCGAAGGGGACGCCGACCACGGCGATGTCGGCCTTCTCGACCTGGTCGATGCGGGGGAGGCGGGCGAAGGTCGCCGGCCCGGCGAAGCGCGGTACGAGGCTGGAGTCGGTGGGTCCGATCGGTGCGTTCATCGCGTGGTCCTGTCCTTCTCGTCGTCGGTGCGGCCGGTGGGGGCCGCGGTCGGTGCGGTCGGTCGGTGCGGGTCAGCCGTCCCGGGGCGCGGGCGCGTCCACGGGGTCCACGGCGGCCGGTGCGGCCCCGGCCCCCTCCGGTGCGTCGTCGCCGCGCAGGCGGCTCTGCCAGGCGGCCAGGACGGCCGGGTCCGTCGGCGGGGTCAGCAGGCTCACGGCCACGTACACCACCAGGGCGGTGCCGAGCCCCACGTAGATCGGTTCGTTGGCGAGCATCCCGGTCAGGGCCATGGTGACGATGACGGCCACCGACCCGGTGAGCATGGAGGCCAGGGCGCCCGCGCGGGTGCCGCGCTTCCACACCAGGCCGCCCAGGATGGCGACCAGCAGGCCGCCCACGAGCACGTTGTAGGCCAGGGTCAGCGCCGCGACGACGTCGTCGACGGCCAGGGAGACGCCGATGGTCGCGGCGCCCAGGACCAGGGTGAAGACGCGGTTGGAGGCGACCTCGTCGCGGTTCCCGCCCCCGTGGGAGGCCCCGCCGCGCCCGAACAGGCGGCGGACCTGGGGCCACAGGTCGGTGGACGTCACCGTGGAGCAGGCGATGAGGGCGCCGCTGGCGGTGGACATCACGGCCGACAGCGCGGCGGCGATCACCAGGCCGGCGAGGCCCACGGGCAGGGTCGCGTCGACCATCAGGGTGAACGCGTCGTCGGGGTTGGCCAGGTTCGGGAAGAGAACGGCCGCCGCGGTGCCGATGAGGGCCCCGCACACGCCGTAGACCAGGCAGTAGACACCCGCGCCGATGCCGCCGACCCTGGCGACCCGGTCGTCGCGGCCGGTGAACACGCGCTGCCAGATGTCCTGGCCGATGAGCAGGCCGAGCGAGTAGATGACGAAGTAGGTCAGGATCGTCTCCCCGCCGATGGCGGTGGGACTGAAGTAGGAGGGGTCCAGGGACTCGCGCATCCCGGAGAAGCCGCCCGCCGACCAGATCGCCACCGGCGTCAGGATGAGGACGAGCCCGATGGTCTTGATGGCGAACTGGGCCATGTCGGTCATGGTCACCGACCACATGCCGCCCATCGTGGAGTACAGGACCACGATGGAGCCGCCCAGGATGATCGCCACCGCGCGCGGGAGCTCGAAGAGGCCGCTGAAGATGGTGGAGAACGCCAGGGTGGAGGGCACCGTCAGCATGAAGGTGTAACCCCACATGACCAGGCCCGACACCACCCGCGAGTTGCCGCCGTAGCGCAGGTCCAGCATCTCGGAGACGGTGAAGACCCGCAGCCGCGAGATGCGCTTGGCGAAGAACAGGTGCAGCGCGAGGATGCCGACGCCGATGGCGACGACCAGCCAGGCGCCGGAGACGCCGTAGGTGTATCCCAGGCCGATGCCGCCGACGGTGGAGGCGCCGCCGAGCACGACCGCGGCCATGGTGCCCGCGTACATCAGCGGACCCAGGCGGCGTCCGGCGACCAGGTAGTCGGACTTGCTGGTGGCGCGGCGCATGCCCCACCAGCCGAGGGCGACCATACCCAGGAGATAGGCGGCGATCACCGCGAGGTCGACGGTCATGGCACTCCAAATGTGGACGCGGGGGTACGGGGGAGTGAACAGCGGCGGCATTGACGCAGGTCACACGGACTTCGGACAGACTAGGCAGCGTCTCGACTACGCTCCAGTGGACGAACCGCACCGTCAAACCTCCTTGGATGTGCGAACCATCCAGAAAGTGCGGTCGGCGCACCCCTGTGCGCAACACGGGGGACACGAGGCACCCGGCGCCGGAACCTGCGGCGCGGGGCGGGGAGAAGGGGAACGCCGTGGCAGACCGGGCCCGACGCACCGACGTCCACACCGTGCCGCTGAGCGTGGTCACGGGCCGCCGCGACCTGGCGCTGGCCACCGTCGTCGAGGCGGGCGACCCGGGGATCGCCTGGGCCGTGGTCAGCGAGCTGACGGACCCCTCCGCCTACCTGCGCGGCGGCGAACTCCTGCTCACGGCGGGGGTCAACCTGCCCCGAACCGCCGCCGGCCTGCGCGCCTACGTCGACGCCGTGGTCGGCGCCGGGGTCAGCGCGGTCGGCTTCGGAGTCACCCCCGTCCACGACACCGTCCCCGCGGGCCTGGTCGAGCAGTGCCACGCGCGCGGACTGCCGCTGGTCGCGGTCCCCCGCCCCACCCCGTTCGCCGCCGTCAGCCAGGCCGTCGGCGCGGAGCTGGAGGAGCGGCGGCTGCGCGACCTGCGCCGCCTCGGGGAGGCGCACCAGGCACTGGCCCTGGCCGTCACCGCCGACGCGCCGGTGGACCGCGTCCTGAGGGTGCTCGCCGAGGCCCTCGGAGGGTGGGCGCTGCTCGCCCGCGTCCCGCCCGGGGCCCCGGACGCCGGGACCCCGGCCCCGTCCGGGGAGGCCGCACCGGCGCGGACGGGGGCCGCAGCCGGTGGACGGCACGCGACGCCGGGCGCGCCCCGGGACCTGGACCCCGACCTCCACGGGCTCGTCGCCCGGCTCACCCTCCCGCACGGTCCCCGCAGCGCCAAGGCGCGGTACGGCGCGGACGAGGTCTTCCTGCACACCGTCGGCTCGCCCCCCGACGACCACGGGGTGGTCCTGGTGGGGCGCCCAGACCCCCTCGGCATCACCGACCGAGCGGTCCTGCGCACCGCGACCGCGCTGCTCGACCTCCTCGCGCGCACCGACCGGGGCGCCCCACCGGCCCCGGGCCGCCTCCTCACCGCCCTGCTGCTGGACGGAGGGGTCGCCGAGGAGGCCCTGCCCCTGCTCGCCGGGCTCACCGGGGGCGGGGACGGCCACGCCGGCGCCTACCGCGTCCTGCACGCCCTTCCCGCCGACCGGGGGCGGCACACCGCTCCCGTCGGCCTGCCCCTGGACACCCGGGTCCTGGACGCCGCCCCCGGCCCGCCGGGACTGCTGCGCGCCGTCCTCGCGGACCGCGGCGACGCCGCGCACCGGGAAGGGCTGGACCTGCTCCTGCTCCACGGGTGGATCGGCGTGCTGAGCGGCCCGGTCTCCCCCGAGGAGCTGTCCTCCGCCGACCGCGCGGCGGCCTCCCTCCTCCCCCGCGCCCGCGCGGCCGGGGGCCCGCTGCTGTGGGAGGAGGACACCGACCCCTTCGAGGCCCTCCTGGACCCGCTGGGCGCGGACGCGCTCGCACGCGGCGTCCTGGGGCCGCTCGCCGAGGACACCGCTCCCGCGGGGCTCCTGCGCGCGACCCTGCGGGCCTGGCTCACCCGCCACGGCAACTGGGACCGGGCCGCGGCCGACCTCGGAGCCCACCGCAACAGCGTCCGCTACCGGATCGGCAGGATCGAGCGGGACCTGGGAGTGGACCTGGCCGACGCCGAGCAGCGCATGCGCCTGTGGTTCGCGCTCACCCGGTGGCGGCCCGGCCCCTGACCGCGCTCCCGGGACCTCCGCCGCGCTCGGGCCCGGGCCCGAGCGCACGTGCGGGTGTGCAACGCGCACGCACGTGCACGGGCCCGGACCGGCCCCTCCCACCTGCCCTCGCCCGTGCGGGCGTGGCCGCTTCCGGCCAATTCCCCGATTCGGGGTGCGCGGTGCCCGATCCTGGTCGCGCACATCGTCGTCCCGGCGGGGGCAGCGGCTGCCATGTGCGGCGTACGGACCCGGTTTTCGCTCGGAAAGCGGAAGTTGTGCGCCGACCACGGTTCCGAATCGTGCGCGTGTTCCGGTTCCCTCACCCTGTCGGGGCTCAGCCTGGACACTTGGTATCTCCGTAGCGAACCCGAAGTCAGGGGGCCACATGTCGTTTCCTCCGCTGGACACGGCCCTGCCCGCCGGGGCCGATGCCCGCGAGCACGCGCTCATGCTCAGACGGGTGCACGAGGCCTCGCTCACCGGGCGTCCCGCGCCCGCGCCGCTGCGCCCCGTGATCGAGGACTCCTGGGGAAGGATGCGCGGCTTCGGCATCGACCCCGACAGCGCGCCGCCCCCGCGGGTGGCGCGTGTGGACGAGCTCCAGCGCAACCGCGACGCCTCCCCGATCGCGGCGGTCCTCCCGCTGATCCGCCGGTCCCTCGTCTCGGTCGCGGACGAGGCCGACCACATCATGCTGGTCGCCGACTCCGCCGGGCAGGTCCTGTGGCGCGAGGGGTCGCACCGCATGCGGTCGGTCGGCGACAGGGTGGGGCTGGTCGAGGGCGCGTACTGGAACGAGGGCAGCACGGGCACCAACGCCATCGGCACGGCCCTGGTCGTGGGACGTCCCGTCCAGGTCTACTCGGCCGAACACTTCGTCCGGAGCCTGCACACCCTCACCTGTGCCTGCGCCCCGATCCACGACCCCCGCGACGGGCGCCTGCTCGGCGCCATCGACGTGACCGGTCCCGTCTCCACCATCCACCCCGCGACGCTGGCGCTGGTCAGCGCGGTCGCCCAGCTCGCCGAGGCCCACCTCCAGGGGATCCACCACACGCATCTGGAGCGGCTGCGCTCGGTGGCGGCGCCCCTGCTGGCCGGGATGAGCGAGCGCGCCCTGGTCGTGGACGACGCCGGGTGGACGGCCGCTGCCGTCCACATGGAGCCGGTCCGCAGGGTCCTGCTGCCCACGCAGCGGGACACGGGGACGGCCTGGCTCCCCGCACTGGGGGAGTGCGCGCTGGAGCCCCTGCCCGGGGGCTGGCTGGTGCGCCCCCGGCCGGAGCGGGAGAGCGGCGGCGCCACGGTCACCCTGGACCTGACCCGTTCCGCCCCCACGGTGGCGGTCGCCGGGGCCAGCGGGGAGTGGACGCACCGGCTGACGCCGCGCCACGCGGAACTGCTCCTGCTGCTGGCCGGCCACCGCGAGGGGCGTACGGGCGCACAGCTGTCGCAGGCCGTGTTCGGCGCGGGCGGCCACGTCGTGACCGTGCGGGCCGAGCTGTCGCGCCTGCGCCGGCACCTGGGCGGCATCATCGAGAGCCGCCCCTACCGGTTCAGCGAGGAGGTCCTGGTACGGGTCGTCGCCCCGCCCGCCCCGACCGACCTGCTGCCCGGGTCGGTGGCGCCCGGCGTCCGGGACCTCCGCGAGGCACTGAGGTCGGGCGACCGCTCGGTTGCTCTGCGCGATCTTCTCGCAACCTAGTGCAACCGTTGCGCCCCGTTCCCGGGTGCGGTGGACTGTGCTTGCGCGGCCCCGGCCGGGGCGGTCGCCGGGCCGGAGAGGGCACGGCGACCGGAGTACCGGTCCACCGGCGCGTTCACGACCTTCGGGCCTTGAGGGGGGCCACGGGGAGGGACGTACGCGCCGCGGGGCCCAGGCGGTCGTTCGGGGTATCGGGGGAGAGCCCGAGGCCGCCGCGCGACGCGGCGGGACGTCTCCCGAGGTGGTCTCCTCCGGGACGTCCCGCCGCGCACCACGGGGGCGCGGGCGCGCCGGAGCCCTAGTCGAGGGCCTCCTCGACGTTCTCCGCCTTCTCCGTCCCGGGTTCCTCGCCGCTGGGCTCCCGTTCCCCGGCGTCCTCGGCCGCGGGGGAGCACTGGAAGCAGTCCATGGTGAAGACCTGCTCGCCGTCGACGCTCCCGGTGAAGCTCCCGGGAAGGCTGTCGTCGCCCGCCTCCCGCTCGGCCAGCGCCTCGCGCAGGAGGCGCCCCTCGAACACCGCCCGCGCGCCGTCCTCGGTCTCGCCGGTGCAGTGGACCTCCAGCCGGCCGCCGCGGGGTTCGGGGGAGGCGGACGCCTCGTACCCCTCCGTGCCGGCGGTCCGGTTCGGGCCCGGGGCCACGGAGGCGGCCGGGGAGGCGGCCGGGTCTCCCTGCGGGCGGCTGCCGCAGATCAGGCCCCCCGGGACGGGGTGTCCCTCGCGGGCGAAGGCGCGCTCGGCTCCCGGCCGCAGTGCCGTCGCGGACAGGGCGTCGGCCGCCTGCTCCAGTTCGACCCGCGCCGTGTCGGCCTCCGCGTCGTGCGCCCCGCCGGGGGAGCAGGACGTGGCGAGCACCCCGCCCAGGACGAGGACGGCCAGCGGGACGAGGACGGTGGTCGAGCGGACTCTCATGGCTTCCCCCTGGAATGTCGGGTGGGACGGCGGCCCCACGGACCCGCGTGCCCCATGCGACCAATGTCGCTGATGGGAAAGATGGGGCCTATGTCCGACTCGGAGGAGAAGCGTGAACACTTCCTCATATTCTCGTCATCCCCCTGTGAGTCGACCGCGGGGGATGGGTAGCCACGATGAGGACGATTCGGGATGAAGGAGACGGGGGTGGTCGGTGTGGCGAACAGCACGGAAGGCCCTTCCCCCCGGACCCGGGGCCGTGGGCTGGGCTACACTCAGCACATTTACCGAACCGTGCTCACCCACGGCTCGATCGACCCGACCGTTTCACCCGACCCCCGCGGCCCAGCCGCCACAGGGGCACCGTGTGAACCATGGGGGCACGACGGGCGTCGTACCGGAAGACCGCACCCGGGTCCCGGCCGACACCCTGCCGGCCCCTCAGACCGTCCTTCCTTCGGAGGTGGACCGTGTCCGCTGACCACCGAGAGCAGCAGCCCGCGCAACAGGGCTCGCGCATCGACCCCCACGTCGGCCGCTACGCACGTCGAGCACAGGGAATGGTCGCATCGGAGGTCCGGGCACTCTTCGCGGTGGCCTCCAGGCCGGAGGTGGTCTCCCTCGCCGGGGGAATGCCCAACGTCTCCGCCCTCCCCCTCGACCAGATCGGAGAGCTCGTCAAGGACGTCGTCTCCGAGGAGGGCACGGCCGCACTCCAGTACGGATCGGCCCAGGGCGACCCCGTCCTGCGCGAGCAGCTCTGCGAGTACATGGCCCTGGAGGGCGTCACCGCCAGCCCCGAGAACGTCATCGTCACCGTCGGCTCCCAGCAGGCCCTCGACCTCCTCACCCGCGTGTTCGTCGACCCGGGCGACATCGTCCTCACCGAGGCCCCCACCTACGTCACCGCGATCAACACCTTCGCCGCCTTCCAGGCCGACATCCGGCACGTGGCGATGGACGACCAGGGCGTCATCCCCTCCGACCTGGAGGAGGCGCTCGTCCGGGCCGAGCTGGACGGCCGCCCGGTCAAGTTCTTCTACACCGTCCCCAACTTCCAGAACCCGGCCGGGATCACCATGAGCGCCGAGCGGCGCGCCCAGGTGGTCGCGGCCTGCGAGCGCCACGACGTGCTCATCGTCGAGGACAACCCCTACGGCCTCCTCCGCTACGACGGCGAACCCGAGCCCACCCTGTACTCGCAGAGCGAGGGCAACGTCGTCTACCTCGGATCGCTCTCCAAGACCTTCTCCCCGGGACTGCGCATCGGCTGGGCGCTCGCGCCCGCCGCCGTGCGCGCCAAGCTCGTCCTGGCCGCGGAGTCGGCGATGCTCAGCCACTCGACGTTCAACCAGCTGGTCGTGCGCCGCTACCTCAACACCTTCCCGTGGCGCGAGCAGATCAAGGCGTTCAACTCCATGTACGGCGAGCGCCGCGACGCGATGCTCAACGCGCTGACCGCGATGATGCCCGCCGGGTGCACCTGGACCAGGCCCGAGGGCGGGTTCTTCGTGTGGGCCACCCTGCCCGAGGGCATCGACGCCAAGGCGATGCTGCCCCGCGCCGTCGCCGAGCGGGTCGCCTACGTCCCCGGCACCGGCTTCTACGCAGACGGCCGCGGGCGCGACAGCATGCGCCTCAGCTTCTGCTACCCCACGCCCGAGCAGATCCGGGAGGGCGTGCGACGCCTCGTCGGCGCCATCGAGGGGGAGGTCGACCTGCGTGATACGTTCGGCACCACCCTGGCCCCGAGCACCGAGGGCCACCAGTCGCCGGCCCCCGACCTGCCCTGACACCCCCGAGCAAGGCACCAAGCACCATGACCGCAGCACAGAAGGAGGTTGGCGCCGTGGCCGACCTTGACCGGGTCCTCGTTCTCGCCGGGGGCCTGTCCCCCGAACACGAGGTGAGCGTCCACTCCGGGCGCAGCGTCGCCGAGGCGCTCCGCCGACTGGACGTGGAGGTCCAGGTCGCCGACGTCGACTCCACCCTGCTCGACCGGCTCTCCGACGACCCGCCGCAGGTCGTCTTCCCCGTCCTGCACGGGTCCGCCGGCGAGGACGGCGCCATCCGGGAGGTCCTGGAACTGGTCGGGGTGCCCTACGTGGGCGCCCGGCCCTCCGCCTGCCGCCTGGCCTACTCCAAGCCCGCGGCCAAGGCCCTGCTCGCCGAGCAGGGCGTGCGGGTGCCGCGCGGCGCGGCGCTGCCCAAGTCGGCGTTCCACGACCTGGGGGCCCCGGCCCTGCTCGACCGGCTCGCCGAGCGCCTGGGCCTGCCGCTGTTCGTCAAGCCGGACAGGGGCGGGTCGGCCTTCGGCGCCGCCCCGGTGACGTCGGTGCAGGGCCTGTCCACCGCCCTGGTCTCCTGCTTCGCCTACAGCGACTCGGCCCTGGTCGAGGAGCAGGTCCAGGGCACCGAGCTCGCCGTGGGGGTCCTGGACACGGGCGACGGCCCGGTGGCCCTGCCGCCGGTGGAGATCGTGCCGGACGGCGGGGTCTACGACTACGCCGCCCGCTACACCGCCGGCCGCACGGAGTTCTTCTGCCCGGCCCGCCTGGACGCGGAAGCCCTGGCCGCGGCCGCGGAGGTGGCGCTGACCGCGCACCGCGTCCTGGGGCTGCGGGACTTCTCCCGCACCGACCTCATCGTGGGGGCGGACGGCCGGGCCACCTTCCTGGAGACCAACGTCGCCCCGGGGCTGACCGAGACCTCCACGTTCCCGATGGCGGCGGCCGCCGCCGGGCTGGACTTCGCGGTCGTGTGCCGCGAACTCGCCCACCGGGCGCTGCTGCGGCACTGACCGGAGCCGCCCGGCGGACGCGGGGCGCCCTTGCGGCGCCCGAACCCGCCGACCCGCTCGGAACAGCACGCCCGAACGCCCGGCCGGGGCACCCCGGCCGGGCGTTTCGCGTGCGCGGCCGCCGGGCGGCACGGCCTCCGTCCCGCACCCGGGCCGCCGGTCCGGGGCCCGTGGGCGCGGACCGGCGCCGTCACGCCGCCCCGCGCCCGGCGGGGTCTCCCGCGCCTCAGGAGCGGGGGACCCCCAGAGCCCGTTCGAGCACGTCGCGCACGGTGGCGCGAAGCAGGTCCACCTTGTACCCGGTGGAGGGGAGCGGGGAGCACAGCGAGGCCAGGTCCGCGAGGGCGTCCTCCGCCTCCGGGCCCGGCGCGCGCCCCGGAAGGGCGCCGACCAGGGCGGACTCCACGCCTGGCAGCCTCAGCGGGGTGCGTGCCACCCCGCCGACGGCCACGGCCGCCCGGGTCACCGGTCCGGCGCCGTCCACGCCGCAGTCCAGCCGCGCCACCGCCTCCACCAGCGGCCACTCCGAGCGGGAGCGTCCCGTCGCCCTCCTGTGGGAGGAGCGCTCGCCCCGCACCGGAACCGGCAGGGAGACCGACACCAGCACCCGGCCCGGCGCCAGCACGTGGTCCCGGGCGGGGTCCGCCCCGTCGTACAGGTCGGCCACCGGCCTCTCCTCCGGCTGCGCGGCGCCGGCCCCCGCGACCAGCACCGTCGCGTCGTGCGCCAGCAGGGCGACCGCCAGCGACGAGGGGTGCGGGGCCACGCACGGCCCCTGGTCCACGACCACCCCGTACAGGTGGTCGCCCGAACGGGCGGGGCAGGAGTCACCGCCCGTCTGGAAGCAGTCGAAGGCCGGGTTGCGCAGGTACCAGCAGCGGTTGCGCTGCAACAGGTTCCCGCCCAGGGTCGCCGCGTCGCGTACCTGCGGGGTGGCCAGGACCCGCGCCACGGCGGCCAGCGCCGGGTAGGCGTCGGCCAGCCCCGGGTCCCCGGCCAGTTCGCCGACGCCCGTCAGGGCGCCCACCCGGGCCGATCCGTCGGGGAGCCAGTCCACCCCGCGCAGCTCGCCGACGCCGGACAGGTCGACCACCGGCGCGGAGCTGATGACCCCCGATCCCAGGCAGGCGGTCAGGTCGGTTCCCCCGGCGCGCGGGAGCGCGCCCGTGCCGTCCAGTCCGGACAGCGCCTCGTCCAGGGTCGCGGGTCGTGTGACGGTGATCATCGCAGTCCTTCGATCAGTCGGTCCGGACGGACGGGCAGCTCGTGCGGCCGCCAGCCGGTGGCGTCGTGCACGGCGTTGGCCAGGGCTGCGGCGACGCCGACGACCGACACCTCTCCCAGGCCGATCCCGCCGCCGGGGACGTGCTCGAACCCCTCCTCGTGGAAGTACACCTCGGTCTCGGGCACGTCCCCCGGACCCGGGATCCGGTAGTCCTCCATGTTGTCGGTGAGCGTCACCCCTGTGGCGGGGTCGTGGCGCCGCTCCTCGAACAGCGCGTACCCGACCCCCTGGACGACCGCGCCCTCGCACTGGTTGCGGGCCAGCCGTTCGGCGTAGACGCGGCCGGCGGCGATCCCGGCCCAGCAGCGGGTGGGCTGCACCCGGCCCAGCAGGGTGTCCACCTCCACCTCCATGACGTGCACCGCGCCGCTGAGGCCCCGGCCCAGGGCCAGGTCGTCGGCCATGTTCGGGGAGAGCTGGCCCCAGCGGTCCAGGCCGCGCCCGCCCTCCACGCGCACGCCCTCGGCCGCGGTGAGGGCCTCCTTGAACGCGTGCTCGGGGACCGGGCCGACGGCGGGGACCGAGGGGGAGCGCTCCCGCAGGGCGTCGCGCAGCCGGTCGGCGGCCTGCACAGCGGCGGGCCCCATCGACGTGGTGGTGCGCGAACCGTACGACCCGGTGCCGTGCACCGGCCCGCTGCGCCCGATCTCCACCCGCAGGTCCGAGGCGGGCACGCCCAGCCTGTCGGCGACGGCCCCGGCGAGCACCGTGCGGATCCCGGTGCCGATGTCCTGGGTGGACGATCGCACCACCACCGAGCCGTCCTCCACCGAGAGCTCGACCCTGGCCTGCGGTCCGAGGAGGTAGAGCCAGCTCGCGGCGGCCACCCCCACTCCGCGCCGGAAGCGGCCGGAGCGGGGGCCGCGCGGCCGGTCCCGCCACAGGTCCAGTTCCGCGGCCCGCGCGTACAGGGCGCGCCGCTTGGGGTTGCCGTCCCAGCGGGCGCGCAGCGCCAGCGGGTCCCCGCCCAACCGGTGCGCCATCATGTCGACGGCCTGCTCCAGCGCCCACGCCATGGGCGGTCCGCCGGGGCCGCGCATGGGCATGCCGGGGGGCAGGTTGGTGACCACGTCGAAGTCGCGGACCCGCCGGGGCGAGCGGCCGTACATCATGAAGGCGAGCGCGGCGGCGGAGGAGCCGACCGACACCCCTCCCTCGCCACGGGAGTCCACGCTCATCGCGGCCAGGCCCCCGTTCCGGTCGGCGAGCAGCGCCACCCGGGTGCGGGCCGCGGGCCGGTGCCCGGCGTCGGTCAGCTCCTCCGCGCGGTCGAACGCGACCCGTACCGGCGCGCGGGCGGCCCTGGCCAGCTCCACCGACGCCACGATGTCGGCGGAGAGGGCGTTCTTGGCGCCGAACCCGCCGCCGACGTACTCGCTGACGACGTGCACCCGGTCCAGGGGCAGGCCCCAGTGCTTCGCGGCGCGTTCCGCGGTCTTGGCCACGGCCTGTGTGGACACGCGCAGGTACAGGTCGCCCCCCGGCTCCCAGGAGGCCACGCACACGTGCGGTTCCAGGGGGTTGTGCGCCTGCGAGGCGGTCGTGAACTCCCCGGAGACCAGGAGCGGGTCACCTGCCCGCGCGGCCCGGCGCAGCCTGCGCACGGCGGTGGGGCCGCGCCAGCTCAGGGTGCCGGGACCGCGCAGGTTGCCCTCCCACCGGGCCGGAGGGGTCGGGGCCTCGCCGTAGCTGGGGGCGGCGGCCCGCTCGGCCCGGGTCGGGTAGAGGACCGGGGCCCCGGGCGCCCGGGCGGCCTCGGCGTCGAGCACGGCCGGGAGCGGGTCGTAGTCGACCCGGACGGCGGCCGCGGCCGCCCGGGCGCCGGCGGAGGTCGGCGCGGCGACGGCGGCGATCGGCTGGCCGACGTAGCGGACGGTGCGGTCCTCCCCGAGCAGGTCGGTGAACACGGGTGCGGTTCCGGGGGCTGCGGCGGTGTCCTCCGGGGCGTCCCCGGTGCGCGCGGCGCCCGGGTCGACGGCGCGCACGCGGGCGTGGGCGTGGGTCGAGCGGACGATCACCCCCTCCCAGTGGCCGTGCGGGGCCAGGTCGGCGCTGAACCGCGCCCGGCCGGTCACCTTGTCGACGGCGTCGCGGCGGGGGGGCTCCCGGTCCGGCCGGGAGTCGAACTCCCCGGCGCAGGCGGCGGCGACGGCGGCGAAGATCCCCTCGTAGGCGCCGCAGCGGCACAGGTGGCCGGACAGCGCTTCGGCGATCGTGTCGCGGTCGGGCCGGGTGTCGCCGTGGTCCGCCCGCCAGGTGTCGACGAAGACCGAGGCGGAGACGACGAACCCCGGGGTGCAGTATCCGCACTGGAGCGCGTCGTGCGCCGCGAAGGCGTACTGGACGGGGTGGGTGCCGCCGAGGCCCTCGACCGTCGTGACGGTGCGGCCCGCCAGGCGGTCGGAGGGCAGGAGGCAGGAGACGGTGGGGGAGCCGTCGACGAGGATCGT
Source organism: Nocardiopsis sp. NPDC006198 (assembly GCF_040613895.1). Classification (NCBI taxonomy): domain Bacteria; kingdom Bacillati; phylum Actinomycetota; class Actinomycetes; order Streptosporangiales; family Nocardiopsidaceae; genus Nocardiopsis; species Nocardiopsis sp. NPDC006198. The sequence goes on along the minus strand of NZ_JBEXSY010000029.1, from coordinate 1,946 downwards.
GCAGGCGCCGCACACTCCGCCGCCGCAGGCGATCTTGGTGCCGGTGAGGCCGAGGCGGTCGCGCACGTGCTCGGCGGTGCTGGTCTCGGGGTCGACGGGTGCGGGATGCCGTGCGCCGTTGACCGTGACGTGGTCCATGGGTGTCCGTCCCTGGTGCGCATGAAAGTTGTCAATGTCAACTTAGGGTGGCTCCGCCGGGCTGTCAACGCCCTTCGGACACCGGCCGCGGACGCTTCCGCCGGGGCGCAGGTCAGCGTTGCGCGGTCCGCTCCGGGGGCGCCGCCGACCCGCCGCGTGCCGGCGGCGCCCGTGCCCCCACGACGGCGGGGCCGGTGCGCGCCGAGGTGCGCACCGGCCCCGCGGGGGCGTGCCGGGTCAGAGCCCCAGGGCGTGCATCGAGAAGTGGAACACGAACACGGCGCTGAGCAGCCACATCAGCCAGCCCACCTCGCGGAACCGGCCCTGTGCCGACCTCAGGACCGTGGAGGCGATGATCCCGATGCCGATACCGCTCGCGATGTCGTAGGCGAACGGCATGACCGCGATCGTCAGGAACGCCGGGATCGCGACGGACATGTCGTCCCAGGCGATGCCGCGCACCTGCGTCATCATCAGGGCCCCCACCAGCACCATCGCCACCGATGCCGCCTGGGCCGGGACGATCGCGAACACCGGGGCGAACACGATGGCGGTGAGGAAGAGCAGGCCCGTGACCACGCTGGCCAGCCCGGTCCGGGCGCCCTCGCCCACCCCCGCCGTGGACTCCACGAACACCAGGGTGGCCGACGAGCTGGTCAGGCCGCCGACCACGGCCCCGGTCCCGTCCGTGGCCAGGATCTGGTTGACCCGGGGCATGTTCCCGGCGGAGTCGGCGATGTTCGCCTTGGCTCCGATGGCCAGGATGGTGCCGACGGCGTCGAAGAACCCGGCCAGGACGAGGGTGAACAGGATGACCCCCGCGGCCGTGGGCCCCGCCGTGGTCCAGGCCCCGAACATGTCCACCTGGAACAGGAGCCCGAAGTCGGGCACGGCGACCGGGCTCGCGGGCAGCTGGGGCGCGCCGCCGCCCCAGTCCTCCGGCGTCAGGCCCAGGGCGTAGTGCACCGCGACGGCCATCACCGTGGCGCCGACGATGCCGTAGAAGATGGCGCCGGGGACGCCGCGCGCCAGGAGCGCGCCGGCCAGCACCAGTCCGCACACGAACACCAGCAGCGGCCAGCCCAGGAGGTGCCCGCCGTCGCCGGAGGCGCCGATCTGGAGCAGGCCGTCACCGTCGCCCTTGCTGACGAAACCGGCGTTGGCCAGGCCGATCAGCGACACGAACAGGCCGATGCCCACGCCGATCGCGAGCTTGAGGTCGTGCGGCAGCGCGTTCATCACGGCGGTGCGGACACCGGTGACGACCATCGCGACGATGGCGACGCCCTGCCACACGACCAGGCCCATCGCCTCGGGCCAGGACATGACGGGGGCGGCCTGGTAGGCGACGACCGCCATCACCCCGAGGGCGGCGGCGCAGGCGATCGGCGCGCGGCCGACCACCCCCATCATGATCGTGACCAGGCCCGCGGCCAGGGCCGTCATGGTGGTCAGCTGTGCGGCCGACAGGGTGTCCCCGTTCACGTCGGCGACGCCGCTCAGGACGATCGGGTTCAGGACGATGATGTAGGCCATCGCCATGAACGTGGTGAGACCGCCCCGGACCTCGCGGGCGATGCCGGAGCCGCGCTCACCGATGAAGAAGAAGCGGTCGAGCCAGGATCGACCTGTGGCGGACGCGGGCTGTTCGCGCCTACGGGCGCGCTCACTTCGGGTCATGTCCCCTCCTGGAGGGAAACGGGGCGGCATGGAGCCACCATAGGTGAGGGGGGCGCTACTGTGCGTAGTCACCAGGCCGCCCGGCGTCCACCGGCTCGCCGTCAACGCCTTCCTCGACGACCTCCACC
>NZ_JBEXSY010000028.1:0-82150 GCF_040613895.1 Nocardiopsis sp. NPDC006198 | reverse complement strand
GGTGGGGGGGCGGGGGGGGGGGGGGCGCGGGGGGGGGGGGGGGGGCGGGGGCCCCCCCCCCCCCCCCCCGGCGCTCCGCCCGGCCCCCGCGTGCGGCGGGGCCGGGCAGGCCCCTCAGGAGGCGCGGTGGGCGACGCGCCCGTCCAGCACCGTCAACCAGGCGTCGACCTCGCGCAGCCGCTGCTCCGGCAGCGACTCGACGTCGCGGTCCAGGACCACCAGGTCGGCCAGGTATCCGGGGCGCAGGGCCCCCAGCCGGTCCTCCACACCGAGGGCGTGGGCGGCGTCCAGTGTGTGGGCGCGCAGCGCCTCGTGCAGGGTGACGGCCTGCTCGACACCGATCGGGGCGCCCTCCCGGGTGGTACGGCACACCGCGTTGGCGACGGTGTCCATCGGACGCAGGCTGGACACGAACGAGTCGCTGGACAGCACCGGGCGCAGACCCAGGTCGATCTCCTCGCGCATCGGCTGGAGCCGGTGCGCCCGCTCGCCGAGGCGGCGGACGAAGTCGCCGCCGCTGTCGTACAGGAAGTTGGGCTGGTTGACCGGGATGACCCCGTAGTCGGTGAAGCGCTTGGCCTGCTCCGGGGTCGGGTAGCCGCAGTGCTCCACCCGCGGGCGCGGGTCCGGGCCGGACACGCGCGCGGCCGAGGCGATGGCGGCCAGGGTGTTCTCCATCGCCGCGTCGCCCTGGGTGTGGATGGCCACCTGCCAGCCCTCTGCCGCCGCACGCGTCACCAGGTCGACGAGCTGGTCGGGGTGGTGGTAGAGGCTGCCCGCGAACTCGCCCCGCTCGCCGTAGGGGACGCTGAACTTGGCTGTACCGCCCAGGAGGGTCCCGTCGGAGTAGAACTTCATGCCGGTCAGGCGCAGCCAGTCGTCGCCGAAGGGGCTCGCCAGCCCCGCGTGGGTGAGCGAGTCCAGCTGGTGGGAGAGCGGCATGCCGAACGTGCGCAGCGGCAGGGTCCCGGCGGCGCGGGCGGCCCGGTAGACGCGCAGCTCGCGCGCCGACACCTGCGGGTCGCACACGGTGGTGACACCGGCCGACAGGTAGGGGACGGCGGCGGCGGAGAGCCAGCCCAGCAGCTGCTCGGCCGGGAGGTCGGTGTGGAAGTTGGGGCCGTGGCAGCCGATGTCGACCGCCAGGGGCAGCAGCAGCTCCATGGCCGAGTCCAGGACCATCCCGGTCAGGCGCCCGCCCTCGTCGCGCACGAAGGAGCCGCCCGACGGGTCGGGGACGTCCTCGCCGATACCGCTCCAGGCCAGGGCGGCGGAGTTCACCACCGCCTGGTGGCCCGAGACGTGGTAGACGATGACCGGGTGCTCGCCGGTGGCGCCGTCCAGGTCGCGGCGGGTGGGGCGGCCCCCGGGGAACTTGGCGTCGTCCATGTGGAAGGCGCGGATCCACTGCCCCGGCGGGGTCCGCTCGGCCTCGGCCCCGATGACCGCGACCAGGTCGGCCGCACTGCCCACGCGCGGGTAGCCGGCGTCGACGGCGGCCAGCGACTCGGCGGTGGACAGCAGGTGGTTGTGCGGGTCGATGAACCCGGGCAGGACGGTCCGCCCGCCCGCGTCCACCTCGGTCGCGCCGGGGCCTGCGGCGGCTCTGGCGGCCTCGACGCTCCCGGCGAGGCGGACCCGTCCGTCGAGCACGGCGACGGCCTCGGCCCGCGGGTTGGTGTCGTCCATGGTCAGGACGTTGGCGTTGTGGATGAGCAGACCGGACACGGGTGCGGTTCCTCCCTGGGTGGGGTGCCGCCGGACGGAAGGACCCGGCGGCGGTGGGTGTGCGGTGGTGCCGCCGCGGCGCGGCGGCGGGTGTGCGGACGGCCGCGTCAGGCGGCGGTGACCAGGTCGTCGTCCTGGTGGCGGGGGGCCTTGGCCAGGCAGGCGATGCTCACCACGGCCATGGCCATGAGCAGGCCGGCGACGGGCAGGATGCTGCCGGTCACGGCGAACAGGGCCGTGCACACGATCGGGGACAGGCCGCCGAAGACGGCGCCCGCGACCTGGTAGGCGATGGAGATGCTGGTGTAGCGGGCCCGGGGCGGGAACATCTGGGCGAGGACGCGGGCGATGGGGCCGTAGACGGCGGCCATGGCCAGGCGCATGACGCACAGCATCACGAAGATCAGGAGGGTGCTGCCGGTCTCCATGACCAGGAACTGGGGCAGGGCCAGGACGATGACCCCCACCAGGCCGATGGTGACGACCCGGACGGTGCCGAAGCGGTCGCCCAGCCAGGACACCCCGAGGGTGGCGACCAGCTCGACGAACGCGGCCAGGCTCAGGCCGTTGAGGATGACCTGTTCGCTGACGCCGACCTCGACGCCGTAGGCCTGGAGGAACGTGGTGACGATGTAGTAGCCGCCGACGGCCACGGGCAGGATGCCGATGCCCAGCAGCAGGGGGCGCCACGAGGTGCGCACGGCCTCGCGCAGGGGCAGCTCCGCCGGCCGCCCGTCGTTCTCCTGGACGGCCTCGAAGACCGGGGACTCCTCGACCTTCAACCGGATCAGCAGGCCCACCAGGACCAGCAGGACCGAGGCGAGGAAGGGCAGGCGCCAGCCCCAGGTGTACAACAGGTCGGCGTCCCAGGCGGCGATGAGCCCGAACGAACCGGTGGCGAGCAGGGCGCCGGCGGGGTTGCCCAGCTGGGCGAAGGCGCCGTAGAACGTCTTGCGGTTCTCGGGGGCGTGCTCGACAGCCATCAGGACGGCGCCGCCCCACTCCCCGCCCACGGCGATGCCCTGCACGAAGCGCAGCAGCACCAGGAGCAGCGGGGCGATGAAGCCGGCCTGCTCGTAGGTGGGCAGGAGGCCCACGCAGAACGTGGCCACGCCCATCATCAGCAGCGTGATGACCAGCGCCGACTTGCGGCCGAGCCGGTCACCGAAGTGGCCGAAGACGATCCCGCCGAGCGGGCGCGCGAAGAAGCCCACGGAGAAGGTGGCGAAGGACGCCATCAGCCCGATCATGGGGTCGGTGCCGGGCGGGAAGAACAGGGTGCCGAACACCAGGCTGGCGGCCGTGGCGTAGACGTAGAAGTCGAACCACTCGATGGTGGTGCCCACGAAGGCCGCTATCGCCGCACGCGCCGGGTGCGAGGACGTGGGGGTGGTCCGGTCTGACATGTGTACTCCGTTGCGCGTTCGGTGAGTCCCGGCCGCACCCCTGGGAGGGGTGTCGCCGCTGGCCACAGCCGGTTCGGATGTTGTTGTGACCGTAGACACCCCGACGCCGCCCGGGTCGGGACGGTCCGCACTCCACGCGCTGTTACAAATGTGCAAGGTGCACACAACCCCCTCCGGAGGTGGGATCCCGTGACGATCACGGTCGGCGACATCACCGCGAACCCCGCCCTGGAGGTGCGGGCCGCGGCCGGGCACACCGGCCTGGGGCGGTCCATCCGCTGGGCGCACGTGACCGAGCTGCACGACCCGGTGCGGTGGCTCCGCGGCGGCGAACTGGTGCTGACGGTCGGGCTGGGGCTGGGCTCCGACGAGCGGTCGCGCCGGGAGTACGTCCGCCGCCTGCACGGGGCCGGGTGCGCGGGACTGGCCTTCGCGATCGACGTCTGGCTGCGCGAGATCCCGCCCGAGGTGCTGGAGGAGGGCGACGCCCTGGGCCTGCCGGTCCTGCGGGTGGAGGGCGAGACCCCGTTCATCGCGGTGGTGGAGACGGTCGCCGACCACTACGCGGCCGAGCGGACACGGGAACAGCACCGGCTGCTGACCGCGCAGGACGCGATGGCGCGCGCCGCCCTGCGGTCGGGGCCCGCCGGGGTGATGGGAGAGCTGTCCTCGTCGACGGCCGGCGCGTCCCTCCTGCTGGACCGGAACGGGATGACCAGTGTGTCGGTGCCGGACACCGAGCCCCCCTGGCACGCGACGGTGCGCTCGGCGCTGGCGGGGCGCCCGCGCGGGATGACGCTGCTGGCGGACGGGGACGCGACGATCCTGCTCCAGACGCTGGGCCCGGCCGGGCGGACGCTGGGCTGGTTGGCGCTGCACTGCCCGTTCCCGGTCACCCCCCACGTGCGGATGCTCGCCAACCACGCGGCGTCGCTGCTGGCGGTGGACCTCCTGCACTCGCGCGACGCCCGGCGGGCGCTGTACCGCGAGCGCGCGCCCGTGCTCCGCGCCGTCGCGACCGGACGCCCCCAGGTCCAGCTGACCCTGCCCGTCCCCCCGTGGGAGGTGGTGTGCCTGCGAACCCCCGACCCGGTCGCTCTGATGGACCGCGCGGCGGACGCGCTGGTCGACGTGCTGGGCGACACCGACGTGGCCCACCGGGTGGGACTCGCCGCCCTGGACGACGTGCTGCTGGCGGTGCTGCCCGCGAGTGGTCGGCCGCACACCGGGGAGCGCCTGTTCACGGCCCTGGCCTCGGAGGCGGACGGCCCCTCCGCCGCGGGTGCGTGCGGTGCGCGCCGTCCGGACGACCTGCCCTCCGCCGTGGACCGGGCCCGCAACGCCGCCGCCGACGGCTACCGGCACGTGGACGAGGCCGACGCGTGGGCCCTGCTCCGGTCCTCGGTCCCGGCGACCGGAGCACGCGTCTTCGACCAGGCGGTCCTGGGGCAGCTGCGCGACCACGACGCGCGCAACGCGACGGAGCTGGCGCACACGCTGCTGCACTACCTGGACAACAGCGCCCAGGTGGAGGCGACCGCACGGGACCTCGGGATCCACCGCAACACGCTGCGTTCGCGGCTGCGCATCGCCGAGCGGGTCATGGGCCGGTCCCTGGACGACCCCCGCACCCGGTTGGAGCTGTGGATCGCGCTGAGCCTGGACCCCATGCCCTGCTTCGACGGCATCTGGCACAGCTGACCGGGAGCGGCGGTCCCGGCCGGCCCCCATAGCGTTCATCCTTCAACCATTGCAATGAACAGCGCCCTCGTCGTTGCATTATCTCGACTCCCACTGCAACACTTTCACGACACCCACCTGTACTGATGCCAATTTCGCGCAACAAGGATGTTGCCGAACAAGGAAAGACAACGTAGCGTTTCCCGTATCAGAAACAAACGAGCACGGGAGCACACGATGCAGAAGTTCACCACCCCCACCCCGATCTCCGCCGTCCTGGACGTCCCCGCCGGCCGCATCCAGATCATCGCCGCGGACCGTGCCGACACCACCGTCGAGGTCCGGCCCGCCGACCCCTCCAAGAACCGCGACACCAGGGCCGCCGAGCAGACCACCGTCGCCTACACCGACGGCGTCCTGCGGATCACGGCCCCGGCCCCCGACCGGCTCTTCGGCTCCACCGGGTCCCTGGACGTCACCGTCCGGCTGCCCGCCGGCTCGGCCGTCGAGGCCACGTCCGCCGCCACCGAGCTGCGCGGTGTCGGACGCCTCGGTGACATCGCCTTCGAGGGCTCCCACCGGCGGACCAAGATCGACGAGGCCGCGAGCGTCCGCCTCACCGCCATCGACGGCGACGTCGAGGTCGGCCGACTCAACGGCCCCGCCGAGATCAGCACCACCCGGGGCGACATCCGCATCTCCGAGGCCGTACGCGGCACGGTCGTGCTGCGCACCCAGTCCGGCGACATCTCGGTCACCGCCGCCACCGGCGTCTCGGCCTCCCTGGACGCCGGCGCCGACCGGGGCCGCATCAGCAACGCCCTCAAGAACGACGGCGCCGCCGGACTCGACATCCGCGCCACCACCTCGCTCGGCGACATCACCGCCAACAGCCTCTGAGAAAGCACGACCGGGCCGACACTGAGCCCTGACCACTCCCGCAGAAAACCAGACAGGACAAGGCGAGACATGACGAAGAACAACACTTCCCCGACCCGCGCGGCATGGACCGGCATGGTGCCGGTCGACGACACGGCGCTGGCCGTCACCGACAGCGGCGGCCCCGGCACCCCCGTCGTCTACCTCAACGGACAGTTCGCCACCCAGGGCTACTGGCGCCGGGTCATCGCCGACCTGGGCCCCGGATGGCGGCACATCACCTACGACGAACGGGCCCGCGGCAAAAAGTCGCAGACGTCGGCGGACTACTCCTTCGAAATCGCCGTCCGCGACGTCGACGCCGTCCTGGCGGCCAGGAGCGTAGAACGGGCCCTGGTCGTGGGCTGGTCCTACGGCGCGTTCGTCGGAGCGCACTGGGCCAGCCGCAACCCGGACCGGGCCCTGGGCGCGGTCCTGGTCGACGGCGCCTTCCCCTACGACTGGATCGACGAGGCCATGGAGCAGCGGATCCGGAAGCTGTTCAAGCGGTTGAGCCCCTTCATGACGCTGATGCGCCCGACGGGCCTGACCCCGCGGATGAACGCCGAGCAGATGGCGGACAGCAACATCGAGCTCGGCCGGATCTCCCGGGAACGCGAACTGGGCCCGGTGCTGGACGCCATCGCCGTCCCGACACGGTACGTGGTCGCCTCGGGGACGTCCTTCGGCAGCAAGGGTGACGAGCAGGAACAGATCCGCACCAGTCTCGACGAGGTGACCGCTCGCAACCCCCACATCCGGGTCAGCGCGAAGGTCCCCAGCAACCACGGCGCGATCCTCAAGAAGGACTTCCACGCCATCGCCGAGGCCGTACGCGAGGCCGCAGCCCAGGGAGGCGAGCCCGCGAGCGAGCCCGGGCAGCCGCCGGCGGCGTGACCCCTCCGGCGAGGGATCGGCGGCGGAACAGCCCTCGGGCGCCCGCCCGCCCCGGAAAAGGGAAGTGCCCCCGCGCGACGCTCGGTCGCGCGGGGGCCTCCGCGTCTCGCCGGACCCTGCGGCATCCCCCGATACCGGCGGTCCGGCGCGGGCCGCGCGCACACCCCCATGAGCGCCCGGCCCCGCACCCGCGCTGTGTCATCCCGGGACCGCACGACCGTAGAGGCCGTACCCCCTGGTCCTCGGGGCGCGCAGATGCGTTACACCCCTCTCTACCCGATTCGCCGCGAGCAAACATGGGACTGCCACACGACTCGGAGCGGCCTCGGAAGCGGGGATCCCGCCACAGGCTTTCAGGTCATAGCGGTCGGTGCCTGGCCTGCGAAAACCGCCCTCAGGCACGGTTGGAGGGCCGCCCCGTGCGGAACCCCGGTGTGTACGGGCTCACACTTCCGCCGCCGTCCGCCGAGCCTGTCCCCGCGTGCGCGGGGCTCACACGGCCGCGGTCATCACGGCACCCGCGAGGTGCGGTCCATCCCCGCGTGCGCGGGGCTCACAGAAAGAGGACTGACATGCGTGACCCCGACGGCGGTCCATCCCCGCGTGCGCGGGGCTCACGCTCGCGCCCTGCCCGGGACTGCTCGGACAGCGGTCCATCCCCGCGTGCGCGGGGCTCACCTCCCCCCGTTCCAGGGCCCGGCCCACCCGCACGGTCCATCCCCGCGTGCGCGGGGCTCACTGCTGCTCCAGGCCCGTACCCCAGGACGTGGACGGTCCATCCCCGCGTGCGCGGGGCTCACCGCGGCAACCGTCCGCTAGCACAAGCCGTCCTCGGTCCATCCCCGCGTGCGCGGGGCTCACGGTCTCACAGCGCGTCCACCTCTTCCAGAATGCGGTCCATCCCCGCGTGCGCGGGGCTCACGCCCGATTGAGACCGCCGGTCGGATCCTGGCGCGGTCCATCCCCGCGTGCGCGGGGCTCACAAGCAGGCGGCGCACATCATCGTCGTCGTGCTCGGTCCATCCCCGCGTGCGCGGGGCTCACGAGAAGACGCCCGGCGGGCGTCATGTCGGGGTCGGTCCATCCCCGCGTGCGCGGGGCTCACAACATCCTGAACCGCCAAAGCATCCCTCATTGCGGTCCATCCCCGCGTGCGCGGGGCTCACTGGGGTTTACCCGTCCGCTCCTCGACTCGCGCCGGTCCATCCCCGCGTGCGCGGGGCTCACTGGAACAGGTACATGTCGGTCGCCCGACCCGGCGGTCCATCCCCGCGTGCGCGGGGCTCACAGTTGCCGACCTGCGCAAACGCAGGGCGTTATCTCCGCGTGATCAAACGGGGGACCGCAGCGACCGAGGGGCGGAACCTCGCGGTCCCGCCCCAGACGTCGTCTCAGTGCCTCACTGCCTGCGGGTGAGCACCGCGACCAGGTCCGCCGCGGTGTCCGACGCGTCCAGCAGGGCTCCCACGTGCTCCTTGGTTCCCCGGCGGGGCTCCAGGGTGGGAACCCGCTGGAGGGAGTCGTAGCCGGGCAGGTCGAAGATCACCGAGTCCCAGGAGGCCGCGGCGACCTCGTCCGCGTACTTGGCCAGGCAGCGGCCCCGGAAGTACGCCCGGGTGTCCTCCGGCGGCTCGGTGACCGCGCGGTTCACCTCGGCCTCCTCCACCAGGCGCTGCATACGGCCGCGGGCCACCAGCCGGTTGTAGATGCCCTTCTCCGGGCGCACGTCCGAGTACTGGAGGTCCACCAGCTGCAGGCGCGGGTGCGACCACTCCAGGTTGTCCCGCGACCGGTACCCCTCCAGCACCTTCAGCTTGGCGACCCAGTCCAGCTCCGCAGCCAGGCTCATCGGGTCGGACCCCAGCCTGTTCAGCACCGACTCCCACCGGTCCAGGACGTCGGCGGTGTCCGGGTCGACGTCGGTGCCGAAGCGGTCCTCCACGTACTTGCGCGCCTGGTCCAGGTACTCGCCCTGCAGTTCCAGCGCGGTCATCCTGCGCCCGTCGCGCAGCTTCACCCTGTGGGTGAGCCCCGGATCGTGCGAGACCGCCCTCAGGTCCGCCACCGGGGTCTCCAGCGACAGGTCCACGCTCAGGAACCCGTCCTCGATCATCGACAGCACCAGCGCGGTCGTCCCCAGCTTGAGGTAGGTGGAGATCTCGCTCATGTTGGCGTCGCCGATGATGACGTGCAGCCGCCGGTACCGGTCGGGGTCGGCGTGCGGCTCGTCCCGGGTGTTGATGATGGGGCGCTTGAGGGTCGTCTCCAGACCCACCTCGACCTCGAAGAAGTCGGCGCGCTGGGAGATCTGGAACCCGCTGCCCTGGCCGTCCGAGCCGATGCCGACCTTGCCCGCGCCGCACACCACCTGCCGGGAGACGAAGAACGGGATGAGGTGCCGGACGATGTCGCCGAACGGCGTCGACCGGTTCATCAGGTAGTTCTCGTGGCAGCCGTAGGAGGCGCCCTTGTTGTCGGTGTTGTTCTTGTACAGCTGGATGGGGTCGATGCCCGGGGTGGTCCCGGCCCGCGCGGACGCGTCCGCCATCACGCGCTCCCCGGCCTTGTCCCACAGCACCGCGTCGAGCGGGTTGGTGACCTCCGGCGCGGAGTACTCGGGGTGGGCGTGGTCCACGTACAGGCGGGCGCCGTTGGTGAGGATGACGTTGGCCAGCCCCAGGTCCTCGTCCGTGAGCTGCGTGGGGTCGGCGACCTCACGCGCGAGGTCGAAGCCGCGCGCGTCGCGCAGCGGGTTCTCCTCCTCGAAGTCCCAGCGGGCACGTCGCGCCCGGGCCGCCGAGGCGGCCAGGTAGGCGTTGACCACCTGGGTGGAGGTGACCATCGCGTTGGCCCCGGGGTTGCCTGGCACGGAGATCCCGTACTCGGTCTCGATACCCATAATCCGCCGCACACTCATGGTGAGAGGTTATCCACCGCGACCCGCTCTTGAACGCTTCCGCGCCAATCGTGGCCCAAGCGCCGTCTTCCCGGGCGTTTCGCCGCAAGCGTCGGATCCGTTGTCATCGCAGGTCGCAACGGATCCCGGAACACCAGTGGGGAAAATCGGAGGCGTTTGCGCCATCCGTTCTTTTTTCTCCGGCGGCGGTGGAGACGGCGGAACCGCCCTCCGGCACCCGGTCCCGTTCCCGCCTTTCCTCCCCGCCGCCCGGCCTGCGGTCAGCCCCGGGTCTGCGGTCCTCGCGGAGCGTTCCGCAGGGCGTTGCTGACCAGCTTCAGATACCCCTCCAGCAGCCGGCCCATCGCGGCCGGGGAGAGCGGTACCGGCCTCGTCCCCCTCATACGCTGGGTCGGCTGGTGACCGGAGACCCAGGAGGCCCGAGCGGCCCGCGGGCCGCGCACCCGCTCGTACCGGCGCAGGGCCGGGGCCGCGTCGGCCCCCGGGACGCCGTCCAGCGCGGCGCTCAGCACCAGGGCGTCCTCCAGCGCCTGGTTCGCCCCCTGCGCGGTCGAGGGGGGAAAGGCGTGCACGGCGTCGCCCAGGAGGGTGATCCGTCCGCTGCCCCAGGTCTTCGGGACCGGGGTCTGCACGTGGGGGAAGCTGGTGACGTCCTCGTCCTTCGCATGGGCGAGCACCGCGCGGACGTCCGGATCGGTCCATGCCCCGAAGCGCTCCCGCAGTACCTCCGCGGGCGAGACGGGCTCGGGGTCCCCTGGTGCCCAGGGGAGGTCGAACCACCACTGCACCATCCCGCCGCCCGTGGGGATGATGCCGCACGTCCCCCCGGGTCCGGTCAGCCAGCGCGAGGTGGTGCTCCCGGCGAGCGGCACCGGCAGCGGGGTCAGGCCCTGCCAGCTGGCGTAGCCGCGCGGGCGGGGAACGTCGCCGGGGCGCAGGGAGGCCCGGACCGCCGAGTGGACGCCGTCCGCGCCGATCACGGCGTCGGCACGGGCGGTGGAGCCGTCCTCGAACAGCGCCATCACGCCGTCGGCGTCCTGGCGCACACCGGTGCACGCCGGACCGAAGCGGACGACGCCGTCCGGGAGTTGCGACGCCAACCGGTCCAGCAGCTCGCGGCGCGGGAGGCACAGGTTGGGCCACCCGAGGCGCGCGGAGACGGACCGCAGGTCGATCCGGTACAGCTCGGCGCCGGTGTGCGTGGATCCGATGATGACCTCGGTGGGGCGCCCCAGCCCGGTCGGGTCGATGCCCAGCCCGCCCAGGGCCGCCGTGCCGTTGGACCACAGCGCCAGGGCCGCTCCGCCGGTGCGCAGTACCTCACCCCGCTCGAAGACCCGTACGTCGTGTCCCCTGCGCCTGAGGCCGACGGCCGCCGCCAGTCCGCCGACTCCGGCTCCGATGATGACGACGTCCATGGCTCTCTCCCCTGGTGCTGTCCGTCCGTGGCACTCACGCTAGGGGCCCTCTCCGGGAGGCCCGCACGGGGTCGGGTATGGGCGAAAAGCCGCTGTTCATTCCGCTCGGGTGCCCCAGAACCCGCCTCCGCCTGCGGCAACGGGAACCGGGTACCGGGTACGGCAGGACCGGGGCGGGGCGGCCCCGACGCCGGCGGCAGGGGACGGCGCCTCGCCAGGCCCGCGCGGAGCGCGGGGCCGGGAAGACGCGCACCCCGCGGAACAGGTATTTCACGGGGATGACCCGCACGGAGGGAAACCCTGGCCGCTTCCGGACAAGCACCCTGCCGCGTTCGCCCCCTGCACCGTCGGCCCCGCCCCGAGTCGCGAACCGCTACCCGACGCCGCTAGGGTGTGACGTTGAGTCACGCCTCGGACGCCTCTCGTCGGACGGTCGTCGCCTCACCCCGCGCCACCTCCCCTGCGTCGCGGCCGACCCGCCGGGAATTCCGGTGGCGGCTCCGCGTACGCTCGGACCTCCCGGGAGCGGGCCGCCGTGCCCGCCCCGCCGAACGCGGCGCCGATCCGACCGGGGCCGGACGCCGTGGGCCCCGCCGCCCTCGGCCGGCTTCCCGGAGCATCCCCGCCGCTCACCCGCCACCCCGCCCTCCCCAGGGGCGCCCGAAGCAGCCTGGAGCAGTTCCCGCCGTGTCCCTCTTCGAAGCCATCGTCCTCGGCCTGGTCCAGGGGCTGACCGAGTTCCTGCCCGTCTCCTCCAGCGGACACCTGCGCGTGATGTCCGCGTTCTTCGGCTGGCCCGACCCCGGGGCCGCCTTCACCGCCGTCAGCCAGCTCGGCACCGAACTGGCGGTCCTGATCTACTTCCGGCAGCGGATCTGGTCCATCCTCTCCACCTGGACCAGGTCGCTGTTCGACCGCGAGCTGCGCGGCGACATCCACGCGCGCCTGGGCTGGTACGTCATCCTCGGCTCCCTGCCGATCGTGATCCTGGGCCTGCTCCTGGAGGAGCAGATCGACAGCGTCTTCCGCGACCTGCGCCTGATCGCGCTGACCCTCATCGTCTTCGGCGTGATCCTCGGCATCGTCGACCGGTACACGCGCAAGCACCGGGGGATCGAGGACCTCACCGCCTCACGCGGCCTGGTCTTCGGCCTCTTCCAGGCCCTCTCCCTCATCCCGGGCGTGTCCCGGTCGGGCGGCACCGTCACCGGCGGAATGCTGCTCGGGTTCACGCGCAAGGACGCGGCCGAGTACTCCTTCCTGCTCGCGCTGCCCGCCGTGTTCGGCTCCGGCCTGTACAAGCTGACCGACATCGGCGGGAACGAGTACGCGGGGTGGGGGGCCACGATCGTGGGAACCCTCGTCGCCGGCGTGGTCGGGTTCGTGGTGATCGCCTGGCTGATGCGCTTCATCTCCACGCACAGCTTCATGCCGTTCGTCTACTACCGTGTGGGCCTGGGCATCCTCATCCTGGCCCTGGTGAGCTGGGGCGTGCTCGACCCCGAGGGCGGCGCGGAGTCGCAGGCGGCCAGGAGCGACGTCGTGGCGGTTGAGCAGGAGGAGGAGCGGCAGGAGGAGGAGCCCGTGCCCTCCGCCGCGCCGACGGCGGAGCCCTCGGCCCAGCCCTCCGAGGCTCCCGCGCCGACCGTTGACCCCGTCACCGGCTGGGAGGTCGACCCCGAGGTGGGTCTGCCGCGCAACCCGGACACCGGGCTGTACCACGACCCCGAGCTGGGCATGGACGTGGACTACGACCCCGCGACGGGTCTGGCCACCAACCCGGTGACCGGCGAGGCCTACGACCCCCTGGCCGACGACTGAGCCCGTTCCCGGACCGTGCGAGGGGCGGTTCCCGTGTACGCGGGAACCGCCCGCACGGTGACGGTCCGCCGCGGCCCCCGAGTCCGGCACCGGGCCGCTGGGGCGCCTCCCCGCTATGGACCGCAGCAGCTTCTACATTCACCCCAATTCACCCCTAATCCGACCTTTTGCCCAAAACCAGAAAGCGCATGAACTTCACCTCTCCAGCCCCATAAACAAACGCGGACTCCTCGCCGTCTCCCAGGTTTTTCCTGTTCGGGACCTTCGTCAGGTTCGTGAGGAGGCCGGTGGAGCGACAGACTCCCGAGCGGTTTCGAAAAACCGTGTCCGGTTCCGGACATGGACGCGCAACCACCGGCTCCGAGGGCGTTCTACGAGTTCAGACCGTTCCTTTTCCTGTTCCGAGGGCTGCGGAACGACCGTTTTCCACGAACCCGGTAAACCGTTGTCGCATTCCTCCTTGTGCGCGCGCACCGCGTCGTTATAGTGGTGGCCCCCACCGGCCGGCCCCCTCGCGTCATCGCGACGCATGCCGCCGGAACCGAGGAGGAGCGCCTTCGATGGATCCCGAAACACTCGCCTCCCAGGTGTTTCCCTATGTGAAAGGCGCGATCAGCGCCTACGGGCAGGCGGTGCTGACACAGACCGAGGACGCGGCGGCGAGCGGCACCGTACGGCTCGGCCAGCGGGTGCTGGCCGCCGTGCTCAGGCGCGGGAGGACCGCGCCCCAGGTCGAGGACGCGGTCAGAGGGCTCGCCGCAGCGCCGGAGGACCCCGGCGCAGCGGGGGAACTCCACGGCCGGATCAGGCAGGCCCTGCAGGAGGACCCGGGTCTGACCAGGGAGGTGGCCGCCATGATGAACATACGGGTGTCCTCCTTCACGGTGACGGGCCACCACAACGTGAGCGTGGGCGGTGACCATCAGGGCCCGATCCACATGGGCGACAACACCAGCAACACGCACCACAACGTCCACCACACGGTGCACAACACCGTCCACGAGCGGAAGATCAGCGGCCTCTCCATCGCCGCGCTCGTCCTGGGCCTGCTGGGCTTCCTCGTCCTGCCCATCCCCTTCGCCATCGTCTTCGGGCTCCTGGCCCTCACCCGGGTGCTCCGGTCGCCGTCCCAGGCCCAGCTCCCGGGCGCCGACCAGGCCGGTGGCGGCGCGTCCGCCGCCGGAGGACCGTCCGCGGCGGGGCCCCGGGAAGCGATGACCGGCCCCGCGGGCCCGACCGGCAAGGACGCCGGAGCCGCGGCGAACAGCACTCCCCCTCCGACCGAGCCCGCCTGGCCGTCCGGACCCGCCGCCGACCCGGCGGCCGGCGCACCCGACGGGCGCGTGGGCGAGGCGGGGCCTTCCGGCGCCGAGGCGCCCTCGGGCACGGACCCCGCCGCTCCGTTCACACCGGACCGGTCGGTGAGCCAGACCGACCCCTCGGGTTCGGCCACTCCCCCCGGGGCAGACCCGGCCGCGCCGATCACGCCGGACCGGTTCGCAGGCCAGGCGGAATTCCACGCGGGCGTCTACCCGCAACCGGCGCCCACGCCCGGTGCGGCGGGTCCGCCGTTCACACCTCCGGTCGCCGAGGTGGCTGCCCCCTTCGTCCCGGCAGCCGGAAGCGGGTTCGCGGCCGCCAAGGCGATCAGCGTCGTCTTCTCCCTGGTCGGGCTCCTGGCAGCAGGCATGTGGGGCCTCGGGTGGACGGCCGCGGCCGTCATCGTCGCGCAGGCGGACTCCGGTTCCTACGCCTCGGAGGACACGGACCTGTCCATCCCGGGCACGCTCCCCTCCGCCTCCGGCGAGGGAGAGGGCCCCTCCCCCGTCGACCTGTGCGAGCCCTCGCCCGGATACGCCACGGTGTGCACGCTGGAGACCGGCGACTGCTTCATCGACCCGGCGGCCGCCGAGTTCTACGAGGTCGAGCTCACCTCCTGCGACGAGCCGCACAACGCCCAGGTGATCGGCTCCTACTCCCCCTCAGGGAGCGACTGGCCCGGGGAGGCGGCCTTCACCGCCGACATCGACGCCACGTGCAGCCCCATGAGCGAGAGCGCCCTGGACCCCGCGCGCATGCCGGACACGTACTTCGTCGGCTACATCGCCCCGAACGAGGAATCGTGGGACTACGGGATCCAGGAGGCCTTCTGCTACGTGGCCGCCGACGGGGAGTCGTGGACCACGTCCCTCACCTGGTGACCGGGCGTCAGACGGGTCCGCCGTGACGGAAGCCGGCACGACCGGCGGTCCCCTCGCGGCGGACCGGCCCCTGCGATCGGGGCGGCGGGGTCGCGCACGCCCGGACGACCGGGGGTGAGCCCGCTTCGTGTCCGGAAAGGTCGGCGCCGGCTCCGGGCTGTCAGGGCCCTGCCTCGGCGGGCAGGACTGCCTCCTGGCCGCGTTCTCGCGCAGAGAGAGGTGCCGTAGCCTTCCCGCGTTCGTGGCCGGGGCAGGGGAAGCCCTGTTCCCTCACGCCCGGTCCCCCGCGGCCACGTCGTGGCCGCGGGGGACCGGGCTTCGTGCTCGACGTCAGTTCGCGGAGCTGAAGGTGCGGCTCATCCCGGCGCCGTGTGGACCCGCGAAGTAGGTCACCATCTCGTAGACGGCCGTTCCGTCGTCGGCGGCCACGCTGCGGATCATCGTGATGCCGGCCCCTTCCGGCCCGGAAAAATGGTCCAGGCTCTGGAAGCGGGCGTCGGCCGAGGCCACCGCAGGCGCCCCCAGGGCGAGGCCGAGTGCCAGGACCGTCACGGCCAGGGCACGGTATGAGAGAACCATCGATCCTGCCTATCGTGTTCAGAGGTGGAAACGGCCCTGGCCCGGTGGGGGAACCACCACCGCGCCAGGGATCGCCCGTATTCGGGCTGTGGGCTGTGGTCCTGATGAGCCCGCGGGTGTGTCACCGCGGGCTCCCCTGGAGCGTCCTAGCCGGCGGCGCTGACGGCGCCGCCCTCGGAGGCGCCCTTGGGACCGGCCTCGCTGTGCTTCTCGATGTAGAAGCTGCCGCTCTTGCCGCCTTCGTGGCCGCCCTCGCCGTTCTCGTGGTGGCCGTCCGTGGCGAAGGCGACGACAGCGCTCTGCGAGGCGCCGTGGAGACCGGCCTCGGTGTGGCCGGTCGCGAAGAAGGAGTCGGCCACGGCCGCGGTCGGAGCGCCGAAGGCGAGAGCGGGCGCGACGACAGCGGCGAAGGCAAAGCGGGTCACGGTCTTGCGGTCCAAGGGTGTGTCCTCTCGGTAGGGCCTGGCAGGCCACCCGTGGGGTGACATGTCACAGGAACCGTGTGCGGGGGTCGGAGTCGGTGTCCGGCCCCACGCAATAAATATCCACACCAACCAATCGGCAACCCTGAGTATTAAAATGCCAACTCAAAGTAGTTATGGCGATGTCTTGGCCCGCCCTTGCCCCTCCGGACGCCGTCCATACCCTCCGCGTGGTGTATCCGGCCCAGCGCCGGGTGGCGGACACATCCGCCCAGCCCCGACCCACGGAAAACGATCCCGGGTCACCCGGCGCCTCCGCTCGGCCGGTCCGTCCGCTCAGCGGCGAAACGATGCTCTCCGCACCTCGCCGCCTCAGCCGACCGCACGAGCGCAAGGAGCGGCCTCGGCTCCAGACGACCGGGGGCTCCACGAGCGGCTTGGGCGTATATGGGAACAGCTGGGGTTCTTTGTTGGTGTGCCCGGACCGCAGTGTGGGACCTGGACGAGGTCCGGGACCCCGCCACGTCGACGTGGCCGCGAGGGAAGGGCCTGAGCGGGTCCGGCGCCGAGCCGGACCTTCCGTGAGAGGACACAGTCAGCATGCCGAAGAAGACCCTGCGCCGCTTCGCACTCATCGCCGCCATCGCTCCCGCTCTGGCCTTCGGAGCCCCTGCGGTGTCGATGGCCGACGCCTACTACGGGTCGGAGTCCAGCTCGGCCGGACCCAAGGGCGCCCACCACTGCGAAGTGCAGTCCAAGGCAAAGGACGGCAAGTCCTGGTACTCGAAGTCCTGTACGCACGCGGGCAAGCACGGGGCGGGTTCCTCGAGCACGATCAGCGGAGCACACTGACCCGGTCGGTGACCGAAGACGGACGGGCCCTTCCGACGACCGCGTCGGAAGGGCTCTCCCGTGCCGGGGGTCAGGGGTGTCCCGTGCTGCGCTGCGGGAGCGGCGCAGGCCATGGACCGCGCTCCCCGGACCGCCGGCTCGGACTACGGGCCGATGTCCCCACCTTCTGCGCCCCCACCGGCCTGGACCCCGCCCGACACCGCTGAGCGCGGGTCTCCCTGCGAGAAGGGCGTTCCGAACAACTCACCCCCTCACGTCACCACCGAACTCTTCGGCCGAGCCGTGCCAGCGTCTCCGGCTCGCCTGTGCGCACATCACGTGAACGCGACGGCGGCCCTGGAAAGGTCTTCCAGGGCCGCCCGTGCGCGTTGCAGAGCGTCACACGCGGGTTCGCCGGGCGGTGTCGGGGCGAGGTCGTTCTCGGTCTCCTCCGTCGAGCCGGGGCGGATCACAGGTGGAGGTCGCCCACGATGTCCCCCGCCTGGACCACCTTCGCGTTCCCGGAAACCTTGCCGATGGTGTTGCGGACCGTCCCGCCCTCCGCAGGGGCGCCGATGTGGCCGAGCTGGGTGATGTCGGCCCCGGGGCCGGCCTCCCCGATCGCGTTCTCCACGGCGGAGGGCTTCTTCTGTTCGCTCATGCGCGCAAAGTACCGCTCAGGAAATGGTGGAGGAAGACCGTTCCGTCCGATCGGCCGGCCGGGGGCGAGGTGCCGTGGGCCGCGGCGCACGGCGACCGCTCACCTGGCGTGCCCGGACCGCCTGGCCCTTCCCAAGCCCCAACCGGCCAGGACGAGGCCGAGAACCGCCATCGCCGCGTAGCAGGCGAGCCACACCTCGAACCCCCCTGGCACCTGGTGGAGAATTCCGGCCTCACCGTGGTCGGCCAGCAGCCGGATACCTCCCTGTACCCCCAGGACCAGCATCACCAGCCCCACGACCAGGCACGCCACATACACCATCGTTCTCCCTCCCTCTGGCACGCGCGGAGCCGGGACCGGGGCCTCCGACGCACGTCTCATTATGGTTCGATCGAACCATAACACGGCTTTGGTACGATCGCACCACGAAAATGCGTCCGCCGCACGCGACTCCGAGGAGAACCGCCATGCCCCGACAGGTGGACCACGACCTGCGCCGTCGCCAGATCGCCCAGGCGGTGTGGCGCCTGGCCACAAGGGGCGGACTCGAACACGTCACCCTGCGCCAGGTCGCCGCCGAGGCCGAGGTCTCCGCCCGGCTGCTGCAGTACTACTTCGGCACCCGCGACCGCCTGCTGCTGGGAGCGCTGGAGATCCTCAACACCGACGCCGAGCAGCGGGCCGGGCAACGCCTGGCCGAGCTGGGCGAGGCCCCCGGCATGCGCGCGCTCGTGCGCGGGGTGCTGTGGGAGCTGCTCCCGCTGGACGAGGAGCGCCGCACCCGGCACCTGGTGTACGCCGCCTACTTCATCCCCTTCGTCACCGATCCCGCCCTGGCCGCCGCGGCCCGCGACGCGCCACGCGCCCTGGAGGACCTCGTGTCCGGTCTGCTCGACCAGGGCCGGCAGTCCGGCGAGGTGCCGCCGGAGGTCGACACCGAGGCCGAGAGCGCGTTCCTGGTGGCGGGCGCCATCGGCCTGCAGACCAGCGTCCTGCTCGGTCAGCACAGTCCCGAGCAGGCCGTGGAGCTGATCGAGCACCGGCTCGACGGCGTGTTCGCGCCCCCACTCGGCTGAACAGCCATCACCCCGACATCACGGGGTCCGGAAACAACCGACACGGAGAGGGGCCGACCGGAACATCCGGTCGGCCCCTCCGAGCGCGTGGCAGGCGCGTTGTTACAGGTACTGGCCCGTGTTGGCGACGGTGTCGATGCTCCGCCCCGCGTCCGCCCCCTTCTTACCGGTCACGAGGGTCCGGATGTAGACGATGCGCTCGCCCTTCTTGCCGGAGATCCGCGCCCAGTCGTCGGGGTTGGTGGTGTTGGGCAGGTCCTCGTTCTCGCTGAACTCGTCGACGCAGGCCTGCAGCAGGTGCGACACCCGGATGCCCCTGGACTGCTGGTCGATGAAGTCCTTGATGGCCATCTTCTTGGCCCTGGAGACGATGTTCTCGATCATCGCGCCGGAGTTGAAGTCCTTGAAGTACAGGACCTCCTTGTCACCGTTGGCGTAGGTGACCTCCAGGAAGCGGTTCTCCTCGCCCTCGGTGTACATCCGCTCCACGACCCGCTGGATCATGGCGTCCACCGTGGCCTTGGTCGATCCGCCGTGCTCGACGAGGTCCTCCTCGTGCAGCGGCAGGTCCTCGGTGATGTACTTGCCGAAGATGTCGCGGGCCGCCTCGGCGTCGGGCCGCTCGATCTTGATCTTGACGTCCAGGCGGCCGGGCCGCAGGATCGCCGGGTCGATCATGTCCTCGCGGTTGGAGGCGCCGATGACGATGACGTTCTCCAGGCCCTCGACGCCGTCGATCTCGCTGAGGAGCTGCGGGACGATCGTGTTCTCCACGTCGGAGGACACACCCGACCCGCGGGTCCGGAAGATCGAGTCCATCTCGTCGAAGAAGACGATGACGGGGGTGCCCTCGGAGGCTTTCTCACGGGCACGTTGGAAGACCAGGCGGATGTGCCGCTCGGTCTCGCCCACGTACTTGTTCAGCAGCTCCGGGCCCTTGATGTTGAGGAAGAAGCTCTTGCCGACGTCGCGGCCGGTGCGCTCGGCGACCTGTTTGGCCAGCGAGTTGGCGACCGCCTTGGCGATGAGCGTCTTGCCGCAGCCTGGAGGGCCGTACAGGAGGACGCCCTTGGGCGGGCGCAGCTTGTGCTCGTAGAACAGCTCCTTGTAGAGGTAGGGCAGCTCGACGGCGTCGCGGATCATCTCGATCTGCCCGGACAGGCCGCCGATGTCGGTGTAGGCGATGTCGGGGACCTCTTCGAGGATGAGCTCCTCGACCTCCGACTTGGGGATCCGCTCGTACACGTAACCCGAACGCGGCTCCAGCAGCAGGGAGTCGCCGGGCCGGATCGGCTCGTCGCGCAGCGGTTCGGCCAGGCGGACGATCCGCTCCTCGTCGTGGTGGGAGATCACCAGGGCGCGTTCGCCGTCCTCGAGGAGCTCCTTGAGCATGACGACCTCGCCGACGGTCTCGAAGGACTCGACCTCGACGACGTTGAAGGCCTCGTTGAGCATGACCTCCTGGCCGGGGCGCAGGCTCTCGAGGTCCACCGAGGGACTGACGTTGACGCGCATCTTGCGGCCGTTGGTGAAGATCTCGACGGTCTCGTCGTCACGTGAACCGAGGTAGACGCCGAATCCGGACGGCGGCTGCGCCAGCCGGTCGACCTCCTCCTTCAGCGCCACGATCTGCTCGCGCGCCTCCTTCAGCGTGGAGACGATCCGTTCGTTCTGGCCGTTGGCAGCGGCGAGGTTGGCCTGGGCCTCCCTCAGCCGCTCCTCCAGCAGGCGTACATGTCGGGGCGAGTCGGCGAGCTTGCGCCGAACCACGCTGAGTTCCTTTTCCATGTAGGAGACCTGAGCCGTGAGTTCAGCGACTTCACGGTCCCGGTCGCTCTGACGCTCGTCGTCGCGCTCGGCCACGTCCGCCACCTCCCTAGGAGAAGTATGACTACTCGGAGCCTACCTACCCCTGCCCATTTCCTAACCTGTCTGCCGTGGGGAGTGTCGTAGGACTCATTTTGAACTCTTGCGTTACACCAGGTCACAGTGATAGCGGATGACCCGACGTAATCAGAAAGTAACCTCCGTGCCGGGCCCGGGCAAGGAAGGTCTCCCCCCCGGAGGACCTCGGACGGGGGCCAGCCGCAGGGGCGGGGCCGCGGCCCCGGACACGCGCGAGGCCCGCCCGGGTGTTCCGGACGGGCCTCGCGCGGTGCGGTGGGACTCGGGGGCGTGGCGGGCGCTCCCGCTACTCCCCGGCGGTGCCCGGCTCCTCCGGGCCCGCGTCGGGGGTCTCCGGGGCCTGCGGGACCCCGGCCTCGGCGGGGGCGTCCCCGCCCACGGCGGGCGCCGTACCGGGAGCCGTCTGCGCCGGACCGCGGCCGTCCTGCTCGCGGGCCGCGGTGAAGTCCTTGCCGTAGGCGCCCTTGGCCGGCCGGCGGCGGCGCTCGGGGGCCTCGGCCCCGTCGGCGAGGCGGCGGGCCACCACCAGGAACCCGGTGTGCCCGATCATGCGGTGGTCCGGGCGCACCGCCAGCCCCTCCACGTGCCAGGTGCGGAGCATGGTCTCCCACGAGCGCGGCTCGTAGAAGCGGTCGTCCTCGCGCAGCCCCTCGACCACGCGCGACAGCTGCGTGGTGGTGGCGACGTAGCAGCAGAGCAGTCCGCCGGGGATCAGCGCCCCGGCGACCGCGTCCAGGCACTCCCAGGGAGCGAGCATGTCGAGGAAGACGCGGTCCACGTCGGTCTCGTCGAGCTCCTCCACCAGGTCGCCGACGGTGAGCTTCCACGCCGGGTGCGGGCCGCCGTAGAACCTCTCCACGTTCTTGCGGGCGATCTCGGCGAAGTCGGCGCGACGCTCGTAGGAGTGCACCATGCCGTTCTCACCGACGGCGCGCAGCAGCCAGTTGGACATGGCTCCCGATCCGGCGCCCGCCTCGACCACCCGGGCCCCCGGGAAGATGTCCGCCTCGACCAGGACCTGGGCCGCGTCCTTGGGGTAGACGATGGTCGCCCCGCGCTTCATCGACAGCGTGTAGTCGATCAGCAGCGGGCGCAGCGCCACATAGGCCGTGCCGGTGTTGGAGCGGACCACGCTGCCGTCGGGCTGTCCGATGAGCTCGTCGTGTTCGACCTTGCCCTTGTGGGAGTGGAAGGTGCTGCCTTCGCGCAGGGTGATCGTGTGCATGCGACCCTTGGGGTCGGTCAACTGCACGGTGTCGCCGTCGGTGAAGGGGCCGCGGCGGCCATGGATACCGGTCAACGTCGCTCTCGTCTTCCCACGTCGCAATTGGTTGAGTCAGGGCAGTCGCCCAGGGTATCGGCCCCCCGATACCGTGGCGAACGGCCGGAGGCGGCCCGAACCGACTACGGACGGTCGTAGCGGTCCGGGCACAAGTCCGGAAACGGGCGGCTCCCGCCGGGGCCGAACGTGCGAACACCCCGCCTCCGGGGCAGTATCGACACCGCGGGACCGCGACGACGCCCATCCACCACACGAGGAACACGGGAGGCGACGACCCATGTCACAGCCGAACACGGCACTGGGGATCGACATCGGGGGCAGCGGCATCAAGGGCGCCCCTGTCGACCTGGTCGCCGGGGAGTTCCTCCGGGAGCGGATGAAGGTCCTCACGCCCCGCCACGCCGACCCCGCGGCGATCGCGGAGATCGTCGGCAAGATCGCCGCGCACTTCCCCGAGGTCTCGCAGGCGCCGCTGGGCATCACCTTCCCCGGGGTGGTGCAGGGCGGGGTCGTGCGCACCTCCGCCAACCTGCCCAAGAGCTGGGTGGGCACCGACGCGCGGACCCTGTTCACCGAGGCGACCGGCCGACCGGTGCGGGTCCTCAACGACGCCGACGCCGCAGCGGTCGCGGAGAGCCGCTACGGCGCAGCCAAGGGGGTGCCGGGCGTGGTGCTGATGACCACCCTGGGCACCGGCATCGGCTCCGCCCTGGTGGTGGACGGCAAACTCGTGCCCAACACCGAGTTCGGGCACCTGGAGATCGACGGGCACGACGCGGAGACGCGGGCCTCCTCCGGCGCCAAGGAGCGCGAGGACCTCTCCTACCACGAGTGGGCGACCCAGCGCCTGCACCGCTACTACCGGGTGGTCGAGGACCTGCTCTGGCCGGACCTGATCGTGGTCGGCGGCGGGGTGAGCCGCAAGTCGGAGAAGTTCCTCCCCCATGTGGACATCCGCACCCCCATCGTCCCCGCGGCCCTGCGCAACACCGCCGGGATCGTCGGCGCCGCGCTGGCGGCGGCCGAGCCCGGGACGGTCTGAGCCCCGGCCGCCGTCCCGTCCACGCCGGGCGGCGGCCCGCGGTCTCCCCGGTGGCATCCGGGCGGCTCCCGTACCGGGCCCCTCAGGGGTGCGGGCGCAGCCCCTTGAGCACCTTGTCGACGTCGCCCCTGGGCCCGTGGACCGCCACCCCCGCCAGGGCCAGGGCCTCGGCGGCCACCCCGAGCACGGCGGCCCGGTTGTCGTCGTCGTTGCCGGTGGCGAAGAGGTCCTCGGTGAAGAGCGCCGCGGACGGCCGCGCCGTACGCCTGGGGGCCGGGACGACGCGGACGGACCGGGCGCGCCGGAGGTAAGGCGCGGGCCGCCCGCCGGACACCGGGACGGAGGGGGCCGGGCGGCGGACGGCCCGCGCACGGGGGGTCGAACGGGTGGGCGGGCGGGACCGGGCAGGGCCCCGCACGGAGGGAGACCGGGTTTCGGGGGAACCCGGTCCCGCCCGCCTCCCGGGCGCGGGCACCGCTCACGCCCGGGGAGGCGCGGAGGGGGACCCGCGCCTGTTCAGGCGTCGCCGACGGTCATGGACAGGGCGCCCACGATCCGCCTGGCGGCGTCGGAGGTCCGGGTGGCGGGGGAGATGGGGACCCCCGACAGGGCGGGATGCACATCCACCTGGGCCGGCCAGCGCATCCACCACCAGAGGTCGCCCCTGTGCGGTCTGAGCAGCGCGCGCTGGGGGCGGGCGCTGGGGCCGGCGTCGACCGTTCCGGAATCACCGTCCTCGCGCACCTCCACGCCGTGTGAGCGCAGTTCGGCGGCCAGGACCCGCAGGGCCAGACCGACGGGGTCCACGCGGTCCGCCGGATCAGCCGCGGCGGGCTCCCACCGCAGACTCGGGCTGCCCGCCGGCGGGGTCTCCACGGTCACGGGGTGCCTCCCTTTCCTCCCGGATGCCTGCCGGGACCAACGACTCTTGCACTCTCCCGCATCGGCCCCGGTACGGGGCGTCTCTATGCGGATCACGCATCGCACCTTCTTTTTCACACATAGCCACCCAGGGCGGCCGGAATCCCTAATCTAAGCTCATGCCCCAACCCGACGGTGTTCTGCCACCGGACCTGTGGTCGCGGCCCCGCATGGCGAACGCGCTGGCGACCTGCGACATGGCCACAGTTCTCGAAGGCGTGCGCACTGCACGCGGATGGTCCCAGGGAGACCTCGCCCGCGCGGTCGCCTATTCCCAGAGCTGGGTCTCCCGGGTGGTCAACGGACAGCAGGCCCTGACGGTCAGCCAGGTCCAGGACCTCGCCCAGCGCCTGGACGTCCCGCTGCACCTGCTCCGCTTCGGAGGCTCCCCGCCGCCGGGCGGACCCGTCCAGAAGGAGGTGGACACCACGAGACGACGCGAGTTCGGGAAGGCGGTCGCCGCCGGGGCCCTTCTCACCGCCGCCCCCGCCGCTCCCCCGCCTTCGCAGGCGCCCCACCCGGTCGACGAGACCACCGCGTCCGCGCTGCGCTCCATCACCGGCGGCCAGCGCCGCATGGACGCCTCCGCCCCAGCCCGCCACCTGCTGCCCAGCGCCGTGACGCATGTGCAGCTGGCCGAGCAGATGCTCGCGCACTCGCGCGGGACGCCCTTCCACCCGGCGCTCAGCGCGGCGGCCAGCGAGGCCGCCGGATTCGCCGCCTGGCTCCACGCCGACCTGGGCGACATGGGCTCGGCCCGGGTCCACTACCGCACGGCGGTCGTCCGGGCCCGCCAGGCCGGGATGCGCCTGCTCGACGTGTACATGCTGGGGTCCCTGGCCGCCTTCGAGATCGACACGGCGGAGGACCCCGAACTGGGCCTGGGACTGGTGCGGGAGGCCGAGCACGTCCTGGGCCCCTCCGCGCACCCCACGGCCCGCGCCTGGCTCGCCTGCGTGGGTGCCCTCGCGCACGCGGGCACCGGCGACGGGGCCGCCGCCTCCCGCGCCATCGGCAGGGCGGAGAAGGAGGCCGCCCGCACGACCAACACCGACCCGCCCTGGCCGTGGGTGTTCGCCTTCGACCAGGCCAAGGTCGCCGGCTACCGCGCCCTGGTCGGGGTGCGCCTGCGGAGCCCGCACGAGGCCCGCGAGGCCTTCGCGGAGGCCCTCGCCCAGAAGGCCGCCAACGCCAAGCAGGCGGCGGTCCTCCAGGTCGAACTGGCCTCGGCGCACGCCGAGGCCGGCGACGTGGACGAGGCGTTCCACCTGGCGCGGGAGGCGCTCGCCACGGGGGTGCGCTTCGACTCCGAGCGGGTGATCGGACGGGTGCGGAGGTTCAGGCGCGGGTACCGGGGGCCCCGGGCCGGATGCGTCGACGACCTGGACCGCCGGCTCACGTCGCTCATGACCGGTATCGGGGCCCCTGGTCAGGGGGCGGGGAGCTGCGGGGGGTACCCGTGATCCGCATCGGAACCGCCGGCCGGCGCGGCCTGCCCCGGGAGCGCTCAGCGGCGGCCCGGCGCCGGCGTGGCCGTCCGCCGCGTCAGGCCCGGCCGGACATCGCCGCGTTGACGTCGGCGGCGCGCAGCACGCCGAACACCCCGCCGCCCGCCTCGTCCACCACCAGGTACTCCGGCAGCTGGTGCCCGGTCAGCGCGTCGAGCAGCTCCTCGCCCCTCAGGTCCACCGGCACCAGGGAGGAGTCCGTCACCGCCCGCGCCACACTCGACACCGGTACCCGGGCCCGGCGCCCCTCCGCGATCGCCGCGGCCGAGGCCGGGTGCACGATCGACGTCGGGGTGCCGTCGGCGTCGGTCACGACGATCTCCACGACCCCCGCCTCCCGCGCCCTCCCCTGCGCCTCGGCCAGCGGGGTGTCGGACGGCACCCGCACCGCAGGGCGGGCCAGGTCGCGCGCGCTCAGGCCGGGCACCCGCTCGCGCACCCGGGCCGCCCGCAGGGCGTCGGTGGCGCCCATCCACATGAACCCGCCCAGGAGCAGGCCCCACACCACCGCCCACGGGCTCAACCGCCCGCCGGACGACCACGCCAGGACGAACGGGATCGCCACCACCACCAGGGCCAGCCCCCGGCCGCCCCAGGCCGCCGCCACACTCCCCGCGACCTGCCTGCCGGTCGCCTTCCACACCCCGGCGCGCAGCAGCCGGCCGCCGTCCAGGGGCAGCCCGGGCAACAGGTTGAACACGCCCACCAGGAAGTTGGCGATCCACAGCTGGAACAGCAGCTCGCCCACCACGCTGAACGGGTCGGCGAACTGGTACAGGCCGAAGGCGCCCGCGGCCAGGATCAGGGAGAACAGCGGACCCGAGAACGCGATCCAGAACTCCCGCCCCGGGGTGGGCGCCTCCCGCTCGATCTCGGAGACCCCGCCCAGCACGTACAGCACGATCCGCCGCACCGGCAGCCCGTACATGCGCGCCACCACCGAGTGCGCGAGCTCGTGCACCAGGACGGAGGCGTACAGCAGGACCGCGAAGACGAACGCCAACAGGTACGAGGCGGGCCCCAGCGCGAGCCGCCCCTCGACGATCCCCCCGTAGACGAGGGTGATCAGCACCGCCACGATCAACCACGACGGCGTCACGTACACGGGAATCCCGAAGGGGCGGCCCAGGAGCAGCCCCTTGCTCTTGGCGCGGTCGCGGGTTCTGGGCGCGGAGGGCTCACTACCGGTGGTCACGTCCCCAGGGTACGGGGCTACCGCGCCCGGCCTGTCGCGACCTTCTCATAGGCTCGTCCCATGACCACCGCGCCCCTTCCGTCCGCCCTCTCGCCCTCGCGTGCCTCCGACTTCCTCCAGTGCCCCCTGCTGTTCCGGTTCCGCACCATCGACCGGCTCCCGGAGGCTCCCAGCGCGGCGGCGCTGCGCGGCACCCTCGTCCACGCCTGCCTCGAACGCCTCTACGAACTCCCCGCGGAGTCGCGCACCCCGCACAACGCCGCCGCCCTCGTCGACCCGCAGTGGACCGCTCTGCGCGAGAAGAAGCCCGAGGTCGATGAGCTCTTCGCCGACGAGGCGGAGCGCGACACCTGGCTGGAGTCCGCCCGCGACCTGGTGCGCCGCTACTTCGACCTGGAGAACCCGACGGCCCTGGAGCCCCGCGACCGCGAGATGCGCCTGGACGTGGCCCTGCCCACCGGGCTCAAACTGCGCGGCTACGTCGACCGCCTCGACGTCACCCCGACCGGACAGATCCGGATCGTGGACTACAAGACCGGCAAGTCCCCGCACCCCAGGTTCGAGGACAAGGCCCGCTTCCAGATCTTCTTCTACGCCGTGATGATCTGGCGCGACCTCGGCGTCGTCCCCACCCGCCTCCAGCTCGTCTACCTCGGCGGCGACGGGGCCGTGCGCTGGTACGACCCGACCGAGGACGAGCTCCGGGCCGCGGAGGAGGAGATCTCCGGCATCTGGGCCCGGATCGAGGAGGCCGGACGGACCGGCGTGTGGGCGCCCCGCAAGAGCAAGCTGTGCGGCTGGTGCGAGCACCAGGCCCTGTGCCCCGAGTTCGGCGGCACCCCGCCGCCGCTGCCCACCGCCTGACCGGCCGCGGCCCGGCCCCGCCCGCCGCGCCCCCGCCCGCGCCCCGGACGGCGGGGACCGGACAAGCCCCCCGATGAGGCACAATCGGCCGTGTGCCCGTCTCTGTACTGCTGGTCGACGACCAGCCCCTCGTCCGCGCCGGTTTCCGCATGATCCTGGAGTCCGCCCCGCACCTGTCGGTCGTCGGGGAGGCCTCCGACGGCCGCGAGGCGGTGCGGGCCGCCCGGACCCTGGTGCCCGACGTCGTCCTCATGGACATCCGCATGGCGGGCATGGACGGGGTCGAGGCCACCCGCCGGATCACGTCCTGGGCCCAGCCGCTGGGACACAGCGTGCGGGTCCTGGCACTGACCACCTTCGACCTGGACGAGTACGTGGTGGAGATCCTGCGCGCGGGCGCGACCGGGTTCCTCCTCAAGGACTCCCCGCCCGCCGATCTCGTGACCGCCGTGGAGGTGGTCGCGAGCGGCGCCGCGGTCGTGGCCCCACCGGTCCTGCGCCGCCTCCTGGACCGCTTCACGCCGCTGCTGCCCCCCGCGGCCGGGGACGAGGCCCCGGCCGCGGCCCTGACCGCCCGCGAGCACGAGGTCCTGCGGCTGGTGGCGCGCGGCTGGTCCAACGCCGAGATCGCCGCCCACCTCGTCCTGGGCGAGACGACCGTCAAGTCGCACGTGGGCAGCATCCTCACCAAACTGGGACTGCGGGACCGCGTACAGGCCGTGGTCTACGCCTACGAACACGGACTCGTCAGGCCCGGACGGCCCGACGGGGACGGCTGAGGCACGGTGCCGTCCGGGCGCGCCGCGGCACCGGGCCACCCGCCCCGCGGGCCCCGGCGCGTCGCTGTCGGAGTCCATCCCGCCTTGACAGGATGAGCCGGTGATCGAACTCACCGGCGCCCGCTCCTGTTCCAGGCGAACCCGACACGTCCGGACTGCGTCCCCTCTGGGGTTGTGATCGACGCGCCGACCACCACGGGGTACAGGCGGGGAGGGAACGGAGAACAGGGATGCCAAGCAAGCGGGAGCGACCGGTCCCCCCGAGCGAGGACCGCCTGCTCAGCAGGATGCGGGACTGGCGAGCGGAACACGAACGGGAACTGACCCCGGACGGCCTCGACGACAACGAGGCCGTCAACCTGCCCGACGCGAGGGCCATGGACCTGGTCCTGCGCGTCGGCGAGCTCATGCTGGCCAGCGGCGAGGGCACGGAGGCCGTCAGCGAGTCGATGCTCAGCCTCTCGGTCGCCTTCGAACTGCCCCGGTCCGAGGTGTCGGTCACCTTCACCACGATCACCCTGTCCACCCACCCGGGCGGCGACCAGCCGCCCGTCACCGGCGAACGGGTCGTGCGCCGGCGCTCCCTGGACTACTTCCGCGTCAACGAGCTGCACACCCTGGTGCAGCAGGCCGCGCTGGGGCTGCTGGAACTGGAGGACGCCACCGCCCGGCTGTCCCAGATCCGGCGTGCCCGCATGCCGTACCCGAACTGGGTGATCGTGTTCGGGTTCGGCCTGATCGCCTCCAGCGCCAGTGTGATGATGGGCGGCGGCCTGGTCGTGGCCGCCGCCGCGTTCCTCGCCACCGTGCTGGGCGACCGGACCGCGGTGTTCCTGGCCCGGCGCGGCGTCGCCGAGTTCTACCAGATGGCCGCGGCGGCGGTGGTCGCGGCGACCATCGGCGTGGCCCTGCTCTGGGTGAGCACCACGCTGGACCTGGGACTGCAGGCCGCGGCGATCATCACCGGCAACATCATGGCCCTGCTCCCCGGGCGGCCCCTGGTGTCCAGCCTCCAGGACGGCATCAGCGGCAGCTACGTGTCGTCCGCGGCGCGCCTCCTGGAGACCTTCTTCATCCTGGGCGCGATCGTGTCGGGGGTGGGTGCCGTGGCCTACACGGCGATCCGCCTGGGCGTGCCGGTCGACCTCGACAGCCTGCCCTCGGCGGGAACCTCCCTGGAGGTCCCCGTCCTGATCGGTGCGGCGGGGATCGCGATGGCGTTCGCGATCTCGCTGGCGGTCCCGCCCCGGATGCTCCCGACGATCGGTGCCCTGGGCGTCATGATCTGGGTGATCTACGCGGGTCTGCGCTCGCTCCTGGACGTGCCGCCGGTCGTGGGCACGATGGCCGGCGCCGTCGCGGTGGGCGTCGTGGGGCACTGGCTCGCCAGACGCACGAGACGCCCGGTCCTGCCGTACCTGGTCCCGTCGATCGCGCCGCTGCTCCCGGGCAGCATCCTGTACCGGGGACTGATCGAGATCACCCAGGGCACGGCGGTGTCGGGCCTGCTCAGCGTGGTGGAGGCGGTCATGGTGGGCCTGGCGTTGGGCGCCGGGGTCAACCTCGGCGGGGAGCTGGTGCGGGCCTTCCAGCGCGGCGGGCTCGCCGGGGCGGGGATGCGCAGCCGTCCAGCGGCACGCCGAACGCGCGGCGGATACTGAAACCGTTCTGGCCGGAGCCGGACACACCGGAACCATTGCCTGCCTGCGGGTATCTCACCGTGTGAGAGCGGACGACGACACCGGGACCACTGCGGTGGGCCTAAACCAGAGCAAGCATGTGATGTGAGCCACTAAAGTTGGCGTCAGCTCAACGACGAGCTCTTCTGGAACGAAAGGCCTGTCCCATGTGCAGCCACCAACCCGCCTGCCCGTCCTTCGAGGACACCGACCGCGAAGCCGCACGGGTCGTCTCCAGCCACCCTGAACAGGGATGGAGCCTGCTCTGCAACGGGGTCGTCCTTTTCGACGACACCGGCGAACTGCTGCCCGACGGGGCGGTTGTCGCCCCGCACCGGCCCCGCGTGGCCGCCTGACCCCGCACACCGGGGAACACGGCCAGGGACCCGCCCCGCCCACACACCGGAAGCGGGCGACACCGCCCGCCGCCGGCCCCGGGCCACCGCCGGCGCGGTCCCCGGCCGACGCACACCCGCCCGGAAGGCGACGAGCCCCGGGCGGTTCCGTGTCACAGGTCGGGCCAGCCCTCGGGCAGGACGTCCTCTCCCCCCATCGCCTCCCGCAGCCGGCTCCGGAAGTCGGCGTGCACGTCGGCGCCCCACACCAGGCCGCTCGGGGTGCGCAGGGCCTGCTCCATGGCGGCGCGCAGCGCGTCGGCGCGCGACTCCCCCTCCACCACCGGGAGCGCCAGCAGCGCGTGCATCCGGGTGATGACGGCGAACAGCTCCCCCGCCAGCGCCGGGGCGGTGGCCGTCGCCGCGGCCTCCTCCAGGTAGGGCTCCCACCACGGGCCCGCCCCCTCGTCCTCCGGGGCGGCGAACCCCCGGCGCAGCCGACGGCGCACCTCGTGCGCGGTCTCCGGGTCCCCGTCCCCCAGGCCCGCGCGCCAGACCCGCTCGGCGCCTTCGGGCTCCCCGCGCAGGGCGAGCAGCCCGGCGAGGAGTTCCACCGCCGAGGCCGAGGTCCCCGCGTCCGGGGCGGGCGCGTCCCGCTCCCCCTCGCCCGGGTCGACGATCGCGTCGACGTCGGCGATGGCGTGTTCGAGGTGGGCCGCCGCGCGCAGCAGGCGCAGGCCGGGGTCGTCCGCGACCGAGAGCCCCCGTTCGACGGCCGCGGAGGCGGCGCCCGGCAGCCCCCGGCCGAGCAGGCGGCCCGCCAGGTCCCGGGCCGCTTCGACGACGGTGGCCGCGTGCAGGCGGCCGATGGGGTCGGAGCCGCGCGGGAGGCGAAGGGCCGCCTCCCAGTGCTCCTCGGCCGCTCCGGGGTCCCCGCGGTCCTCCGCCGACCTCGCCAGACCGTAGTGGGCCACGGCGGCGTAGGAGGGGTCCCCCAGGTCGACGAGCCTGCGCCAGACGCCCTCGGCCTCGACGTGCTCGCCCTCCTGTTCGAGGGACAGGCCGAGGTGGTAGGCGGCGCGCGGGGCGTACCGGGGGTCGCCGGTGGCCACCGCCCCGCGGGCGGCCTCACGGGAGGCGGGGAGGTCCCCCCGCTGGTCCTCGACCACGGCCAGGCCCAGCAGGGCGCGGGCGAGCACCCGCGGGTGCGGGTCCGCGGCGACGGCTCTGCGGTAGAGCTTGGCGGCGCGCTTGAGGTGGCCGTTCTCGGCGAGGTCCTGGGCCTGGTCGCACACGTCGGCGGCGTCCTGGGCGGAGACCGCGTCGGTCTCCCCGGTGTCCTGGGGGTCGGCGGCCGGGGGCGGGTCGGCGGGGCCAGAGCGTGCGGGATGTCCGGACGTCGTGGTCATTGCTTCCGCTTTCCATGGGGGCGGCGGGTCTCGCGGTGGGACGCGGGACCGGGTCGCCGCAACTCTAACGCGGCTCACGCCCGGAGGCGGCGGCCCTGTGGGGATGTCGGTCCGGTGCTCGTCCCTTCACCGGATGGGGCACTTGTCCATGCGGTGCCTTTACGACGTAGATTCACTTTCGGGGGCCCCGGCCCGGACACGCGGAGGGGCGCCGGTCCGCGGACCGGCGCCCCTCGTCCGTCCCGCTCGCCTACATCGCGAAGGCCTCCGGCGGCGGGCAGGAGCAGACCAGGTTGCGGTCGCCGTAGGCCTGGTCGATACGGCCGACCGGCGGCCAGTACTTGTCCGTGCGCAGCGACGGCAGCGGGTACGCGGCCTCGGCCCGGGTGTAGCCGTGCTCCCACTTCTCGGCGGTGACCGCCTCGGCGGTGTGCGGGGCGTTGCGCAGGGGGTTGTCCTCGGCGTCCCACTCCCCGCCGGCCACCCGGTCGATCTCGGCGCGGATCGCGATCATCGCCTCCACGAACCGCTCCAGCTCGGCGAGGTTCTCGCTCTCGGTCGGCTCCACCATGAGGGTGCCGTTGACCGGGAAGGACATCGTCGGGGCGTGGAACCCGTAGTCCATGAGGCGCTTGGCCACGTCCTCGTTGCTGATCCCGCTGGCCTTCTGGAGCGGGCGGATGTCGATGACGCACTCGTGGGCCACCAGGCCCCCCGCACCGGTGTAGAGGACCGGGAAGTACGGCTCCAGCCGCTTGGCCAGGTAGTTCGCGGACAGGACCGCGACCTCGGTGGCCGAGCGCAGGCCCTCCTCCCCCATCATCCGGACGTACGCCCAGGAGATGGGCAGGATGCCCGCCGAACCGAACGGCGCGGCCGACACCGGTCCCACCCCCGTGTGCGGGCCCGCCTCGGACTGGGCCGGGTGGTTGGGCAGGAAGCCGGCCAGGTGCGAGCGGACCGCGACCGGCCCCACGCCCGGACCGCCGCCCCCGTGCGGGATGCAGAACGTCTTGTGCAGGTTGAGGTGGCTGACGTCGGCGCCGAACTCGCCCGGCTTGGCCCAGCCGAGGAGCGCGTTGAGGTTGGCGCCGTCGACGTACACCTGGCCGCCGGCCTCGTGGACCAGGCGGCACACCTCGGTGATGGTGTCCTCGTACACACCGTGCGTGGACGGGTAGGTGACCATGATCGCGGCCAGGTCGTCCGCGTGCTCGGCGGTCTTGGCGCGCAGGTCGTCCAGGTCGACGTTGCCGTTGTCGTCGCAGGCGACGACGGCCACGCGCATACCCGCCATCACGGCGCTCGCGGCGTTGGTGCCGTGCGCGGAGCTGGGGATGAGGCACACGTCGCGGTGGGCCTCGCCGCGCGAGCGGTGGTAGCCCCGGATGGCGAGCAGTCCGGCGAACTCGCCCTGGGACCCGGCGTTGGGCTGGAGGGACACGGCGTCGTAGCCGGTGACCTCGGCCAGCCAGGCCTCCAGGTCGCGGATCACGGTCATGCTCCCGGCGGCCTGGTCGATCGGCGCGAACGGGTGCAGGCCCGCGAACTCGGGCCAGGTGACGGGTTCCATCTCCGTGGTCGAGTTG
This sequence comes from Nocardiopsis sp. NPDC006198, assembly GCF_040613895.1. NCBI lineage: Bacteria > Bacillati > Actinomycetota > Actinomycetes > Streptosporangiales > Nocardiopsidaceae > Nocardiopsis > Nocardiopsis sp. NPDC006198. Next base: position 49,087 of record NZ_JBEXSY010000028.1, on the reverse strand, counting down.
AGCTTCATGGTGCACGAGCCCAGCGGGATCATCGTGCGGTCCAGGGCCAGGTCGCGGTCGGACAGGCGGCGCATGTAGCGCAGCAGGGAGGTCTCGCTCCGGTGGGTGTTGAACACCGGGTGCGCGAGGTAGTCGACCTCCCTGGCCAGCTCGGCGGGGAGGCGTGCGGCCTCCGGGTCCACGTCCGGGAGACCCTTGGCGGAGCCCCGCTCGGCCTCGCCGAAGGCCGCCAGAACCGCCTCCAGATCGGCCACGGAGGTGGTCTCGTCCACGCTCACGCCGACCGTGTGCTGGTCGACGGGGAGGAGGTTGTACCCGGCCTCCAGTGCGGTCTCCACGACGCGGGCGGCGCTGGGCACGCGCACGCGCAGGGTGTCGAAGTAGGCGGAGTGGACGATCTCGAAACCGCGCTCGACGAGGGCGTCGGCCAACGCCGCGGTGCGGGTGTGCACCTGGCGGGCGATCGCGCGCAGGCCGTCGGGGCCGTGGTAGACCGCGTACATCCCCGCCATGACGGCCAGGAGCACCTGCGCGGTGCAGATGTTGCTGGTGGCCTTCTCGCGGCGGATGTGCTGTTCCCGTGTCTGGAGGGCGAGCCGGTAGGCGGGCTTGCCCGCGTTGTCCACCGAGACCCCGACCAGGCGGCCGGGCAGCTGGCGGCGCAGCTTCTCCCCGACGGCCATGTAGCCGGCGTGCGGGCCCCCGAAGCCGAGCGGGACGCCGAAGCGCTGGGTGGAGCCGACCGCGATGTCGGCGCCGAGGTCGCCCGGGCTGCGCAGCAGGGTCAGGGCGAGGATGTCGGCGGCCACCACCGCGAGGGCCCCGCGCTCGTGGGCCGCGGCGATGACGTCGCCCGGGTCGCGCACGGCGCCGCCGGCGCCCGGGTACTGGACGAGGACGCCGAAGGCGTCGCCCTGGGGAAGGCCCTGCGTCAGGTCGGCGACGACGACCTCGATGCCCAGGGGTTCGGCTCGGGTGCGCAGGACCTGGAGGGTCTGCGGGAAGACGTCGGCGTCGACGACGAAGACGTCGGCCTTGCTCTTGGAGGCCCGGCGGGCCAGCGTCATGGCCTCGGCCGCCGCGGTGGACTCGTCCAGCAGGGAGGCGCCCGAGACCGGCAGGCCGGTCAGGTCGCAGACCATGGTCTGGAAGTTGAGCAGGGCCTCCAGGCGGCCCTGGGAGATCTCGGGCTGGTAGGGCGTGTAGGCCGTGTACCAGGCCGGGTTCTCCATGATGTTGCGCAGGATGACCGGCGGGGTGAAGGTGCCGTAGTAGCCCTGGCCGAGCAGGGAGGTGCGCACGTCGTTGCGCGCGGCCAGGTCGCGGAGTTCGGCCAGGGCCTCGGCCTCCCCGATCGCGTCGGGGAGGGCGAGCGGGGCGCTGCTGCCGGGGCCGGTGAGGATGGACTCCGGTACGGCCGCCGCCATGAGCTCGGCGGTGGAGCCGTGGCCGACCGTCTTGAGCATCTCCTGGATCTCGGCCGGGGTGGGGCCGATGTGGCGGTCGGCGAACACCCGGGCGGGCGCGCCGGGGGTGTTCACGGGCTGATCGGGCACGGAGACCTCCTGGTGACATGGCCGAGTCGACTCGGCGGTGTTCCTCACGGTCTCCCCCTCTGTCACCGGGCACGGACGTGCCCCGGCTTCAGAGCGGCCTCCTCCGCGCGGTCCGTGGTGCCTGAGAGGTTACTGGGGAGTATTGCCCCGTCGGCGCCCCTGTCGGGGTCTCTCCCGCGCGGTATTGACAGCCTGCTGACGCTATGTACGCATGTGGGGACAGGGCGAATTCCACCCTTCGTCCCTGTTGTGAGTACGACGGTACTCGATCATCACCGCAGGCGCAGAGCCCGCCCACGCGTTTCGGCCACCTGCGCGCACCGGTGCGCACAGGGGTCCGCCGCCCGTCCGGGGTCCGCGTACACCCGGGCCCTGCCGGTGCGGTCGCCGGAACGGTCCCCGCCGCCGACGGGGCGGCCTCGGGCGCCGGGTCCCCGCGCCCGGGGCCTCGACGGCGGACCGGTCGGGCGCCCGCTCCCCTCCCGGCCCCGGGCACACCGCAGGCCCGCGGTCGCCCGGGCACGGGCCGGGCACAACACGGTCGGGGAACGGCTCTCGAATTCCTGCCTGCTCCGGCGCGCGCGGGCGACACCGGTGGATGCCCGGAGGTCCCCGGGGTCAGCCCGTCCGGCGCTCCCTGCGCCGCCTGGCGAGTTCGTCCACCGGCGGGGGCGCGGAGGGGAGCTCGGTCCGCTCCTCGTCGGGGACCACGCCCAGCGCCTCCTCCAGCTCACGCCACACGTGGGCCAGCGCCAGGCCGAACATGCCCTGGCCGCGCTGCATGAGGTCCACGACCTCGTCGGGGGAGGTGCACTCGTAGACGCTGACGCCGTCGCTCATGAGGGTGATGCGGGCCAGGTCGGGGGCGGGGCGTCCGCGCAGGTGGTCCACCGCGGTCCGGATCTGCTGCAGCGATATGCCCGTGTCCAGCAGCCGCTTGGCCACCTTGAGCATCAGGATGTCGGGCAGGCTGTACAGAGGGGCGTTCTGGGCTCCGGTACGCACGCTCGGCTCGACCAGGCCGGTTCTCGCCCAGTAGTCGAGCTGACGGTAGGTGATCCCGGCGGCGGTACACGCCGCTGGGCCCCGATACCCGACGTCCATAGGCCGCGCCACCACGTCCTCTTCGCACAGTAGGCCCTGCTGCCCCGCTAGCCGCAGCGCGGACCGCCTGTCATGGGGATTCCGCTTGCCGCTCGCTACCGCCACGCCGACCTCCGGCTTCTCGTCCCGCGGCGGCCTCGACAGGGGATATCCACTCAGGGGATGGGTGCGCCGCGGGTTCCACTGCACTGACGGTAGGACTACCGACCGGCAGCGTCAACGACAGGACCCGGCGCGTCGCCAAGTGCGCGCGCCGTTGGTGCCCCGGGGCCCTCCCGGAGGCGCCCTGTGCGCCTCCACGGGTTTCGGCCCTGACCGCCACGGTCACTTCCCCAGCCCAATCTATCACCGGCACGTCGGACAAAGCCGCAGGTCGCAGCTGTGTCCCTTCTGCTTCCACGCTGGTCGGAGCCCTCGCCGCACGGACCCCGCAGCGGTCTATTCGGCCTTCCTGCCGAAGTCCTCGGGCGAGATGTTGTCCAGGAACTCCCGGAACGCCTCGACCTGGTCCTCCTGCTCGTCCGGGATCGGCATCCCGGCCTCGGCGATCACGTCCTCGTGGGCGTAGATCGGCGCACCCGTGCGTAAGGCGAGGGCGATGGAGTCGGAGGGGCGGGCGCTGACCTCCACGCCGTTGCTGAAGACCAGCTCGGCGTAGAAGATGCCGTCGCTGAGACCGGTGATGTTCACCGTGGTGAGGCCGGTGTCCAGGGCGTCCAGGACATCCCTGAACAGGTCGTGGGTGAGCGGCCTGGCCGGCGCGACGCCCTGTTGCGCCAGCGCGATCGCGGTCGCCTCCACGCCGCCGATCCAGATCGGCAGGTAGCGGTCCCCCTCGGATTCCTTGAGCAGGACTATCGGCTGGTTCGAGGGCATCTCGACCCGGACGCCGACAACCTCCATGTGCTTCACAGCGGCTCCGTCCCACGCGTCGTCATACCGGATGGGCGCTCGTCACCTGACCGCCGTCGGATTCAGGACCCGAAGGCGAAATCGGCACCCTTCGTTACAAAGCTCTCCGGCGGCGGGGGGCCGCAAACCTCATCGGCCCGCCCGCCGCCGTCGTCCGTGGTCAGCGACCCCTCAGCGGCGCGGCTTGGTCAGCAGAACCATGCGGAACTTGCCGATCTGGATCTCGTCCCCACCACCGAGTTGGGCCTCGTCGACCGGCTCACGGTTGACGTAGGTGCCGTTGAGGCTGCCCACGTCGCGGACGCCGAACCCGTCGCCGCGGCGGAAGAACTCCACGTGGCGTCGGGACACGGTGACGTCGTCAAGGAAGATGTCACTGTTGGGATGCCGTCCGGCGGTGGTCACGTCGCTGTCCAGCAGGAAGCGGCTTCCCGCGTTGGGGCCACGCCTGACAACGAGCAGCGCCGTGCCCGGAGGCAGGGCGTCGGCGTTGGCGGGGTCGTCACCGCCCAGCTCGTCGCCGGACTCCTCCTCCTCCAGGGCCTGTATCCCCGAGATGGAGATGGTGGACGTGACGTCTCCGGCGGCGTCCCCACCCGAACCGGGTCGGGGGCCCTGCTGTTCGGCCCTGCGGACGGGGGTTCCACAGTGGGAGCAGAAACGGGCATCATCCGCAACGGCGTGACCGCACTGCGTGCAGTAAACGCTCGACATAGGTCGGCTCGGCCTCCTACCGCACGGGGCGGTGCTTGATTCGGCTGATCGGTGACACGTCCCGGGTCCCGCGCGGACACCTGGTCCACACGTCGCCCGGCACGTGGTGGGGCGGTTCGCTGTCGCGGCAGCGGTGCGCCTCACACGGTCGGTCGCTAGGTCTCATCCCCCGTGTCGTACTCCTCGTCACCCCCGGTCAGGGTGTCCGCCGTTGCCGGGATACCCGGTCCGGTGGGCGACGCGGCGCTCCAGGGAACACTCGACTTTAAACCATATCCCTGTCCAGGAAGGGTTTCGCTCCTCCTCGGCCTGCCGTAGACGCCCCGGCCGCTCGTGCGGCGCGGGGATCGGTGGACTCGGCGCCCGGGGCGCCGCCTCCACCGGTGGCCGGCCCCGGGACAGTGAAACACCTGTCCTGATGCTGATGCTCCTCCGGGGGATTTGGTTCTCGGTGAAACCCCACGGATTCGCACTGCCGTCATCGGACGGCCTCAACCTGGTGATATGTCCATTTTATCCCTCAAAAGGGCGGCCCGGAGGGCCGTGACCGCCCCGGCCGCGACGCACGGGCGGGGACGGGGGGACCGCCCTCGCCCGCGCGTCGCACCGGTCAGCCCTCGGCCCGTTCGACCACGGCCGCCCACTCGTCCAGCAGGCGGTGAGCGGTGTCGGAGTCGGGACCTTCGGCCCAAAGATGGGTCACGGCCTCCGCCGTGTCCGGGAGGACGAGCGCCCAGCTACCGTCGGACTCCAGGACGCGGACGCCGTCCGTGGTGTCCAGCCGACGGTCCCCAGCCGCCTCCACGACGGCGCGCATGACGCTCCCCTTGACCGCCCAGGGGGTGGGCACCGAACGGCGCAGGAGGTGCGCCTGGGGGATCGCCCGGTCGATCTGGCTCAGCGAGCGGCGGTCCCTGGCCACCAGTCCCAGCAGCCGGACGAACGCGGCGATGCCGTCGCTGGTCGGGCTGAACTCGGGGACGACGAAACCGCCCCGGCCGTCCCCGGCCAGAACGACGTCCTCGCCCCCGCTCTGGACCGCCTTGGTGAGTTCGCCCGTGGCTGTGGCGGTCCAGTGCACCTCGACCCCGTGCGCGGCCGCCACCGTCTCGGCGACCCGGGTCGTGGTGACGGGAAGCGCCACCCGGCCTCCCCCGCGCTCGGCGCAGACCAGCTCCAGGACGACCAGCAGGGCGCGGTCGTTGTCGACCAGCTCGCCGTTGCCGTCCACGATGGCCAGCCGTTCGGCCACGGGGTCGAAGCGCACCCCGAAGTCGGCTCCCGACCCCGAGACGAGCTCGCCCAGCCGCTCCAGGTCGCGGTTCTGCTTGGCGACGGTGTCGGTGGGCGAGGCCTCGTCGAGCCGGTTGTTGACCGTGAGGACGTCCACGCCGATCCGCCCCAGCAGGGAGGGGAGGATGAGCGAGCCGCTGCCGCCCGCGCAGTCGACGACCACCTTGAGCCCGGCCTCGGCGACCCCCGAGGTGTCGACCGAGCGCAGCAGGTCGTGCGAGTAGTTCTCGACACCGCGCGAGGGGAAGGTGAGCTCCCCGATCTCCCCGGGGAAGGCCCTGCGGTACTCGGCGCGGGAGAAGACCCGGTCGAGCTTGCGCTGCGCCGCCGGCGACAGGTCGGCCCCGCCCCCGTCCAGGAAGAGGATGTCCACCGACTCCGGGTCGCCCGGGGTGGTGCGGAGCGTGATGCCTCCGCTGACCCCGCTCTGGGAGGTGTGGAAGCGCGCCACGGGCAGCGGCACCACCTCCAGGTCGCGCACGTCGATGGCGGCGGCCGTGAGCGCGCTGATCACCGCGCGCTTGAGCGTCCGGGCGGCCCGGGACACGTCACGGGACGTGGTGACGAGCGCGCCCTTCTTCAGGGTGGTGGCGTAGGCGTTGGCCAGGCGCACCGCCAGCTCGGGGGTGATCTCGACGTTGATCAGCCCGGACACGCCGCGGGGGCCGAACAGCGAGCGCTGCCCGCGCGACTCCCAGATGACGTTGGTGCTGACGACCGCGCCGGCCTCGATGGTCTTGAAGGGGTAGACCTTGACGTCGGCGTTGACGTAGGCCTCGGACTCGATGACGCAGTCCTCGCCGACGATCGCCCCCTCCTCGATCCGGGCGGCGGCCATGACGTCGGTGTTCTTGCCGACGACGCAGCCGCGCAGGTTGGCGCCCCGGCCGACGAAGACGTTGTCGTGCAGGACCGTGCGGTGGCAGAAGGCCTCGGACCGCACCACGGCGTTGCTGCCGACCACGGTGAACTCGCGCAGCTCCGCGCCCGCCTCGACCTTGGCGTAGTCGCCGATGAAGAGCGGGCCCTTGAGGATCGCGCGGGGGTCGACCTCCGACCCCTCGCCGACCCACACCCCGGGAGAGACCTCGAAGCCGTCGATGTCGACGTCCACCTTGCCGGACAGCACGTCGGCCTGGGCGCTCAGGTAGCTCTCGTGGGTGCCCACGTCCTCCCAGTAGCCGTCGGCGATGTAGCCGTAGAGGGGCTCGCCCTCCTCCAGGAGCTGGGGGAAGACGTCGCCCGACCAGTCGACCACCTCCCCCTCGGCGACCCGGTCCAGGACGTCCGGCTCCATGATGTAGATGCCGGTGTTGACGGTGTCGGAGAAGACCTGGCCCCAGGTGGGCTTCTCCAGGAAGCGCTGGATCCGGCCCTGCTCGTCGACGATGATGATGCCGAACTCCAGCGGGTTGGGGACCCGCTTGAGCGCGATGGTGACCTTGGCGCCGCTCTCCTTGTGGAAGCGCACCATGTCGGTGAGGTCGATGTCGGTGAGCGCGTCGCCGGAGATGACGATGAACGGCTCCCCGCGCAGGTGCTCCTCCGCGTTCTTGACGCTGCCCGCGGTGCCGAGGGGGACCTCCTCGGCGACGTAGTGGAGCTTCATCCCGAGCTCCTCGCCGTCCCCGAAGTAGTTGCGGATGAGGGTGGCCAGGAACTGGACGGTGACCACGGTCTCGGTGAAACCGTGCTTGCGCAGCAGGCGGAGCACGTGCTCCATGATGGGCTTGTTGACCACCGGAAGCAGGGGTTTGGGCTGGTTGGCGGTCATGGGGCGGAGGCGGGTCCCCTCGCCGCCGGCCATCACGACGGCCTTCATGGGAGGCGCCTGAAAAGCGCTCTCCGGGGTTTCCTCGTGGGTGCTCATCGCCGGTGCCTCCGTAGGACGGTGCCGTGGGAGGACGCGGCGGGGGACGGGTTCTCGGAGCGCGCGCCGTGGCGCGCGGTGGGACATGTTCTCATGACGGAGACGACACTCCCTTTCGATCCGACAGGACTCGCGGTGAGCCGGTCCGTCGGTGGATCAGGGTCCGGTCCGTCCCTGATCCGGGCGGCTCGGCCGGTCCGAGCCTTCGGCCACCGCTCCAGGATCGCCGTCAGCGGCCGCCGATGTGGCTGGATCGGGTCGATCCGTGTCGTGGCCGCGGACGTGGTCGCTGTCTCCGGCGACCGGTCGGTCCCCGTGGTGATCAGCGCTTTCGTCGCGGCGGGTCTGGGCCATCAGGCGCAGGCCCTGTACGGCGTAGAGCAGTCCGGCCCACCAGTAGAGAGCAGTTCCCCAGAGCGCGAAGGCCCAACCTATAATTCTCGCCACATCCGCCACGGTGGACTCGTAGCCCGCGATGAAAAGCAGGGGGAACGAGTAGAGGAGGCACAGCGTGGCGGCCTTCCCGGCGAAGTTCACCGGGAGGGGCCCGTAGCCGAAGTGGCGCAGGAGCGGCAGCGCGCCGAGGATGAGGACGTCGCGCAGGACGAGGATGGCCATCAGCCACCACGGGACGATGTCCCGGATCACCAGGCCGAGCAGCGCGGCGAAGATGTAGAGCCGGTCGGCGAGCGGGTCGAGGACCGTGCCCAGGCGCGAGGTCTGGTTCCAGGCGCGGGCGATCTTGCCGTCGAGCCAGTCGCTGAGCCCGGCGAAGCCGAGCACCAGCAGCGCCCACCAGTCGGCCTGGGGTACCAGGACGAGCCAGAGGAACAGCGGCACGCCCAACAGCCGGAGCATGCTCAGCAGGTTGGGAACCGTCCAGATGCGGTCACTGACCGCCGGGCTGGCCACATCGCCCCCCGCCTCGAGTCTGCCATCTTCCGCGGATCGCCCCATGGCGCCCACGATAACGGGCGGGTGGGTCGTTTCCCGCCATCACGGGGGCCGACGGCCCCGACGTGGCCCGAGGGACGATCGTCCGCCAATCGTACCGTGTACGTTTTGGGCCTTTTACCAGCGCAGTGTCTGTTTCGGAAAGCACGGACGCGTATCCGGCCCGCCTCCGGCCACGGCGCCCGCTCCCTCCCACGGGTTCCAACGAAGGGGCCTCCCCCGGGGTTCCCGGCCGCGCGGGCCTCCCCCGGGGTTCCCGGCCGCGCGGGCCTCCCCCGGGGTTCCCGGCCGCGCGGGCCTCCCCCGGCGCGGCCGCTCCCCCGGACACCGCGGGAGCCGCTAGAGCGTGAGGATGCGGTCGGCCGCGCGGCGGCCCGACAGCAGGGCGCCGTGCACCGTGGCGGTGTGCTCGATCTCGGTCGCCTCCCCCGCGAAGAACAGGCTGTCCCCCACCGGGTTGTCGAGCGCCACCCGGTCCGCGTCGCCCGAGCCGACGGCCGTGTAGGAGAAGGCGCCCCGCGCGAACGGGTCGTCCCCCCAGTGGGTCACCAGGTGGTCCACCGGGTCCGGCGCCTTGCGGAACATGCCGCGCAGGGTGGCCATCGCGTGCTCGACCACCTCGCCGTCCTCCTTCCCCTCCAGGAACCGGGCCGCGTTGCCGCCGTTGCGGCTGACCAGGACCGGCGCCCCGAGGACCCGCTGGCCCGCGTACCAGTGGAACCAGGTGCCCTCCTCCGCGCCCAGGTGGACGATGACCTCCGCGTCGCCCCAGAACACCTCGTCGAAGCGCAGGAACAGCTTCTCCAGGCTGCCGTTGCCCAGGCGCTCGACGGCGTCCCGCTTCTCCTGGGGCAGCGGGGGGTCGAACCCGACCTGCCCGGCCTTGAGGACGCCCAGGGGCACGGTGACCAGGACGCGGTCGGCCGTCAGGGTCCTCTCCCCCTCGGGGGTGTCGACCCGCACCCTGGCGCCGTCGCCGCCGTGGCCCACCGACAGCACGACGTGCTCCAGGCGGACGTCCAGACCGCGCGCCAGGTGGTCGGTGATCCGGTCCATCCCGTCGGGGAAGACCACGTCGTCACCGCTGAACTCGTGCCGGGCGGCGACCGCCGAGAAGGCGATCTCCTCCGCGTCCGCGCCGTGGTCGCTCTCGGCGATGCGGTGCACGATCTCGTCGGCGTCGCGGGCGCGGGCGCGTACCAGGTTGGCGTCGTAGAGGGCCTGCTTGATGCCCTCCTCCATCGACTCCTGGGGGTTGGCGCCCACGGTCCCCCAGTACATGTGCTCCTGGAGGAGGTGGACGTCCTCCATGTTGCGGCGGTGGCGGTCGAAGAGCAGCCTCCGCCCCTTGGGGTCGTAGGCGGTCTCGGTGGACCTGTTGAACACGGCGGTGCGCAGACCGATCTCGTTGACCAGGTCGGCGAGGGGGTTGTTCTCCTCGCCCCGCATCCAGGAGGCGCCCACGTCCAGCGTCGTGGAGCCGCCCCAGTCGCGCACGGAGTGGATGCGCCCGCCGGTGCGGTCGCGGCCCTCCAGGACGGTGACGCGCTCCCCCTCCCGCGCCAGGCGGTCCGCGGCGGCGAGTCCGGCCATGCCGGCGCCCACCACGACGGTGTGGCCGCGCCCGGGGCCCGCCTCGCGCCCGCGCGGTTCGACCTGCTCGCTCCCGGCCTCCCGTCCGGCGTCCTCCCCCTGCGTGTTCTCCCCGCCCGCGTCACCCGGGTCAGTCATGGAACTCCCCCTCCGTGCCGGTGACCGACACGAGCGACTGTAGGCGGTCCCCGGGCCGCGCCCGGGGACGACACCCCGCCCTCGGTCGGAACCGCTCGGCCCCGGCTCCGGTCAGGAGCCGGAGGGCTCCCCGTCCTCGTCCTCCAGTTCGATCCTCTCCCTGCGGCGCTCACCCTGGACGTGCTCCTCACGGGTGACGTCGCGCTTGCGGACGTGGACCTCCTCGACGGGCACGCGCTCCTTGGAGACGACCGGCCGCTCCTCGTAGAGCGTGAAGGTCTGATCCTCCTCGTGCATGTCCCCGGCGTCGTCGGCCCTGGTCTCGTCGGTCACCGGACGGCGCTCCATCTGGAGCTCGTCGTGATGGAGCGGGACCGTCTCGTCGTACTGCTCGGTCTCCACGTACTTGTGGAGCCTGGCGTGGCCGGCCTCGCGGCGCTCCACACCGATGTCCACACGCTCCTCGGAGCGGACCATGGAGATGTCGTCCGCCTCGGGCCGGCCCGTGTCGCCGGCCGCCCCGGCGGTTCCCGCGGTACCAGCCGTGCCGGCGCGGTCCCCCATGCCCGCCGGGGGAACGCCGCCCGCGCGCTCGCCGCCGGAGGCGTCCGCGCTGCCGTGGCGGGCGTAGTAGTCGCGGACCAGCCGCTCCTCCTCAGGGGAGATGTGCCTGTCCGCGTCGATGTTCGGGGCGTCCTTCACCGTGGACTTGTCGAAGGGCACCTGGATGTCCTCCTCCTTGGGCCGGGAGCCCTGGAGGGGCACGAGGGTCTCGTTGCGGCCGAAGAGGCCGGTCTCGACCGACACCCAGCTCGGCTCGTTCGTCTCGTCATCCAGATAGACCTGCTTGATCTTGCCGACGTTGTGGCCCTCCTCGTCCAGGACGTGGTGTCCGATGAGATCTCCGGGTGCGCGGTCGCGTGCCATGGTCCCTCCCCTTCTCTGCGGTCCCCCGCCGGAACACCGGGTGTCCCGGCCTCGTACGACCTCACCCCTACCCCTCGTGGCCTGCGGGAAGAGCCGTGAAAGGGAGCCGCTAACGGGCCGAGGCCGAGAATTGAGCAGAAGTTTTTCCCGGCCTCCCGTCCTTGACCCGCGCGAGGGGCGCCGCTGTCCTCCATGGACGTTCGACCACGACCGGTCACTCTTGGCATGCGGACGAACACGCACGGATACACTCCAGGGGTCCCCGCCAGAACCGTCCGAAGGAATCCGCCGTGCGCCCAGCCGTGGCCGTCCCGCTGGCCGTCGTGTTGCTCGCCTGTCCCGCCGCCGGCTCCACCCGTGCCGTGGGGCCGGGCGCGGTCGTGGAACTGTCCGCCGACCGGCTCGCGACGGCCCTGCCCGTGGCGGCGGCCAAGTGGCACAGCGGCGACCCGGTCGACTCCCCCGAACGCGAGAGGGAGGTCCTGGCCGCGGCCGAGCGCCACGCGTCGGCGCTCGGGGTGGAGCCGGAGGCCGTCGCGGCGGTGGTGCGCGACCAGATCGAGGCGAACAAGACGGTTCAGCGGAGCCTGCACACCCGATGGCACACGGACCCCGGCGGCGGGCCGGGAACGGAACCCGACCTCTCCCGGGTCCGGGCCGAACTGGACCGGCTCACCCCCGAGCTGGTGCGTGCGCTGGCCGACGCCGGCCCCGCCCTGCGCTCGCCGGACTGCGGGGCGGACCTCGCCCGGAGCACCCGGGAGGTCGCGGACGAGCGGGGGCTCGACCGGGTCGGCGCAGCGGCCCTGGCACGCTCCCTGGCCTCGGTCTGCCCCTGACCCGTGCCCGGCCCGAGGGCGCCGGGGCGACGGAGGAGGGAGGCGACGGCTGGGCCCTGCCCCCGGGGCTCCGGGAGCGGGGTGCGGGCCCGAGGGGGACACGGGCCGGGGAGGGCGCACGGGGGCGCGTGCGCGCACCCGCTCCGTCGGGGCCGTGGGCCTACAGGGGGCCGGCCACGTAGGCCTCCAGGCGGGGCCCGTCCGGCAGCCGCCCCCAGAGCGCCCAGGCGAGCATGCGGTGCAGGCCGTCCAGGTGGGTCAGGGCGTCCGTGCGTTCGAGCCTCTCGTAGTAGGGGTGGTCCACGGCCGAGGAGCTCAGGAAGACGGGGCTGGGGTCGGCCGCGGCGTGCCAGGCCAGCTTCCCCCAGCACACCGGGTTGCTCTCGGTGTAGCGGCCCTCCCACGAGGAGAGGGTGGCCGCGGCGTCGGCCACGGTCGTCCCCTCGGGGTCGACCAGCACCAGCTCGCCGCCCTCCCCCGTGTGCCAGGGCAGGACCGTGGCCAGGACGTCCTCGCGGTCCAGGGCGACCCTGTGCCACGTGCCGCCCAGCTGGCGGGAGGCGAGGTCGAGGATCCCCTCCGCGTACTCGTTGGTGCGCCGGGAGACCTCGTCGCTCACGGGGTGGGTGGCGCGGAAGCGCCGGAGCACGTCGTCGGGGGTGACGGTCGCGATGGTCTTCACGGGCTCGGCTTCCTCCGTTCCGCGCCCGACGGGGGCCGGGCGTCGGGTGCGTAGAAGGATAGACGGCCCGGGGCGCGGCCGGGAGCCCGTCCGGAGCGGTCCGGCGGGCCCCCGGCGTCGTCGCCGTACGGGATCAGCAGGTGTTGTCCCGGCTGTTGTCCCAGGTGATGTTCCGGACGACCGTGCCCGCCGCGCACGGGTTCTCGTTGAGCGCGGTGTTCACCAGCCTCAGGTTCTCGAACGTGATGTCCGAGGTGTTGGCGAACTCGGAGCGGGCGGCGATCCGGATGTCGCCGGGACCGGCGATCGTCCCGCCGTCCTCGGCGATGGTGACGTTGTGGCAGTTCTCGACCAGGACGGCGTTGCTCCCGGTCTGCGCGATGTCGACGCGCTCGATCACCGCGCCTCCGCTCTCGGAGACGCAGAAGATCCCGCGGCCGCCTCCCCGGGCGCGCACCTCGCCGACCCGGATGTTGTCCGGGTATCCGTTCCCGATCCGCCCGTTGCGGTTGGCCATGCGGAAGGCGGCGTAGCCGGTGCCCGTTCCGGCGTCCACCGCGTCCACCAGGCCGACGTCGGCGTTGACCGTGTTGTTGAGGAGCAGACCGGAGTACCCGGTGTCGCGGGCGGTGACGGTGCCGATGCTGAGCCCGTCGACGCTGTAGGTCTCCACGCCGTGGTTGTTCGTGCCGGAGACGTAGACGTCGTCGATGGTGATGTCGCGGGTGGTGCGCGCGGCGTCGCTGCCCCGGCTGTCGACGCGTATGCCCAGGCCCGAGGAGAGGCGCAGGTCGATCTGGCCGAGGTGCACCTGCTGGGAGCCCCGCACGAAGACCCCGAAGTAGGGGGCGCCGGTGACCGACAGGTGGGGCACGGAGACGTTCTGGGCGTTGCGCACCCGTACCGGGGCGTGGTCCGCGGCGACCGCGCCGGAGACGTGGATGGTGCCGCAGACCTCCAGGGAGGTGTGGCTCGGCAGGTCGAGCGAGGCGTTGCCCGGGACGGTGCCCGACTGCCACACCACCACGCGCTCCTGGGAGGAGCGGCCGGGGGTGAGGCTGCCGACGGCCGTGCGCATGGCGGTGAGCATGTCACCGCCCTCGTAGAGGACGGTGCCGCCGTTGCGCGCGACCCAGGTGGAGCCGAGCAGGTAGGCCTCGGCGTCGAAGCCGCTGTCGCCGCACGCGGCGGCCGCGGTGCTTCGGTCGCTGCCCGCGTTCCGGATGTCGTGGGGCTCGGGTGCGGCCGGCGCCTGAACGGCCGCGGCGGCCGTTCCCAGGGCGAGGCCGGCGGCGAGCGCCGCGTTCAGCAGGAGGCGGCGGGCGCGTCGTCGCGGTCCGGCGGCGCGGGTCCGGCCGCGCCCTCCGGTGGTGGGGGTGGGTGTCATCGGTGCTTCTCCTGTGCGAACTCCGGGACGGTTGCGTCCCGGGAGGGGTGAGCGGGGACAGGGAGCGCTCCCAGGAGTCCGGAACCTAACACGGAAAGCGCATTCCGGGTAGCCGTGCAACTACGCACGGAACACGGGTCTGGCCGCGGAGACAGGGGTTCTGGCACAATCCGTCCCATGCACGACGACCGAGAGGACCGTGCCGCGTAGGCGGCCGGGAGACGTCCGCTCCGGGGCCCCGCCCCGGGAACGGCGACCACACACCGCGATCGACGGCCTCTCCGGACCCGCGATGGCCGAGATCTCGCGGCTCGAACACCGGCACCCGGAGATGTCCCCGGGGTGGACGCGCGAGCTGGTCGGGATCTGGCGGCGGTTCGTGCGCTCCCCGTACCACCGGCTGTGGGAGGAGGGCGACGGCGGCTGCGGCGTATGGGAGTGCTGCGGCGACCCCCACGAGGCCCGCGTCCTGCTGGAGGCCGTGGCCCACCGCATGACCTCCCGCCGTGCCCGTGAGTTCCGTGCCCTCCTCCGGGCCCTGGACGACCTCTACTGACGGCCGGGGACCGGCGTCCCCGGCCGCGCCCGGGTCAGACCAGGCGTCCGTCCCGGGCGACCACGCGCCCGGCACGGACGACCGTCCGGCGCGGGGGGAGGTCCACCACGACCTGCGGCAGGCACTCCCCGTCCACCAGCAGGAAGTCGGCGGGAGAGCCCACGTCCAGGTCGGCGGCGGGCAGCCCCACCACCTCCGCGCCGGAGTGCGCGGCGGTGAGGTAGGCGTCGGACAGCTCCCCGTCCAGGCGCGAGCGCAGCGCCCTGGCCATCATGTGGGCGCGGTGGAGCATGTCCGCGTCCCCGAAGGGGCTCCAGGAGTCGCGGACACCGTCCGAGCCGACGCCCACGCGGACACCGTGCTCGCGCAGGCGCGCGGCGGGCAGGACCCGGGCCGCGTCGGAGGCGACCGTGGTCAGGGAGATTCCGGCGGCGCCGATCCGGGCGGCCAGCCGGTCGAAGCCGTCACCCGCCTGGGCCACGCAGAAGGCGTGGCTGACGGTGACGGAGCCGCCCATGTCGAGGGCGCGGGTGCGCTCGATGACGGCGTCCATGGTGCGCACGCCCAGGTCGCCGCGGTCGTGCAGGTGGATGTCGACGCCGACGCCGTGGCGGTCCGCGATGTCGAAGACCAGGTCGAGCTGGCCGTCGGGGTCCCCGTCGAAGCCCTCCGGGTCGATGCCGCCGACCAGGTCGGCGAGCCCCGACCTGACGGCCTCCTCCAGAAGGCGGTCGGTCCCGGGCGAGCGTCGGACGCCGTGCTGGGGGAAGGCGACGGTCTGGACGTCCAGGGCGTGCGCCAGGTTGCGCGCCGCCCGCCGGACCCCCTCCAGGCCCTCGAGCCCGTAGACGGGCGCGACGTCGGCGTGCGCGCGCATGGCCCGCGTGCCCCGGGTGACGGCGTGGGCCATGAGCCGCTCCGCGCGGACACCGACCGGCGTGGGCGAGTTCCGGAAGAGCTCGGCGTCCTGGGCCCCGAACCCGGCGATGCCCTGTGCCGGGCTCCGGGAGTGCCAGGGCTCGCCCCAGGTCGTCTTGTCCGGGTGGATGTGGGCGTCGACCAGGGTCGGCAGGGCGATCAGTCCTCCGCAGTCGACGACGGCCGTCTCCCCCTCGGCTTCCGCGGCCACGTTTCCGTCTACCACGACCAGGTCGACGGGGTCGCCGCCCAGGGGGCGCAGGTCGCGGAAGACCGTCGTACGGGGCTGTTCGTCCATGGTGGGCCTCTCCACACGGGTGCCGGTGCGTGCGCCGGGGACCGACCGGCCCCGGACGCGCGGCGAATGCTACGCCTCCGACCGCGCAGCACCGCAGGTGGGGCCGGATGCGGGGCTCAGAAAACCACAGCGCTCCGAGCTCCGCTCCCTGTACGCTCGGCCTGTCCAGGCAGGAGACATGTCGGCAGGGATCCGAGGAACGGTCACGGAGGGTACACCGACCTTCGGCACACGGCCCAGCTCCGGGCCCGGCGCAACGCGCTCGCCTCCGATGTCAGACGGCTCGTGCGCGCGTCCTGCGAGGACGATGGGGACGAAGTGGAACGGATACGGCGAAGGCACCTGGAGGAGTAGGACGGAAAGGACCGAAAGCCTCACGGAGCAGGGCTTTCGTGTTAGCTTCGAGATCCGATACCGGCTCTTCGACTCCTACCGGCTGGTGCGCATGAACTACGTCCCGTACGCCACCACGCCCGCACCCGAACTGGTCTCCGGCCCGGAGACCGATCGTCCGGGCCAACACGGTGCGCGACCGGGCACTGCACCGGTCTTCCCCCCTGCACCGAGTACCAGAGGCCCTTCGACGCCGACATGCGCCCCCTGCGACCGGCCTCGACAACCACCGGACCATACACGGCCCCCTCGCTCTCCGAGTGGCCGCCGAACGCCTCATCGCCCGGCCGGACGCGACGCTGAGCGCCCTCGTGAGCGAACTCGCCGCCGAGGATTCCCGTCTGGACGCCCTCGCCGAGGAGGACGAGTTGAGTGATCTGCGTGCAGTGATGACGGCCTCGTACCAGGCCCTGGACGACGACACCACCCGCTTCTTCCGACGGCTGGGACTGCATCCGGGGTCGGAGTTCTCCGGCGAGGCCGCTGCCGCGCTCACCGACACCCCACTGCCCGAGGCCCGTCGGCGCCTGGACCACCTGACCCGCGCGAACCTGGTCGAGCGTCTGCGGGAGAACCGCTACCGTCTGCACGATCTGGTGCGGCTCTACGCCGTCGAGCGGGTCCGCGCCGAGGAGGAGGCCGGGGCCGTGGGCGAGGCGGTGGGAAGGGTCGCGAAGTGGTACACGCACGCCGCCGCCCGGGCACAGCTCGCGGAGCACCCCGAATTCCCCGCCGTGCCGGGAGACGGGCAGGGCCACGAGCTTCCCGGGCTCGACTCTGTCCGTGACGCGCTGGATTGGTTCGAGACCGAGCGTACGAACCTGGTCGCCGTTGTGGGTGCCGCTCTGGAGCACGGCCACCACGGCACCGCCTGGAGACTGCCCGCGACCGTTTACGGTCTGTTCGAGCTGCGCCGGTACTGGCACGAGTGGCGTGACCTCCACACCCTCGGTCTGCGGGCGGCCGAGAGCGCGGGCGACGCCTTCGGGACGGCTCGCAACCACCTGGGGATGGGCGACGCCCAATGGCTGCTGGGCGACCTGGACGCGGCCGTGCGCCACTACCGGGCTGCCCTGGCCTCCAACCGCGAGGCCGGTGACCCGTGGGTGGAGGGGTTCGCTCTGCGCCAACTCGGTGTGGTGGCCTGGCAACGCGGCGAGCGCGGCGGCGCCGTGGAGACCGTCGAACGGGCCATCGGGGTCTTTCACGAGGCGGGAGAGCGGCGGGGGGAGGCCATGGGACTGCTCAGCCTGGCCGACTTCCGCGCGGACCTCGGCGGGTTCGACACCGCACTCGGACACTGCCGGGCCGCGATTCGGATGTTCGAGGACATCGGTGACGTGTGGAGTACGGCGTGGGCACGCTGCACGCTGGGGCGGATCCTCACCGGTTCGGCTCGGGCCGGGGATGCGGTGGCGGAGTACTTGTCGTCCATCGAGGTCTTCGAGGAACGTGACGACCGGGACAGCCGGGCAGTGGCACTGATCGGGCTGGCGGAGGCCCGCGTCGCCCTCGGTGACGGGGAGGGCGCCAGGGAGGCGCTGGGAGCCGCCCTGGACTACCTGCGCGACCACGGCGACCCCCGTGCCGAAGAGGTGGAGGCGCGGCTGCTCCGGCTGGCCGCCGACGGCTGAGGCGTGCGCGCCGGCGGGTGCTCAGGCCTCGACGTGGGCCGCGAGGTTGGCCAGGGACGAGGCCAGACCGTCCTCGTGGTCGGCCTGCGAGATGCCCCGGGGCACGTCGGTCGCCTCGACGGTCACCTCGGTGCCGTCCTCCGTCCCGGCCAGCCGCCAGGTCATCGTCATCGTCCCGGCGAACGCGGGATCCTCGGACTCGAAGGCGACGCGCTGCACGATCCGCTCCCCCGGGACCAGCTCGGCGAAGCCGACCTCGGTGACGTCGCTGGCATCGGAGGTCTTGCCGTGTCCGGCGGCCGGGTCGAGGTAGGTCAGCACCATTCGGAAACCTCCGCCGGCCCACGGCTCGAAGCGTTCCATCCGGCCGGTCATCCCCTCCGGCGGCAGCCAAGCCTCGAGGGAGCCCGGATCGGTCATGGCGCGGTAGACCGCGGCGGCGGACGCCCGCACCGTCCTGGTCCCCCGGTCGGTACGCGGTTCCTCGCCGCCCATGTCCACGGTCCTTCCGCTCGGGTGCTCCGTGCCCACGAACCTAGCGGACGCGGTCCCCCGGCGCGGCGCGGGGACACGGTGCCGCGCCCCCGTGCGAACGGCCCGCCCGCCCTCGGGCGAACCGGGGCGGACGGGCCGTGTGCCGGCGCGGGACCGGACCGGCCGGTCGCGCGCGGAAAGGGGTCAGACCTTGCGCCACCGCGGCACCCACGCGCCGTCCTCGACCTCGTAGTCGCCGAAGAGGGCGGGGGCCTCCTTCTTGAGGGTCTCGCCGATCAGGTTGAAGAGCAGGCGGATCTCCTCCTCGGCGCCCGGGGCGGTGCGCGCCTCCAGGGTGTGGCGCAGGGTGCGCACGTTCGCGGTCCACACCAGGCCGGTGGCGACGCCCTCGGGGGCGAAGCGGCGCATGAAGGAGGTCTTGTGCTTCTTCTCCGCGAACTTGACGCCGTCGTCGTCCAGGCCGAAGTGGTCGGCCATCCAGAGCTGGAACTCCTCCATCTGCTGGAGCATGGCCGTGGCCCGCTCCATCAGCTCCGGGTCCTCCTCCGCCCAGTCCGGGAACCAGAACGGCAGGTCGCTCAGGCGCACGAAGCGCAGCGACTCCTGCGAGACGGCGACGCCGGGACGGTGCCGGATCAGCTCGTGGGTGAGCACCCGGGACACGTTGTGCAGGACGAAGCTGAAGCTGACGTGCTCCAGGACCGAGCCGTGCAGGCTGGCCAGGATGTTGCCGAGGTACTGGTCCTGGTCGGTGCGCACGCGCGTGACGTTCGGGTTGAGGCCCGGCTCCCAGGAGCGGTAGCACAGGCGCCCGGCGAACTCGGCGAGGTTCTGCGGATCGTTGAGGTGCGCGTCGAGCTCGCCGCGGTCGAACCGCTCGATCCACGCCTCACCGCCGACCTCCTTGAGGTAGTCGGTGATCGCGTCGTAGTCGACCTGCGGACGCGCGACCAGACGAACCTGCGGCTCGACCCTCTTCACAGCACTGCCTCCCGTTCGGTGGGCCCCGCCTCCGGGCACGCGTGAACGCCGTGACCAGGGGTTCCGGGGGCACGGGGGCGTGTGTGGGGGCGGGGCCGATTAGCCTCACCCGAGGGTACACGTCCGGGGACGGGAGAGGGCCGGGTGTCCTCCTGGGAGGACACCCGGCCCTCGGACCGGTATCGGTGGTGTCGGCGTGGTGGAGGTTTCCCGCTCGGCGGCGGGCCTGCCTTCACCGGCTAGAGGCCGTAGAAGGTACCGGGGGCCAGAACCAGCCCGACGACGATGGAGATGATGCCCCAGAGGAGCTGTCCCCGCAGCACTCCGAGAACACCGGCGACGATGAGGATGATTCCGAGGATCGTTAGCAAAATACCCATACACAACCACTGTCCTATAACGAAATCATCAAACAGCGTGCGGTGATTTGTTTTGCTTTGGTGGCATCGGTGCAGGTGAGGAGGCCCGCACGTGGCACAGGCCACGCGCGGGCCCGGATCCGCCGTCCCCTCCGGAGGCGTCAGTCCCGCGCCAGGCGCAGTGCCCGCGCCACGATCCCCTCCCCGACGCTCGCGGTCAGGATCGACTCGGGGTGGAACTGGACGGCGTACCGGCGCGTCGCCGGGTCCTCGATCGCCATCACGACCTCCTCCCCGTCCGCGCCGTCTTCCAGGACGGCGGTGACCTCGAAGCCCTTCACCAGGTCGGGAAGGGTGTAGGTGGAGTGGTAGCGGGCCGCGGGGAAGGCCTCCTCCTCGCTCAGCCCGCTGAGGAGCCGCCCGCCGGACACCCTGACGCGGCCCGGCTTGCCGTGCACCGGATCGGCCAGGGTGCGCAGCTCGCCGCCGGCGTGCTCCACCATGCCCTGGAGGCCCAGGCAGACCCCGAACACCGGCAGGTTCCGGGCGGCGAGGGCGTCCAGCAGGGCGGACATCCCGAAGTCCTCCGGAAGGCCGGGGCCGGGCGAGATCACCACCAGGTCGGGGGCGAGCCGGTCCAGGAGCGACGGGTCGAACCCGTAGCGGACGGTCGTGACCTCGGCCCCGTGCCTGCGCACGTAGTCGGCGAGGGTGTTGACGAAGGAGTCCTCGTGGTCGACGAGCAGGACCCTCATCCCCTCGCCGGGCAGGTCCGCCGCGGGGGCCGCGACCGGTTCCGGGACCGCGGGCGCCCCCTCGGCGGCGAGGGCCTCCCGGCGTGCGGCCTCCTCTCCCAGGGCGAGGGTCTCCAGCAGTGCGCGCGCCTTGAGGAAGGTCTCGCGCTCCTCCGCCTCGGGGTCGGAGTCGTAGAGGAGGGTGGCGCCCACCCGCACGGCGGCCACGCCGTCACGGATGTGGGCGGTGCGCAGGGTGAGGCCGGTGTTCATGGAGCCGTCGAAGTTGACGACGCCGACGGCGCCTCCGTACCAGCGGCGGGGGCTGGACTCGTTCTGCTCGATGAACCGCATGGCCCAGGTCTTGGGGGCGCCGGTGACGGTGACCGCCCACATGTGGGTCAGGAAGGCGTCCAGCGCGTCGAAGTCGCGGCGGAGGGTGCCCTCGATGTGGTCCACGGTGTGGATGAGGCGGGAGTACATCTCGATCTGACGGCGGCCGATCACCCGGACGCTGCCGGGCTCGCACACGCGCGACTTGTCGTTGCGGTCCACGTCGGTGCACATGGTCAGCTCGGACTTCTCCTTGACGGAGGACAGCAGCTCCTGGATGTTCTCGGCGTCCCCGAGGGCGTCCTCCCCGCGCCGGATGGTGCCGGAGATCGGGCAGGTCTCCACGCGCTGGCCGGTCCCCGGCTCACCGGTGACCCGCACGAACATCTCCGGGGAGGCGCCGACCAGGTACTCGCCCTCCCCCAGGTTGAAGAAGAACTCGTAGGGCGCGGGGTTGCGCTCGCGCAGCAGCTCGTAGAAGCGCGCGGGCGAGGAGCAGCGGGCGTAGGTGCGGTGGCCCGGGACGACCTCGAACAGGTCGCCCCGGCGGAACTTCTCCTTGGCCCGGGCGACGACCTTGGCGTAGGAGCCCGGTTCGGGCCCCTCGGGAACCTCCGAGGCGACCACGGGCGGGGTCGGCTCGGTCTCGCGCGGCAGGCCCTCGGTGGTGGCCTCGGGGCGGTCCCCCTCGGCGGGGACGGTGAACTCGTAGGTGTAGCGCACGCAGGTCTCGCGCTTGCGGTCGCGGACGATGACGGCGTCGGGCAGGTGCAGGACCAGGTCGCGGTCGTCCGGGTCGCGCTCGATGTGCTCTTCGATCGGCTCGAACTGGAAGGACAGGTCGTAGCCGAACGCCCCGTACAGGCCCAGGTTGGCGTCCTCGGGGCTGCGCAGGGAGGCGATGACGGCCCGCAGCGCGGTGAAGACGCTGGGGCGCCGGCTGCGCTCCTCCTCGGTGAAGAACGCGTCGGGGTCGGGTTCGGGGACGACGACGCAGACCTGGTCGCGGTCGCGCCCGTCGGTGGCGCCGACGGTGCCCAGCGCCCGGGCCAGGACCGGCAGGAGCACGCGTCCGCGGTCGTTGAGGGCGGTGGCGGTGACGCGGCGTCCGCGGGTGGTGATCTCCAGGCACGGGTCCACGTACCCCAGGTGCCAGCGGTCGTAGCGGCCCGGGTACTCCATCCCGGAGGAGAGGACGCCCCCGCGCCGGTACTCGACCGACCGGACGAGGTCGGTGAGGACCTCCGGGTCGCAGGGGGTGGCGCTGCGGTGGACGGTCACGCCGCCCGGGGTGCTGTACGTGGTGGTCTGTGTGGCGCTGGCGTTCACGGCCGGTCCTTTTGCGCAGTGTGCGGACGGGGTGACCGCACCGGCCGGGGCCGTGAAAACACGAACGACCGCCGGTCCGGGGCGGTCGCTGGGGTATGCGAAATCGGAGCACCGCCTAGAGGCGGCGCCACCACTGGGCTCGGGGCGAGGTGGTTCGCATGGGCCCGAGTGTAGCGGGTGCGAGGGGGCTCGGGGAGTCCGACGGGGAAGTCGGCGCCCGTGTCCCGCAGGAGGAGTGCGGGACGCTGGACGAGCCGGTCGGTCGGGGAGCGCAGGACTGTGCTAAGCTTCGGAACCCACTGTGCCTTTCCGAGCAAAAACATAGTTACCTGCAACAGGTAGGATATCAAGCACATGCAGTTCTGTCAAGACGGCGCCGGGGAGGCGTCACCGGAGCAGTCCGCACTGGCCGCGGAACAGGCCCGGGTCGGCACGATGTACGAGCGGCTCGACGTCCTGCGTGCCCGCACCGCCGAGCAGCTCGCCGAGGTCCAGCTCGACGCGCAGACCGGCTACGCGGCGCTCGTGGAGCGCGAGACGCGCGCCTACGAGCACGCCCGGCGCCGCGCCCAGCTCAGCGCGGTCGAGGAGGGGCTGTGCTTCGGCCGGATCGACTTCTCCCACGACGACGGCCCCGAGGCCCGCTACGTGGGCAGGATCGGCCTGCGCGACACCGAGCACGAGACCATCCTCGTGGACTGGCGCGCCCCGGCGGCCCGGCCGTTCTACGCCGCCACCCCCGGTGACCCGCAGGGGCTCACTCGCCGCCGCCACCTGCGGGTGCGTCGGCGCAGGGTGACCGGGCTCGACGACGAGGTGTTCGACTCCGCCGGCCTCTCCGAGGGCGACCGGCGCCAGCTGGTCGGGGAGGCGGCCCTGCTGGAGTCGCTGCACCGCGAGCGGACCGGGCGGATGGCCGACATCGTCGCCACCATCCAGTCCGAGCAGGACCGGGTCATCCGCGCCCGGCTCGCCGGGGTCCTCGTCGTCCAGGGCGGACCGGGCACCGGCAAGACCGTCGCCGCCCTGCACCGCGCCGCCTACCTGCTCTACACCCACCGCAACGTGCTGGAGCGCCGCGGGGCGCTGGTGGTGGGCCCCAACACGGCGTTCCTGCGCTACGTGAGCGACGTGCTGCCCTCCCTCGGCGAGACCGACGTGGTGATGCGCACCCTCGGGGAGCTCTTCCCGGGGGTGGAGGCGACCGCGCACGACGCGTACGCGACCGCCGCGGTCAAGGGCTCCCCGCTCATGGCGGACCTCGTCGCGGCGGCCGTGCTCGACCGCCAGCGCACTCCGCTGGAGGCGTTCGGGTCGGGAGACCTTGTGGTGGAGGCCGACGCGGGAGCGCTCACCGTCCCGGAGGAGGCCTGCCGGCGGGTGCTGGACACCGCGCGCGGGCTTCCGCTGGCCCACAACACGGCGCGCAAGTACGTCGTGCGAACCCTGCTGAGCGAGCTGGCGCGGGCCGAGTCCGTGCTGCTGTCCCGCCCCGTCCAGGACGACGACCTGCCGTTCGTGGGCGAGCGGCTCTGGCACGAGGCGCCGGTGCGGCAGGCGCTGGACGCGCTGTGGCCGGACCTGTCGCCGGAGCGGCTGGTCCGCGAACTGCTCACCGACGCGGCGGCGCTGGAGCGCGTCGGCACGCGGGTCGGCCTGGACGAGGCCTCCCGGGCGGCGCTGCTGCGCTCCCCCGGGTCGCCGTGGACGGTCGAGGACGTTCCCCTGCTGGACGAGGCCGCCGACGTCCTGGGGCGCGACGACACCGACGAGCGGATCCGGGAGCGCCGGGCCGAGGAGGAGCGCGCCGAGGAGGTGCGGTTCGCCCAGGGCGTGCTGGAGTTCACCGGCCTGGCCGAGGACGAGATGATGAACGCGGAGGCCCTGGCCGACCGGCACCGCGACAGCGGCCCGCGCCGCACCACCGCCGAGCGGGCGGGCGAGGACCGGGAGTGGGCGTACGGGCACGTGATCGTGGACGAGGCCCAGGAGCTGTCGCCGATGGCGTGGCGCACGGTGATGCGGCGGGTGCCCACCAGGTCGTTGACCGTGGTCGGCGACGTGGCCCAGACCGGCAGCGCGGCGGGCGCCCGTTCGTGGACGGACGTCCTGGAGCCCTACGCCCCCGGCAAGGTGCACGTGGAGCGGCTGCTCGTGAACTACCGGACCCCGGCGCCGATCATGGCGGTGGCCGCCGACGTGCTGCGCGAGGCGGCGCCCGGCGAGGAGGTCCCCGAGTCGGTGCGCGAGGACGGTGAGCCGCCGCGCGCCGTGCGGCTGGCGTCGCTGTCCGAGGGGCTGCCGGGGATCGTGGCCGAGGAGGCGGCGGCGGTCGGCGCGGGCCGCGTCGCGGTCGTCACGTCCGACCGCCGCCTCGCCGAGGTCGCGGAGGCGCTTCCGGACGCCGCCCGCCCCGGCCCGGTCAGGGACGCCCTGGAGGAGTCGGTGGTGGTGCTGACCGCGACCGAGTCCAAGGGGCTGGAGTTCGACTCGGTGGTGGTCGTGGAACCGGACACGCTGCTGGAGCAGCCGCGCGGCGCCAACGACCTCTACGTGGCGGTCACGCGCGCCACCCGGCGGCTGACGGTCGCGCACACCTCCGACCTGCCCGAGGTCCTCAAGCGCCTGGAGGGGTGAGAACGGGCCCCGGCCACCGCGTCGGCGGCGTCGAACAGGTCCTGGGGCCGGTCAGCCGGGGGCGGCGGACGATCCGCCGCCCCCGTCCGTCGGCAGGGGCGGGAGCGGCGTGCCCGGGACCGCGGGACTCAGCGCACGGACGGGGACCCGCAGCACTTCTTGTACTTGCGCCCCGAACCGCACCAGCAGGGGTGGTTGCGCCCGGGGGGCCAGGGGGCCAGGCGACCGGACTCCGGGGACAGCGTCCCGGCCCAGAGCCGGAGGGCATCGCCGTCCGCCGCGTCGAGTCCTCGGGCGCCGGCGAAGGCGCCCAGTTCCTCCGGGGTGGTGAGGACCGTGGCCAGGAGGGCGCCGGCGTGTTCCGCGGACTCCGCCCGCAGGGACCGCTCGACGCCGTGGTGGTGGGCGTCCGTGTCCGCGTCGTCGGACAGGAGGCCGAGGTCCCGGGCCTCGGGGAGGGCGTCCCGCGCGAAGGCCGCGTGGACGACCGGGCCCCGGCCGGGGACGGCGTCGTCGGCCCGGTCCAGGGCGGTCTCCAGCGACGACGGCGCCCCGTCCGCCGCCAGGGCCGCGCGGTCGTGGGCGTCCGGGGCGAGTCCGAGCCTCTCGCGGGCCACGGCCCGGCCGACGAGCGGCAGGAGTCCGTACGGGTCCAGCTGGGAGATGATCTGCGCGGGCTGGGCGAGGATGGCGCGACAGGCGACGTTGTAGCAGTACAGCGCCTTGTCGAGGTCTCCCTCGCGGGCGAACTCGTCGGCGAGCACGACGGCCGTGGCACGGCCGAGCACCCCGGGGCGCATGAGCCCCTCGATCAGGTGGTCGGCCTCGTCCACGCGGCCCTCGGCGCGGAGGGACGCCGCCAGCATGTGGGTCGCGTACTGGCGGTGGTCGGGGTTCGGGGCGAACTCCCGCAGTGTCTCCAGCAGATCCCGCGCCGTCCGCGGGTTCGTGGGGCCCAGCCCCTGAGCCGCGTTCAGGAGGATCTCCCCCGCCTCGTCCGGGGCCGCCGCCAGGTCGTCCAGGTACCGCTGGGGCAGGTCCATCTCGAAGAGGGCCCCCACCAGTTCCGGGGGGAGCGGGGACGGGGGCAGGGGTGCACTGTCGGTCATGCTCCCAGGTTAGGAGCGGCCCGGACCTGCGGTGACCGGCCTGCCCGTGGCCTCCGGTCCCGTCCACCGGGACCCCTTCGCGAGCCCCCGGCCGGGCGAACCGCTCTCTTGCTCGCCCCGCTGTCCCGGAGCAGCGCCCTCGACCACCGGAGGAGCACAGACCCTGCCCGGGGCTCGGGGGCGGCGGGGCGCCCCCGGCTTCCGGAGGCGGACGCGGTCGCGTACGCCGCCGGAGGCCAGGGGTACGGGGGTGGCCCGTCTCAGATTCCGTCGCAACAGGCGCAGCACTGGCAGCACTGGCAGCAGTTGCAGCACTCGCAGTAGTCGCACCAGGAGCGCCGCGGTTTGCCGCTCCAGGGCCCGGGGTGCGGGTCCCGGCAGCAGAACTGGCACGTACCGCACATGAACAGCGCCACCGCGCACCCGCTGAAGACGCCTCGCGCCTTCGGCGGGTGGGAGGCCGCGGGGGTGTCGCAGGAGCAGGCGGTACAGCACCCTCCGCCTCCGGACTTGCCGCCCCCGGAGCCGGAGCCGTGGCCGCCCTCGCCGGGTCCGTGACCCCCGTGGTGGTGGCCTCCTCCCTGGTGCGGGGTTTCCACGCCGTAGGCGTCGTGGGGGCCGTGGGAGTAGCGGGGCGTGTGGGGCCCCGGGGCCTGATGCTGATGCGGGCCTTGAGGGTGGTGGGGACCGTGCGGCCCCGGCGCGGGGTACCCCGCCTGGGAGAAGACCCTGTCGACCGAGCGGCCGAGTTCGCGGACCAGCAGGGCGCGGACCAGGCGGTCGTCGGTGAACTCGGCCTCCTCCAGTGCCAGGCGCACACCCAGGACGGCTCCGTCGCACAGTTCCCGGGCGCGGTCGGGGCCGGTGCCCGTCGCGGTGAGCGGGTTCCAGGCGCCGCGTGCCAGGTCCTCCTCACGGTCCTCGACCGCGTCCAGCAGGTGGGCGATACGACCGAAGAGGCGCCCCGCCTCACGCAGCGGAGCGGCGTTGGCGGGGCGGTCGGCGAGGAGTGCGGTGTGCGCGAACGCCTCACCGGTGGCCTCCTCGGTGGGGGCGGTGACCGTGAGGATGTCGGTCCCCTCCCCCGCGGCGAGTTCGACCTCCCGCTGCCGGTCGATCACCGCGACGAGCCCGGCGCCGTCGAAGCCGAGCCTGTCCCCCGCCTCCGTGGCCCCCTGCCGCCAGCGCGCGGCCACCCGGCCCGCGAGCGAGCGGACGCCGCGACGGCCGTAGAGGCCGTCGCCGTCCTCGATGTGGTCGGTGATCTTGGCGGAGGCCAGCATGAGGGAGACCGCGGCCGCCAGGTACGCCCCCGAACCGTTGGCCGCCCGGGCGCCGCGCATGCCGCGCAGCGGACAGCGGCCGGCGGCGCGGGTGTCGGCCTCCCTCTCGGACTGCGCGGCCGTCAGGACCGAGACGACCAGCCCGTCGTAGTTGGTGGCGACCCGGGAGGCCTGGCCGTGGTCGTCGCGCAGGGCCAGACACAGCCCGCACATGTGGGACATCCACTCCTCGGCGAGACCGTCGGGCAGGGTGTGCCGACAGGGGCGCAGGATTCCGAACACGAACCGCTCCTCATCATTCGACGCGACGATCTCGCGTTGACGACGGGGTTCGACGCCCGAAGTGGCCGTGGGGTTCTCCGTTCCGGCTCCGGAGTGGACCGGCGCCCGGCGGGCGGGCCGCCTCGGCGAGGCGGCACGCCCCTCCCGGCGCCCGTGCGGGCCCGGGATCCGGGTGCCCGGTCAGCCGCAGTTGGTCCCGTTCTTGAAACCGTTGGCGCCGTTGATGTAGCCGTACCAGTCGACGCAGCTCCCGGCCGCGTGGAGGTAGACCGGGCCGGCGTACGTCGTGTAATAGCCGGCGTCCTGGACCGCCTGGCTCGCGTCGTCCTGCGTCCGCTTGAGGGCGACCACCATCTCGACGGCCGCTCCGGGGTTGTTGCGCACCGTGACGGCACAGTTGTAGCCATTGGAATTGTTGTAGGTGAGGAAAGTGGTGCCGGAATTGCCGACGGCGACGCTGTTGACGACGTTGTACCCGGAACCGCAGGCACCGTTGTAGGTGGCGGCGTGCGCGGGGGATGCCACCAGGGCCCCGGCGGTCACGGCGACCCCGAAGGCGGCTGCGGCAGCGGCCGCACGCAGTACGTTCATGTCGTTCCTCCGTATCGTTCGCACTCGTTCGAGCGCCGGAACGGATGCTTTCAGCCTCCTCTTATTGCCGACTTTTGTTTTCCTTCGCACGCCATGAACGCCCCCGCCTTCACGGGTCCCATATCGCCGTTCCCGTCCCGCCCGCACCACCGGCCCGACGGGTTTCACCGGAAACGGAAGAAAGGGGGGCGGCTTCTTCCGCCGCGGGCACAGCGCGCCGGGACGGACGGCGTCCGCGCACCTCGACCGGAGGACGCACGGAACGGTGGAGGGCGCCTGCGGCGGCCGGCCGTCCCGCCGGAGGGGAGGGGACGGCCGGGCCGGGACGTCGTCGCCTTCGGGGCCGGAGCCGGGCGGGGTCACCCGAACAGCGAGGCGATCCCGTCGCCGAGGAGGGCGAGCAGGTCCAGGGCGCCCAGGTCGAGGCGGGCGCCCGCCTCCAGGCCGGTGGCGAGGAACGCCACCAGGAGGATCGGCACCAGGACGCGCGGGAGCCGGCGGCGGGTACGGGGGGCGAGGGGTGCGTCGTGCTCCTCCTCGTCCTCGGGGTCCAGCCAGGGGCGGTCCAGCCGGGCGACGTCGCGCCGCAGGTCCTGGACCTCCGCGTGGTAGTGGTCGCGCTCCTCGCGCACCCGCTGGAGTTCGGCGCGTTCGGCGCGGACGGCGGCGCGGGCGTCGACCACGTCCACACGGGCCCCTTCCGGGCCGCGGCGGGAGTGCCAGCGCTCCAGGCGGGCCAGGGGCAGGTCCGCGTACTGGGTGGGCCAGTTGTCGTCGGCCGGCCCCTCGTCGAAGGGGTCGTCGAACCCGGGCTCGGTCTCGGCCGCGTAGTCGAGGGGTTCGTCCCCGCCCCGGTTCCCGTTCTCCCCGTCGGCCGCCGCGACCACGCCGAGTGGCGGGGCGTCGGCGGGGGCCCGGAGTTCCGGGGCTGCGACGGGCTCGGGCGGGGCCGGAGGGGCGAAGTCCTCGGGGGGAGCGTCTGCGGGGAGGTCGCGTCGTTCGGCCGGGGGCACGGCGACCGTCCGCTCGTGCGGCTCCCGCCACTCCGGGGGCTCCTGGGACTCCGGGGCCTCGGGCACCTCCGGCGCCTCCCCCGCCCCGGGAGCCCGGGCGGCCTCCTCGGCCTCCCGGCGTTCGGCGGCGCGGCGCTGGGCGGCCCTCGCGTCCCGGTCGACGGCCCTGCGGAGGGTGCGGCCGAACATGCGCGGCCGCCCGGCGACCGGGGTCGGGTCGTCGGTGACGATCTCGCCCGCCTCGTAGTAGGCGGGCGGCGCCAGGGGGTCGCGGGCGGGAACCGGCCCGGGCTGCGCGTAGGGTTCCGGGGCGTCGAAGATCCCCGTCGTCCGCCGGTGTCCGCCCTGCCGTTCGCCCCCGTCCGCCTCCCCCGTCCGGAGGGCGCCGGAGGTCGACGGTTCCCCGGGCGCGGGGGCAATGCGGGGCATGCGGGCCCTGGGGGGAGCCTCGGCGGCGCCGTCGGGCCCGTCCACGGGCTCCGGCGCCTCGGGCAGGGGCTCGGGGTCGGACGAGGGCCAGAGCGCTTCGTTGGTCCGGCCCTGCGGGGCGTTCCCGTCCGGGTCGCGTCCGGACCCTGCGGCGGACCGCGCGCGTCCGGCCTCGCGCTCCGCGTCCGCGGCCCGGGCGATCTCCTCGGCGAACGCCCGGAGCGAGCCCTGTCCCAGCCGGGCGCCGGGGGCGGGGCGTGCCGCTTCGGTGCGCTCGGCGGGCGCCCATGGCTCCGAGGGCGGGCGGGGTCCGGTCTCCTCTTCCCCCGGGGCCTCGGCCTCGGGGAGGTCCGGAAGGGGGATGTCGTCCTGCTCGGACGCGGTGTCGAAACGACGGTCGCCGGCAGGGGCGCGGTCACCGGCGGAGCCGCGTCCACCGTGCGGGGCGCGGTCGCCGCCCGGGTGCCGGTCGCGGACGGGACAGCGGTCGCCGTCGGACCCCCTGTCCGCGTCGGCGTCCGGCGCACCCGGGAGGCCGTCCCCGCTCCCGGGTTCCGGTTCGCCGTCCGGCAGCGCCTCGGCCTCGGGGACGTCCTCCAGTCCGAGGTCGTCGTCGAGATCGCCGTATCCGGGGGCGCGGGTCTCGGCCGGGGGCTCCGGGGCCTCCTCACCGAACCCGCGCGGTGGCGCGGGTTCCGGGGCTCTGTGCGCCTCGAACTCCTCCGCTGGTTCCGGGGACGCGGCGCCCGCCCCCGCGTCGGACAGCGGGAGGGGGACGGCCTGCGGGGCCTCCGCGGGCACGGTCCGGGACGGGCGGGGGGACGGGGCGAGCCAGTCGGCCAGCAGGTCGCGGCGGTCGGCGAAGGTGGGGGCCTCCGGGATCCCCCGTTCGGCCAGGTGGGCGGCGAGCGCGTCCCCGCCCTCCTCGCGGAGCACGGCGACCAGGGCCTCGGCGGTCCTGCGGTGGTCCGGGGGCGGCGGGTTGAGGAACGGCGTCGCCGCCGGGGCCGCGGGCGGACCGAAGGCCAGGTGTCGGCCGTCGGCGGTGCCGAGCACGGGGTCGTAGGTGGAGAACGACCAGCTCCACCCGGCCGCCGGGATCGCCCGGGGCGGTGTGAGCACGTCGTGCAGCGCCCGGTGCATCCCCCACAGGAAGCGCAGCTGTACCGCCTGCCACAGGTCGGCGCGCTCCGGCGCCAGGGCGATGTGGACGGGCAGGTCGGGCCGTGCCAGGGCGGCGGCGACCGCGCCGACCAGGAGGGGTTCTCCGCCGACGGCGGTCTCGGCGGCGTGCCGGTCGCGGGTGCGCACGGCGCCGGGCGCGGCGGTGCGCTCCCAGGGCTCAGGGGCGGGCAGCGTGTCCATGGCGGCCCAGCCGGGGGCGGGCGGGCGGCGCTGCGCCGGGCGGGTGTTGGGGTTCTCGTGCAGCGCCAGGACGCGCGGCAGGGTCAGCCCGTACCCCGGGCCGACGATGGCCCAGGCGTGCGCGGAGCGGACGTCCCCGGGCCACCGGTAGACCAGGGCCGCCTGCCCGTCGGGGTAGGTGTGCGCCCACAGGGTCTCGGGGTAGTCGGCGGGGTCGGTGTCGGGCAGTGCGGACCGGTAGTCGGCGGTGAGCGCGGGGATGAGCCGGTCGCGCCAGGAGCGCAGTACGGGCTGCTCCGTCTCGGGCAGCGAGGAGGAGGCGGGGCCGGGTCCGACTCTGCCGAGGAGGGTGGGTTCGGCCCAGGCGAAGTGGATCTGGTGGTACATGCTCTCGGGCAAGTCGCCCCTCCCACGGGTTCGCGGACCGAGGCGGCGCGGCCGCCCCGCCGCCACTAGGGAAGGTATCCGGTCATGGCTTGAGAAAAACCGTACACACAGTTTTATGTGCGCGTATGCGTACTTTGCCCCGGTCTTGTTGACCGGCCCCGGCCACGCCACCCCTGTCCCCCGCGGAGCCCCCGCCCCCGGAGCACCGCCTCTCCCGTCCCGTGGGCCGCCGCGCACCGGTACGGGGAGGCGCTGCCGCGCCGGTCGGGCCCCCGCGCCGTGGGGGACCGACCGGCGGGCCCGGCGGCCCGTGGCCGCTACCCGGCGTCCGCCAGGCGCCCCCACTGCTCCGCGCTGAGCGTCAGGTCGGTGGCCTCGATCGCCTCGTTCAGCTGGTCCAGGCTGCTCACCCCCACCAGCGGCACGACACGCGGGTCGCTGTCCATCAGCCACGCGAGGACCACCTGGTTGCGGGTGGCACCGGTCTCCCGCGCGACCTCGTCCAGGACCGCCAGCCGGGCCGGGGTCCCGGGGTGGTCGTAGACCGGGTCGAGCCCGGCGGCCTTCTCCGGCCTCGTGTAGGCGCCCCACAGCAAGGAGGTGTAGGCGACCAGCGTGTGCTCCCGGCCCTCGGCGGCCTCCTCCCGCACGAAGTCGAGGAGTTCGGGCGTGACGTGCATGTGCCCCGTGGAGGCGAGGGGCCGGTCGAACCGGGGCTGGAGGTAGCTGTACCGGTACTGGAGCACGCGGGGGCGCGGCCAGCCGTTGGCCTCGGTGACGGCGCGGGCACGCTCCAGCCGCCAGGTCCGGTGGTTGGACAGGCCCAGCTCGGCGACCGCGTCCTCGGAGACCAGCTTGGCGAACGCGCCCAGGGTCTCCTCCATCGGGACCGACCGGTCCTCGTGGTGGGCGTAGAGCACGTCGAGCCGGTCCACCCCCAGGCGCTCGCGACTGCGTTCGGCGGCCGTGGCGACGGCCGCCGCCGACAGCCCCTCCTTCGTCTCCGGCCCCGTGCCGGGCACGGTGGGCTGGGCGCCGAGCTTGGTCGCGATCACGACCTCGTCGGTGATCCCCCGCTCCCGGCGCCACCGGCCCAGGAAGGTCTCGCTCTCGTGCCCCTCGAACCCCTCCACCCAGAACTGGTAGCAGTCGGCGGTGTCCACGAAGGTGCCCCCGGCCTCGACGAAGCGGTCGAGCAGTGCGGCGGAGGTGGCGTCGTCGGTCTGGCTGCCGAACTTCATCGCGCCCAGGCAGAGGGCGCTGACGCTGCGGTCGCCGATGGTGGTGTGGCGCATCAGATGGTCTCCTCGACCGGTTCGGGGGTGCGTTCGGCGAGCACGCCGAGGTAGTAGTCGATCTTGTGCTGGATGACGGCCTGGCGGTCGCGCAGCTCGGCGATGCGCTCGTCCAGCCGGCGCTGGTGTCCCTGGAGCACCTCGACGCGGTCGGGGACCGTGTGGTCACCGGCGCGGACCAGCTCGGCGAAGTCGCGCAGGCGGGCGATGGGCATGTCGGTGTCGCGCAGGCAGCGGACCAGGTGGAGGAGTTCCACGTCGTCGGTCCTGTAGCGGCGGTGACCGCTGGGCGAGCGCTCCACGCGGCGGAGCAGGCCCGCCTTCTCGTAGTAGCGCAGTGTGTCCAGGGTCAGTGCGAACCTCTCGGCGACCTCGCCCGGCGTGTAGTAGTCCCTCATGTCGAGAAGCATGGGACCTGGAGTGCGCTCCAGGTCAAGGGGTTCCGACGAATTGTCGGAAAGTTCCCCGTGCGGGGGCCTTCCCCCCGGCCGGGGCGCTCAGCCGCGTGCGCCCCGGATCGCACCGACGACCGCGTCCGTGAGGTCGTCGATGATCTCCCGCTCGCTGACCTCGGGATGCTCCAGCCACCACTCCCCCGCGGCCTGCACCATGCCGACCACGGCGTGCGCCACGATCTGGGACCGCAGGCGGCTGCCGACCCGCGCTTCGGCGAGGAGCTGCTCGGCGAGCTCCTCACCGAGTCGGCGGACCATCATGCCCAGGTCACCGCGCATGCGGGAGTCCTCGGACGTGGCCCGGTCCATGAGGAACCGGTAGAGGTTGAGGTTCTGGGAGATCATCGACAGGTACGCGCCGACGGTGGCCCGCGCCCTCACCTCGAACCGGGTGTGCTGGTGCAGCTCCTCGCGGATGCGCTCGATGAGCGGGTCCACGTGGCGCCGGGCGAGGGCGCGGTACAGCCCGCCCTTGTCACCGAAGTGGCGGTAGAGGATCGGCTTGCTGATCCCGGCCTCGGCGGCGATGGCCAGCATCGACGCGTCCGGCCCGTCGCGCTGGATCACCCGGTCGGCGGCGTCCAGGATCGCGCGCCGCCGTTCGGGGTCGCGTCCCCGGCCCCCGCGCCCCCCGCGTGCCGGGGGGATCTCCGGGGCGGGGGTTCCGGAGGCGTCGGTGCTGTCGGTCGGCGCGGTCGGGCGCGGGTGTTCGAGGGCCACAAGGGTTCACGGTAGCGGTTCTGCGAGGTGGGAGGGCGGATCGACCGCTCCCCGGCTCAGCCCCGGAGCGCGATCCAGGTGGCGGCGGCGCGGGCCAGCGTCCTTCCGGTCCCGTCGAGGAGCGCGCTGGTGGTGTGGATCTTGCGCCCGTCGACCGATGCCAGGTGGCCCGCCACCACGTAGGTGCTCCCGATCCGGGGGGCCTCGTCGATCCGCACGGTGAACCGGCCGAGCACGGCGGGGCGGCCGACCACGTCGCTGGACCAGCCGCCGGGGCAGTCCAGCGCGGCCCACACCTGGACCGGTTCGGCGGCGCCGGCCCCGTCGTCCAGTCCGGGGTGCGGGGTCCAGGTGCAGGCGACGGTGTTCCCGGCGCCGCCGGGGCCGGCGCCGGGGCGCACGGAACCGGCGAACAGGCGCAGGCCGTCGCCCTCGGCGCGCTCGGGGCCGCAGCTGTAGCAGCGCGGGAAGGGGTGCCCGGCGAGTCCGGCGTAGCGGCTCTCGGCCTCCGCGGCCTCCGCGAGCCCGATCGGGCCTCCCGGTACCCCGGGGGCTCCTGGCCCGCCGGGGAGGTCGGCGACCGCGGCCTCGGCGACCAGGTGGCCCGGCTGCCCCTCACCGACCGCCGGGTCGGTGAGGCGGAGGCCGGCGGCGGGGTCGCCCTCCACCGCCAGGGGGTGGTCCAGGGGCGGCGGGGTGCGCAGGGTGACCTGGACGGCGGGCCCTCCGACGCCGGTGAGCCGTGCGGCGAGCAGACCCGCGGTGTAGCCGCCGTTGCCCGACCCGTCCGGCCCGTTGTAGGCGGCGGGGACGGTGATGGTGGGGGCGCCTTCGCCCGTGGTGGCGTTCATGGCGCCAGCGTAGACGTCGGATGAATCGGACCGTCAGGGCGCCCGCGGCCGGAGCACCGCCCGGCGCGCACACGGGCGGGGGCCGGCCCGTCCGGCCGGCCGGGCATCACACGCACGGCCCCGCACGGGACGGCGGGACGGCACGGCGCGGGACGGGGTGCTCCCCGGCCCGCGCCGACGCGTCAGTCCCCGCTCCCGGTCACCGACACCCCCGCGCCCGGGGACAGCGCCACCACGTCCACGTCACCGTTCTTGATGGCCTCGTACAGGACCGCGCCCTCCGGGCCGAGCAGGTCGACGAGCGACTGCATCGCCTCGGCCTCGGCGTCCGCCAGCTCCTCCCGGGCCTCCGCGGTCTGGATCTGCTCCGCGACCTGGTGGGCCTCGGTCATGGCCTCCCGGACGGTCTCCGGCGGCACGGGCCGCTGGAGCGTGAGCTGCGGGGCGCCCAGGTCGTCGCCGTCCTCGGTGGTGTAGGTGGGGCTGATGAAGAACGCCCCGCCGCCCATCTCGGTCACGTACTCGACCAGCAGCTCCCCGACACGGGACTCCCACTCCCGCTTCGCGTCGTCGTCGGAGTACAGGGCCTGCCACTCGAATTCCGCGCTGGCGTCGTCCAGGGCCCGGCGCAGCGGCTGCCCCACGTAGTCGCGGATCATCTCGTTCCAGCCCTCGTCCTCGTGGGCCTCGTACTTGGTCCCGACCAGCTCGTGCATCTGCTGGAACACGTCGCAGTCGGGGTTGAGCTGGAACGTCACGACGCCGGTGGAGGTCATCTCCAGGTTGTCGGCGGTGACGACCGTCTCCGAGGACATCTCCGCCTCGTCGCCGCCGGAGAAGGTGAACGTGCGCTGGCCGCCGGGGTAGACGTACACCTCGTCGCCCGGGCCGTAGTACTCCCGGTTCCCGGATTCGACGCACTGGTCGAAGGCGGTGGAGGAGAACAGGCCGGCGTTGTACTCCAGCCCCATCTCGTCGGGGTCCACGCTGACGGAGCAGGCGGTGAGGCCGAGTGCGAGGGCGGCGGTCGCGAGGGCGGCGGTGGTGGTGCGGTTGGGGGTCATCGGGGGTCCTTAGGGGTGTCGTGGGAGTCGATGAGGTGGACCGCTCCGCCGCCGGCCGGTGTACCGGTCCGGTCGGCGGTCTCGTCGTGACGGCGGGCGGGGCGGGCGGCGCGGGGCCCGGCGCGGCCCGGAGGGGGCCGCGGACAGGACCGGCGCGGCGTATCCGCCGGGTGGGCTCCCCGCGCCGTGCGGCGCGGAGGGTGTCGTACTGCTCGTCGGTGTGTCGTCCGGTGGGGTGCTCGTGCCCGCCGGAGGACTCCCGGCGGTGTCGGGAAGGCCCCTGGCAGCCGTGTCCCCGTTCTCCGCGGGCCTTCTACGATCCGCCGCGGTGGCCGCGGGTTCGGCGGAACGGGGACTGCCGGGCGCTGTGGCCGGATCCGGCCAGGGCGGGGTCGGTCGAACGGCGGGGGAGGCGGGGGCGCGACCGGCGGCACCCGCTCGCCCCGCCGGGCGCGGCCTGCCTCCGCCGCCGAGGGGCAGGCCGCGCCCGGCGGACGATTGTGCCTGGAAGATCCTGCTGTTACCGTTGGTAACACGCATTGACCGCCCCTCCGCCCCCGGAGGGTCCGACAAAGGATGTAAGCGCATGAGTGAGGCCCCCGCGCCCGCCTTCAGCCTGGAACCGAGCGAGGACGTCCGCGACGTCCGGGACTGGGCCCACGGGTTCGCCGCCGACGTCATCCGCCCCGCCGCGGCCGAGTGGGACGAACGCGAGGAGACCCCCTGGCCGATCATCCAGGAGGCGGCCAAGATCGGGCTCTACTCCCTCGACTTCTTCGCCAACCAGTGGCTGGAGCCGAGCGGGCTCGGCATCCCCGTCGCCTTCGAGGAGCTCTACTGGGGCGACCCCGGCATCGCCCTGTCCATCACCGGCACGGGGCTGGCCGCCGTCTCCGTCGCCTCCAACGGCACCCAGGAGCAGCTCTTCGAGTGGGTCCCGCAGATGTTCGGCAGCGCCGAGGACGTCAAGCTCGGCGCGTTCTGCTCGTCGGAGCCCGACGCCGGGTCCGACGTCTCGGCCATCAGGACCCGCGCCGTCTACGACCAGGCCAAGGACGAGTGGGTCCTGAACGGCGTCAAGACGTGGGCGACCAACGGCGGCATCGCCGACGTCCACGTCGTCGTCGCCTCGGTCGAGCCGGAGTTCGGCTCCCGCGGCCAGGCCTCGTTCATCGTGCCCCCGAACACCCCGGGCCTGTCCCAGGGCCAGAAGTTCAAGAAGCACGGCATCCGCGCCTCCCACACCGCCGAGGTCGTCCTGGACGACGTCCGGGTCCCCGGTTCGTGCCTGCTGGGCGGCAAGGACAAGCTCGACGAACGCCTCGCCCGCGCCCGCGAGGGCCGCAGCTCCAAGGGCCAGGCCGCCATGAAGACCTTCGAGGCCTCCCGCCCGAGCGTGGGGGTCATGGCGGTGGGCACCGCGCGCGCCGCCTACGAGTACGCGCGGGACTACTCCACCCAGCGCGAGCAGTTCGGCCGCCCCATCGGCGACAACCAGGGCGTGGCCTTCCTCCTCGCGGACATGGCCACCCGCATCGACGCCGCCCGCCTGCTGGTGTGGCGCGCCGCCTGGATGGCCCGCAACGGCAAGGACTTCACGAACGCGGAGGGCTCCATGAGCAAGCTCTACGCCTCGGAGACCGCCACCTTCGTCACCCAGAACGCCCTGCGCATCCTCGGGGGCAACGGCTACACGCGTGACTACCCGGTGGAGCGCTGGCACCGCGACGCGTCGATTTTCACCATCTTCGAGGGGGCCAGCGAGATCCAGAGGCTCATCATCGGCCGCGCCGTCACCGGCCTGCCGATCCGGTGACGTCCATGCAGGTCGGAGCGCTGGTTCCGTCGGTGCAACCCGGGTCTCGGACGGGTCGTGTGCGGTGCGCGGGCACCCGTCGAGTCACTCGGATTCACCGGTCCTTCCCTGCTTGACGGGGACGAGTATTGCCGCTGCCATTGCCGCGGCAATGGCGCACATGGCCGCCCTCGGACACGAGGTCGGGCAGCCCTGAACCCGGGAAGCGGCACCACGAGGGGAAGTCGCCTCGACCGGACTCAGCGGGACGGTGGAACACGAGAGCGGCCCCCGCGTCCGGGAAGGGGGGATTCTCGGGGTCCCCGCAACTCCCTGAAATCCAGGGTGTTGCGGGGATCGCTGGAACCCACGGGAAAGGACGCGGGGGCCGGTCGCCGCCCGGCAGGTCCCCACCCGTCGGACGCACGCTCGGGAACGGCGTGCTCATCGGAGGTCGGGCATCAGGGACGGTCGCCTCACGCGGCAGCGCGGGAGGCCTCCGCCTCCCCCGCCGGACCGTACGCCGGCGTCTGGCGGGTGAGCCCCCACGTCAGCAGCACACGCCCCACGGTGCGCACGCGGGCGGGGACCCGGGTCTCCAGGAACCGGCCTGCCGCGAAGTAGGCCACGGTGACGGCACCGGACACGACCGGGGTCACCACCTCGGCCAGGGACCCCTCGGGGATGACGATCCCCCGTGAGCTGGCGTGGTGGACGGCCGCGCCGACGATGACGCCGACGATGACGGGAATCAGGGTGCGGATGTTCGCGGGCAGGTTCATGGGCTCCCTCTCAGGGGTGTCGAAGGGGACGGAGCGGCGCACCACGCGAAGCGGTTCCCCCTCGGCGGAGCACCGGCACACGCACCACCCGAAGGCGGTACCACTACCGGTACAGGCGGTTCGGGCAAACGACAAGGAGCTGGTACGCCCGGTACCGGCCCCTGACGTGCGGTTGCTCCAGCCGGCGGAAGGCGTCCGCGGCGGCCGAGGACCTTCCCGGAGACGGGGTCGCCGGGTTCCGCCGGCCGCCCGCGGGACCGCAGGGCCGTCCCCGCCGCGGGAACACCGAAGGGCCGGGACCCCTGGCCCCGACCCCTCTCCGTCCGTCCTCCTCCGGCGCCTCAGGCGCGGTCCTCCACGCTGTGCTTCTCCAGGAACGTGTAGACGTCGTGCTCGTCCACGCCCGGGAAGGTGCCCGAGGGCAGGGCCGACAGCACGTGGGAGTGGGCGCGGGCCGACGGCCACACGTTGCCCTCCCAGCGGGCGGCCAGGTCCGCGGGCGGGCGCACGCAGCACTCGCCGGTGGGGCAGTTGGACTGGGTCCGGTTGGTGGTCTCCCGTCCGCGGAACCAGCGCGACTCCTTGTAGGGCACGCCGAGGGTGATGGCGTAGTTGCGCTCCCGGCTCGGGTCCACGTGTGCCACGCACCAGTGGGTGCCGTTGGGCTTGTCCGTGTACTGGTAGTAGATCGAGTAGCGGTCCGGGGAGGCGAACACCTGGCGCCCCGACCACTGGCGGCACATGCGCTGGCCCTCGATGGCGCCGGTCTCGTCGGTGGGGAAGACCAGGCCGTCGTTCTCGTAGGCCTTGTAGATGATGCCGGTCTCGTCGTTGCGGATGAAGTGGCAGACCAGGTCCAGGTGGCGGTGGGCCAGGTTGGTGAACCGGTGGGCCGCCATCTCGTAGGAGACCGAGTAGA
Source organism: Nocardiopsis sp. NPDC006198 (assembly GCF_040613895.1). Taxonomy (NCBI): domain Bacteria; kingdom Bacillati; phylum Actinomycetota; class Actinomycetes; order Streptosporangiales; family Nocardiopsidaceae; genus Nocardiopsis; species Nocardiopsis sp. NPDC006198. Next base: position 10,111 of record NZ_JBEXSY010000028.1, on the reverse strand, counting down.
CGTCGCGCAGGTCCTCCACCGAGAGGTCGCGTGCGTGCTTGGCCTCCTGGAGGTAGGTGACGGCGGTGCTCTCGGGGATGAGGACGGCCGCCGCGAAGTAGTTGGCCTCGACCCGCTGGCGCAGGAAGTCGCCGAAGTCCCGGGGCTGGCCGTGGCCGAGCACCACGTGGCCGAGGGTCTGGAGGAGGATCGTGCGCGGGCTGTGCATGCCCAGCGTGGTCTCGCGCTTGAGGTAGATCCGCCGGTTGACGTGGTCGGTGAGGGAGCGCACCGAGCGGGGCAGGTCCTGCACGTACCTGAGGCTGAACCCGTGGTGCGTCGCGATCGCGAGTATCTGCCCCTGGGAGAGGGCGCCCGCGGTGTAGTTGACGGCGTCCAGGGTCTCGGTGGCGGCCTTCTCGATCTGCTCGAAGTAGTTGCCGCGCTCGCGCATCTGCCGGCGCAGGTCGGCGTTGGCCCGCCTGGCCTCCTCGGGGCTGGCCGTGGGCTTGGCGTGGCGCCGCTTGAGCTCGTCGTAGAGGCCGACGATGTGTTCGAGCACGTCGTTGGGGACCCTCTTGCCGACCTTGAGGTGGGGGAGGTTGAGCTCCTGGTAGAGGGAGTCGCGCTGGGCCTCCTCCACGGAGATCTCCAGCTGCGCGCGCCGGCTCGGGGGCTGCTTGGAGAGGAGTTCCTCGACGGAGACGCCGAGGGCGGAGGCCAGGGAGGTGAGGAGGGAGAGCTTGGGCTCGCGCTTGCCGTTCTCCAGCAGGGAGAGCTGGGAGGGGGCCCTGCCGACGCGTTCTCCCAGGTCGGAGAGGGTCATACCTCGCGCGCGCCGCAGATGACGGAGCCGCTGACCAAAGGTGACGAGATCTAGGTCACCTGTCAAAGACGGTATTTCTTCAGCACCAAAGTACGCCATGGGTTCATCTTACGGAAAGAATCGCTGATCTTCGCACGATTTCAAGTGGAAAAGCTCTGGAACTTCACCAAGAATCATAGTTACCGGCGGGGAACATACGCCCAGGGCTCAGCCCCTGGTCCTGGCAGGAACTCCCTCGACCGGTGCGAACACCTTGGGGACTACACGTAAGGCGGGAACGAACATGGGCACCAGCGCTCGACGTCAGGAAGCCAGCGCCGAACTCCAGCGCGACTGGGAGACCAACTCCCGGTGGGCCGGTATCGAGCGCACCTACTCCGCCGACGACGTGGTCAAGCTCCGCGGTTCGGTCACCGAGGAGCACACCCTGGCCCGCCGGGGCGCCGAGCGCCTCTGGGACCTGCTCCACACCGAGGACTACGTCAACAGCCTCGGCGCCCTCACCGGCAACCAGGCGGTCCAGCAGGTCCGCGCCGGCCTGAAGGCCATCTACCTCTCCGGGTGGCAGGTCGCCGCCGACGCGAACCTCTCCGGCAGCACCTACCCGGACCAGAGCCTCTACCCCGCCAACTCGGTCCCGGCCGTGGTCCGCCGCATCAACAACGCCCTGCTGCGCGCCGACCAGATCACCTGGTCCGAGGGCGACGACACCGCTCCCGAGTGGCTCGCCCCGATCGTGGCCGACGCCGAGGCCGGCTTCGGCGGCGTCCTCAACGCCTACGAGCTGATGAAGGGCATGATCGCCTCCGGCGCGGCCGGCGTGCACTGGGAGGACCAGCTGGCCTCCGAGAAGAAGTGCGGCCACCTGGGCGGCAAGGTCCTCATCCCGACCGGCCAGCACGTCAAGACCCTGAACGCCGCCCGCCTGGCCGCGGACGTCGCCGGTGTCCCCTCCCTCGTCATCGCGCGGACCGACGCCCAGGCCGCGACCCTGATCACGAGCGACATCGACGAGCGCGACCGGCCCTTCGTGACCGGCGAGCGCACCGCCGAGGGCTTCTACCGCTTCCGCAACGGCGTGGACGCCTGCGTCGCCCGCGGCCTGGCCTACGCCCCGCACTCCGACCTGCTCTGGATGGAGACCGCGACCCCCGACCTGGAGGTCGCCCGCGACTTCGCCGAGCGCATCAAGGCGGAGTACCCGGACCAGATGCTGGCCTACAACTGCTCGCCGTCCTTCAACTGGAAGCGGCACCTGGACGACGCGACCATCGCGAAGTTCCAGCGCGAGCTGGGCCACATGGGCTACAAGTTCCAGTTCATCACCCTGGCGGGCTTCCACTCGCTCAACCACTCGATGTTCAACCTGGCCAAGGGCTACGCCCGGAACGGGATGACGTCGTACGTCGAGCTCCAGGAGGCCGAGTTCGCGTCCGAGGCCGCCGGCTACACCGCCACCCGCCACCAGCGCGAGGTCGGCACCGGCTACTTCGACGCGATCAGCACGACCATCTCCCCCGAGGCCAGCACCACGGCTCTCACCGGCTCCACCGAAGAAGACCAGTTCTCAGCGGCTCACTGACCTGGTCTTCGTTCCCAGGAGTCCGTCCCTCCCCGCTTTCGTGGCTGGGGCGGGGCGGGACGGACTCCGCCCCCTGGCCGTCGGCCGTACGCGGTCCGTGTCACACGCGTATGGCCGGCGGCTTGTCCGTGTCCGGTTTCGGGCGTCCTCCGTCGCGGATTCGCGCACGCGTCGCTTTGGCCGCCCGCCGTACCGGGACCTAGGCTGGCGACCGCGCGGGGTCGGCGCCCGCCGGCCCGCCACGAGACCAGGAGGCACCCGTGAAACTCCTCGACCCGCTCCTCGCGACCCTTCCCGTCCTGCGCCGCGTCCTCGCCGTGGGCGCCCTGTCGGCGTTCGTGGTCCTGGGCACCGCCGCCTGCGACGACGTCCTGCCGGACGTGGACACGGAGCAGCAGGACGACGGCGACCAGGACGACGACGGCGATGACGGCGGCGACGACCAGGACGGCGACGGCGACGATCAGGACGACCAGAACGACCAGGACGACCAGAACGACCAGGACGACCAGGACGACGACGGCGAGGGCTGACACCGGGGAGCCCCGTCCCTGAGCCCCCCGGTCACGCGTCCGGCGCACAGCGCGTAGATTGCGACGCGTGACCGACAAGACCCGAGCACCGCACACCGCCGAGGACGCGGGGACGCCGTCCTCCCCCACAGCACCGCCGGAGCGGGGCCTGCTGCGCTGGGAGGTCGTGTGCGTCCTCGCGCTCTCCCTGGGCGCGTCCGCGGTATCGGCGATCATCTCCTTCGCGGGCGTGCTCACGGCTCCGGGGGGCCTGGCCGAGCAGACCGCGAGCCTGGTGAACCCGCGCGCCGACGCCCGCCCCTGGCTGGACCTGTCCCGCCAGCTGTACGCGCTGGTCTTCTCACTGGCCCCGGTGCTGCTGGTGGCCTACCTCATGCGCCGCTCGGGGGAGTCCTCCCGCACGATCGGCTTCGACGTGCGCAGGCCGGGCTTCGACCTGGGCACCGGCGCCGCCCTGGCCGCGCTGATCGGCGCGGGGGGCCTGGCCGTGTACGTGGTCTCCTGGAACCTGGGCCTGACCCTGACGATCGTGCCCAGCACCCTGGAGGGCAACTGGTGGGACGTGCCCGTCCTCGTGCTCCAGGCCGCCAAGAACGGCGTCCTGGAGGAGGTCATCGTCGTCGGGTACCTGCTGCACCGGCTGGGCCAGCTCGGCTGGGCGCCGTGGAAGGCGGTGCTCGCCAGCTCGGTGCTGCGCGCCTTCTACCACCTCTACCAGGGGGTGGGCATGTTCTTCGGCAACCTGGTGATGGGGCTGGTCTTCGGCTGGTTCTACCTGCGCTACGGGCGGGTCATGCCGCTGGTGGTCGCGCACACCGTCATCGACATCGTGGCCTTCGTCGGCTCCGTGTACCTCATCGGCCGGATCGACTGGCTTCCCTTCTGAGCGCGCGGTCCCGGATGGCGTCCTCGAGGTGGCCGGGTCTGCCCAGCAGCAGGCCCACACCCAGGTTGACCGCGACCAGGGCCACCACCAGCAGCAGCGGGGCGTGCCAGCCGCCGCTCGCCTCGTGCAGCAGGCCGAACAGGAAGGGGCCGGCTCCGCCCATCAGGTAGCCCAGGCTCTGGCTGGAGGCCGACAGGGCGGCCGTGCCCGCGCCGGTGCGGGTGCGCAGCGCGAAGGAGGTCAGGGCGAAGACGAAGCTGCCCATGCCGATGCCGACGAGGGTGGTCCACACCCACACCCCCGAGAGCGGGGAGAACCACAGCCCGGCCAGGCCCGCGAGGTAGGCGGCGGCGAACATGACCACGAACGGCCGCTGGTCGCGGAGCCGGGTGAGCAGGGTGGGCAGCACCAGGGACATCGGGATGCCCAGGACGGTCAGGTAGGACAGGGCCAGTCCCGCCGTCTGGGGGGACATGCCCTGGTCGCGCAGCATCTGCGCGTACCAGCCGAACATGATGTAGGCCACCGAGGACTGCGTGCCGAAGTACAGCATGGCCTGCCAGCCGATGCCGGTGCCCAGCACCTGGCGGAAGCCCAGCGCCTGGGAGGGGTCCCCGGGGGCGGGCTCGTGGCGCAGCGCCAGCAGCCAGGGCACGGCGGCGACGACGCCGAAGAGGGCGTAGGCGCCCAGGGCGATCCGCCACTCCCCCGTGGACTGCTCCAGGGGGACGGTGGAGGCCGCCGCGATGGTGGTGCCCAGGGCCAGGGCGGTGGTGTACACCGTGGTCATCAGGCCGACGCGGTCGGGGAAGTGCTGCTTGACCAGGGCGGGGAGGATGACGTTGCCGACCGCGCCGCCGGAGAGCGCCACGGCGCTCAGGGCCAGGAACATCCAGGGCTCGGGCACCAGCGCGCGGGTGGCGAGGCCGACGGTGACGGCGGTCAGCGCGTAGACCAGCAGGTGGTGCTCCCCCAGGCGGCGGGCCAGGGTCGGGGTGAGGCCGCCGAAGAGGGCGAAGCACAGGACGGGGAGCGTGGTGAGCAGGCCGGCGCCGACCGCGGTCATCCCGAGTCCGGCGGTGACCTCGCCGAGCACGGGGCCGACGCTGGTGATCGCCGTGCGCAGGTTGAGGGCGGCGAGGGCGATGCCGGCCGCGAGGAGCAGGAGGACGGCCCGCGGCGGGCGGGCGGGGGCGGTCGTGCCTGCGGGGGGACCGCTCGTCACGGGCGTGTGGGGCGCTGATCCGGCGCTCATGGAAGGCGACTCACAGATTCGTAGGATGACCGGATGTACTTCATGAGGATAACGCATTGCCGTTCGAGGCCAATTCCCGACGGTAACTGGTCTAAGCTCCGGCCTTAACCGTTCCGTACCTGTGCGCTGGCCCTGTCATCCGGCGACCCGCCCCTAGGAGGTAAACGCGTGCCCCTCGCCTCGACACGCCGGACCGGTCTCGTAGACCAGGTCATCAGTCAGTTACGAGCGCAGATCGACTCGGGTGAATGGGGCGTCGGCGACCGCATCCCCACCGAGTCGGAGCTCTCCGACCAGCTCGAGGTGGGCCGCAACACCGTGCGTGAGGCCGTCCGCGCCCTCGCCCACGCGGGCCTGCTGGAGATCCGCCAGGGTGCGGGCACCTTCGTCCGCGCCTCCAGCGAGCTCGGCGGCGCGCTCCGGCGCCGCCTGGAGCGCTCCCGCCTGCGGGAGAACCTGGAGGTGCGCCGCGCGCTGGAGGTGGAGGCCGCCAGACTGGCGGCCCTGCGCCACAGCGACGAGGACATGGCCGACATCGACCGCGCGATGGCCCTGCGCGAGGCCGCCTGGCGCGACCGCGACATGAGCGCGTTCGTGGAGGCCGACTTCACGTTCCACCGCTCGGTCGTCAACGCCACCCACAACACCCTGCTCATCGACCTGTACGACGACATCGCCCAGGTCGTGTACGCCAGCATCGCGCACACGGCGTACGAGCAGAACGACGGCGCCACGAACCAGCCCTCGTCCGAGACCGACGGCGTGGACCACTCGAAGCTGACCGAGGCCATCCGCTCCGCGGACCCGGCGGCGGCCGCCCGGGAGGCCACCTGCTACATCGACGAGCTGCTGTCCCTCACCGAGGACTGACGCCCCGGACGCGCGGCGCCGGCGCCGCCGCGCGGGGCGGGAGCCCGGGCCGGTCCGGAGAGGACGGGTCCGGGCACGCGGACGGGGCTCAGTCTCCCCGGTAGGCCTCGCCCACGGCCGGGCGCGGCCCCACACGGGGTCGCCCCGCCGCAGGGTGGCCCTCGGCCGCGAGTGACGCGGTGTCGCGGCGCACCGCGCCCAGGGCCCGGGAGCGCCCCGCTGCGGGCCGGCTCCCGCTCCCTGCGGCCCCCTCCCAGCCCGAGACCCGCGAGGGGTCCAGGCCGAGCAGGTCCAGGGTGCTCTCCCCCGCGTACACGGCGTCGATGATCTCCTGCTCCCGGGAGAGGCTGCTCATGGTCTCGGCGATGATGGCGCTCACCTGCCCCCGGGGCAGGCAGACCACGCCGTCGTCGTCGGCGACGATCCAGTCGCCGCGGCGCACCGGCAGGGGCGCCGGGCCGCTCGCGGTCATGCTGATCTCCCGGCCGACGGAGCCGCCCGCCTCGTGGCCCGCCTCGCGGACGGCGACCCCGGCCCCGAACACGGGGAGCTCGCAGCGCGCGATGGCGGCGATGTCGCGGACGCAGCCGTCCAGGACGATGCCGCTCACGCCGCGGGTCCGGGCGGCCACGGCGAGGATCTCGTCGACGTAGCCGTACTCGGACTCCCCCGCCACGTCCACGACGAGGGCGGCCCCGGGCGGCGCCTGGGCCACCGCCACGTGGAGGGCGAGGTTGTCCCCCGGTGTACAGCGCACCGGGAAGGCGGTCGCGGCGAACGCGGCCCCCGGCCAGACCGAGAACAGGTGCGTGCCGAAGGGCCGGCCGCCGCAGCGGGCCAGTGCCACCGTTCCCACAGCCGTCAACGTCTTCGCAAGCGCCACGTCAGCCTCCCACTACACCCGCGCCCGGTGCGGCCGGTTCGGACCGACCTCCTCCATACTCACGGGTAACTTAAGCGTGACGCAAGCCATACGTGGCGGAAACACGTAAAAATGCTACCGATGGTTACAGATGAGCCCGAAGCGCACGCGGCCTCCCACCCTGCGTCACGCACAGGGCCGGCCCCGACCGGGCCCGCGCCTGGTCGGGGCCGGTCGGCCCGGACGGCCCCGCTCAGCCGGGGAACCACTCCACCGGCCGCTCCCCGCCCCTGCGCTCCTTGCGCACGGACAGGTGGTCCCAGGTCTCCACGTAGCCCACGCCCGGCGCGGACCGCACCGACTCCAGCGCCTCCACCAGCTGGCAGCGGTCCGGGGCGGTGAGGGTGCCGATGATGTCGTAGCGGCCGAAACCGCTGGCCATGAAGGAGACGCGGGGCATGTTCGCCAGCGCGGAGCCCAGCGCCTCGGCGTCGCCCCGACAGCGCAGGCCGAAGCCCAGCTGCTCGTTGGCCCCCACCGCCGACGGCTCCACCAGCGCGGTCACGTGCACCACACCGGAGTTCAGGAGCCGCACGACCCGCGAGCGGGCCGCCGCCTGCGACAGGCCCACCTGTCGGGCCAGGTCCGCGTACGAGGCCCGGCCGTCCTTCAGCAACTGCCGAACCAGACGCCAGTCCAGGGCGTCCAACTCGATGTCGCGCAGTTCCCGCACGCTGCTGTGGGCGTCCTTGAAGACGGCGTTGGCGCGGAAGACCTCCGCGCCCTCCACCCCCGGCAGCGAGCGGAGGTCGGTGAGCTCCTTGGTGAGGGCTCCGTCGTCGGCCACCCGCACCTGCGCGACGGCCGGGAACCTCCCGGCCGACTGCGCCGCGAAGGTCACCGCCTCGCGCTCGCCCAGCGCCTCCAGCAGCGGCCCCACGGGGCCGCTGACCCGGAACGACACATGACCGAGGACCTCCATGCCCACGACTCCGGCGTGCAGCACCCCCACGATCCGGATCGCCCCCGACTGGACCAGCTGGCGCACTCTGGCGCGAACCGCCGTCCGGGACAGGCCGACTCCGTCGGCCAGCGCCTGGAACGTCGCTCTGCCGTCCCCCTGCAACGCGCGCATAAGCGCGGCGTCAACCGCATCAAGCACGATGGTGCCTTTCGTTCCCATGACGCCGCCCTTCCCCCGGACGACGCCCCCTCCTGCGGCCAGATCATCGCAGCTGTGGAGCCCGTTCACTACTGATCGCGAAAGAAATCGGTTGATTCACCCCTTTGATCGGCCCGAAAGCATCATCCAATCCCCCAACCACGGCGTCGGGACCACATAACAGACTTGTATAGAACATCCCTCTTGAGTGAGTAGTCGTGCGCACAACTCTCACAAAGCGCCACACTGAACTTGCGGACCCTCGCACACCGCTCCGGCAGGGCACACGTGCCCCGGGGCGGGAGGCGTACCGCACCGAGCGTCCGACGTGACGGGCGCCGCCGGGGAGGGTTCCCCGCGGCCCCGCCGGACGCGGACCCGACAGGGGCCCCGGACACGGAGCCGGGCCCCGGGGCGTGACCGTCGCGCGGCGAGGGCGACGGGGGACAACCGAACGGGGCGGACCCAGCCGTCCCGATGCTGGAGAGGAATCGTCGGTGGCAGCGGAGGACGATCAGCGGGACGAGGCGCCCGCGCGCCTGAGTACGGGGCGGGCGCTGCTGTGGACCGCGGCGTCGGTCCCCCTCCCGGGCCTGGCCCACCTGCGCATGCGGCGCAGGGTCGCGGGGGCGGTGATCCTCGGCCTGTACCTGGCCGGGATCGCGGCCCTGGCCTTCTCGGCCTGGCGCATCGGCGCACACGAGTCGGGGGCCATGGCCCTGCTCGCCGGAATGGCGGTCCAGAGCCGCTGGCTGCTGGGCGCCATGGGCCTGGTGTTCGTGGCCGCGGTCCTGTGGCTGGCGGTCGTCCTCCACTCCTGGACGATCACCAGACCCGCGGGGATGCCCTTGGGCCGGCGGCTGCTCAGCGGGGCCGTGGTGCTGGTCCTGTGCCTGGCCATCGCGGCGCCCTCCGCGCTGGCCCTGCACGGCGGGTACACGGCCCACGAGACCCTCGCCGACGTGTTCAGCGGCGACGAGGACCCCGAACTGCCCCCCCACGACGCGGCCGACCCCTGGAACGGGGCGGAGCGGGTCAACGTCCTGCTGATCGGCGCGGACTCGGCGGACAACCGCTACGGGGTCCGCACGGACACCATGATGGTCGCCAGCATGGACCCCGAGACCGGCGACGCCGTCCTGGTGGGCCTGCCCCGCAACCTGGAGAACGTGCGGTTCCCGGAGGACAGCGCCCTCGCCGAGCGCTACCCCGAGCCGTACGGCTTCGACCTCCTCCTCAACGACGTGTACCAGACGGTGGCCGAGGAGCCGGACGAGCTGGCGCTCAACCCCGTCGTGGGGGACCCGTCCGCCGACACCCTCAAAAAGGTGATCGGCTACAACGTCGGCCTGGACATCGGCTACTACGCGATGGTCGACATGATGGGCTTCCGCGACCTGATCGACGCCATCGGCGGCGTGCAGGTCCGCATCGAGGAGCCGATCCCCTACGGCGTCCACGGAGGGGTCCTGGAGCCGGGCCTGCGCAGGCTCGACGGCCACGAGGCGCTCTGGTACGGGCGGTCCCGGGTCAACAGCGACGACTACGGGCGGATGGGCCGCCAGGGCTGCCTGATCAAGTACGTCACGGAACAGGTCGAGCCGACGACGATCCTGACGAGCTACCGCAGGCTCGCGGGCGCCACCAAGCGGACCCTGAGCACGGACATCCCCCAGAGCAAGGTGCCCGCGTTCATCGAACTGGCCGACCTGGTCACCGACACCGGGCGGATGAGCACGTTCCAGCTGTCCCCGCCCCAGGTCAACACCGCCAACCCCGACTGGGACGAGGTCAGGGACCTGGTCGCCGAGGCGATCGCCGCCGGGAGCGGGGAGACCGACGACATGCCCGACGAGGCCTCCCCCTCCGCCTCGCCCGAGGAGGGCGGCGAGGACGCGGAGGAGGCCGCCGGGGAGGGCGACGACCGCACCGAGTGGCAGGAGTACACCGGGCTGGACGAGGAGGAGCCCGCCGACCCGGGCCGCCAGGTGGGCTCGGAGGCCACCGACCTGAACACGATCTGCCCCTGATCCGACCAGGCGCGCGACGGCGCCCGGGAGCCTCGGAGTCCACGGGCGACGGCCACTGCTACCTCCCCGAGGAGAAGCTCATCTCCGCCGCGGTGAAGATCCTCCAGGTGGAGGCGGGCCTGGTGA
>NZ_JBEXSY010000027.1:0-82591 GCF_040613895.1 Nocardiopsis sp. NPDC006198 | reverse complement strand
CGAACACGAACCACAGGTTCATGCCGCCCATCTCCTCGACCCAGCGGTGTTCGCGGGAGTCGAGCCAGACGACCTGGTCGCACCCCTTCTCGACCGCCTGGGACTGCGCGAGGAAGCTCGCCGCGTAGTTGCCCGCGAACTTCGCCGCGCCGGTCCCGCCCGGGGCCGCGCGCGTGTAGTCCTTGGACAGCCAGACGGTCACCGGCTTGACGCCGCCGGAGAAGTACGAGCCGACCGGGGACGCGATCAGCAGGTAGAGGTAGCTGCGGGACGGGTGGTTCACGCCCAGGCCGACGTCCGTCGAGATCATGAACGGGCGCAGGTAGAGGCTGAAGTACTCCTTGTCCGGCACCCAGGCGCCGTCGTGCTGGAGGAGCAGGTCGATGGACTCGAGGAACAGCTCCTCGGGAAGCGCCGGCATGGCCATGCGCGCCGCGCTCCTGTTGAGCCGGGCGGCGTTGGCCTCGGGACGGAACGACGCGAGCGAGCCGTCCGGGTGGCGGTAGGCCTTGAGTCCCTCGAAGATCTCCTGGGCGTAGTGCAGGGCCGATGTGGCCGGGTCCAGGCTCAGCGGGCCGTACGGCTCCAGCTTGGCGTCGTGCCACCCCCGGCCCTCGGTGTAGCGGATGGTCACCATGTGGTCGGTGAACACCTGCCCGAAACCGGGATCCTCCAGCAGTGCCTCCCGCTCCTGCGGGGTCTTCCGCCGGTCGGAGAGCTGGATGTCGAACGTCAACCCCGCTGTGGTGGTGTCGTTGTTCATGTCGTCGGTGGTCCTCTCGGGTGCAACAGGTCGGCAGCGCCGCCGACCTGGAATCCAGTCTGGCGGAAGAGCGCACCCGGTGCCAGGGCGGACCCTGGGGCCCGGACACGGCGACAGGCGCGCTCGGGTTGTTCCGGGCGCGCCTGCCGGTGTCGGTCCCAGGGACCGTGCCACCCGTCGAGCGGGTGGCCCCTTGCCGTCGGCCGCGCCTCGGAGAAGGGCAGGGCCGACGGAACGTGCGTCAGCCCTGCTCGGCTACTCGCGCGGCGAGGTCGTCGCCGACCTGGGCCGTGGATCGCGACCCGCCGCCCTGGGCGCGGGTCTTGAGGTCCGCGGCGACCGCGTTCTCGATGCGGCGGGCCGCCTCGGGGACCCCCAGGTGGTCGAGCATCGTCGCGGCGGACAGCACCGTGGCGGTGGGGTCGGCCTTGCCCTGGCCCGCGATGTCGGGCGCGGAGCCGTGGACGGGCTCGAACATGCTGGGGAACGTGTTGTCCGGGTTGATGTTGCCGCTGGCGGCCAGGCCGATGCCACCGGTGATGGCGGCGCCGATGTCGGTGATGATGTCGCCGAACAGGTTGTCGGTGACGACCACGTCGAAGCGCGCGGGCTGGTTGACGAAGAACATCGACGCGGCGTCGACGTGGCAGTAGTCCACGGCGACCTGCGGGTACTCGGAGCCGACCTCCCGCACCACGCGCTGCCACAGCTCGCCGGCGAAGGTCAGGACGTTGTCCTTGTGGACCAGCGTGAGCTTCCTGCGCGGTCGGGACGCGGCCTTCTCGAAGGCGTAGCGGACCACGCGCTCCACGCCGAAGCGGGTGTTGACGCTGTCCTGCGTGGCGACCTCGTGGGGGGTGCCCTTGCGCAGCACGCCGCCGGCTCCGGCGTAGGGGCCCTCGGTTCCCTCGCGGACCACGAGCATGTCGATGTCCTCGGGGCCCACGCCCGCGAGCGGGCTGGCCACCCCCGGGTACAGGCGGACCGGGCGCAGGTTGACGTAGTGGTCGAAGTCGAAGCGCAGGCGCAGCAGCAGCCCGCGCTCCAGCACCCCGCTGGGCACGGACGGGTCGCCGACCGCGCCGAGGTAGAGGGCCTCGTGTCCGGCCAGCTCGGTCCGGACCGATTCGGGCAGCGTCTCGCCCGTGCGGTGCCAGAGCTTGGCGCCCAGCTCGTACTCGGTGGTCTCCACGGCGAGGTCCTGCTGGGCGGCCGCGACCTCCAGCACCTTGAGCCCTTCGGCCACGACCTCGGGGCCGATCCCGTCTCCGGGGATGACGGCCAGTTTCACGGTGCGAGCTGCCATACGGACTGCCTCTGCTTCGGGTACGACCCCACCGGGCATTTCTCAGATGGTGAGATCAGATTGAACACTGGATGAGACAACCTTACCGGCCCGGGAGACCCGGGGCGTCCCGCCCGCGCGATTGTGCGCCGCGGGTCCGGACCTCCCCCCGGCCCCCTCCCCGGGACGGGGCCCGCGCGGCGCCGCCGGGGCGGCGACCCCCGGAACACGACCGCCCGCCGGGCGCCGGGGCGCCCCGCGCGACGGGTCGGCGGACTCAGGCCCGGCGGTTCAGGGCGTCCTGGAGGGCGCGGTTGAGCTCGTCCTCGGAGTCGGGCGCGGTCGGGTACTCGATCATGTCGTACATGCGATCCTCCGGATGCGTTGCGTGACCGGCCCTGGGAACGGCCCGGCCACGGGCCTTCGCGGTTGCGCCCTGCGGCGCCGCGCGCTCTGCGGCCGCGGCCCGGCGGGATGGCGCCGAACGGCGGAGGAGCGCGGAACGTGGGCGGCGGTGCCCACCGGAATCAGGAGCTCGCCCCCGGCGGGTTCGTCTGCCGGAATCGCCGACGCGGGCCCCGGTCGGAGCGGGCGCGGCACTGGGTGGCGGCGTGCGGCGGTGGAGCCGACGCCACCAACTCCTAGGACTTCAGAATATCGGATGTCCAACTATATGACCAGCAATTCCCACGATGTGAGACACGCTGGTGTCGCCGCAGTTCAACCGGGCGGCCCGACTCCGTCACGGCCCCTGCACGCGCGCTCCCCGGGCGGTCCGGCCGAGTAGCAGCCGCACGCCGAAGCCGCGGACGAGCACCCGGATACGGCGCTCCCAGCGGTCGGCGGCGGCGCGGTGCCGGTCGGCCGCCCTCAGCGCCCGCCTCATCCGCCTGTGCCAGTCGGCCGGCGGCCCCTCCCCGCCGGGGCGGTCCGCCTCCAGGACCTCGGCCGGGTCGACCTCGTGCTCGCCCCACAGTTCGGCCACCGCGGCGTCGAGGTCCGGCCCGGAGGCCCCCAGGCGCCGGGCGCGGGCGAAGGCGGCCGTCCGCTCCAGGCGGAGCCCGCCCGCACCGCGTACGCGGACGAGGCCCGCACCGCACGCGTCCGCCGCGGCGGCCAGGGCGTCCACGGCCCCGGGGCGCACGGGCGCCCCGGGCGGAACCAGGAGCCGGAACGGGACGTCCGGGTCCGCCCGCGGCGCCTCCTCGGCGAACACCACCCGCGACTCGCACCGGAAGGCCTCCCTCACCAGCCTCGGCTCCGCGTCCGGATCGTCCAGGACGGCGTGCCTGCCGGACGGCACGTCCCGCCACGGCCCCACCAGCGTGATCCGCACATCCGCCGCGTCACCCCCCAGCAGGCGCTCCACCGTGTCCGACACCGCCTCGAACCGGGCCCCCGCCACCTCCACCACCACCTCCGCGAAGGGCACCTGCCACTCCCGGCGGCGCGAGGCCCGGCGGGAGCGCAGGAGCGGGACCCTGTCCTCCAGGCGGAGCCGGTGGAATCGTGCGTCACCGTCCCCCCGCGGCACGCCGGGGCCCCTGACCCCCGCAGCGGGCTCCGGGACGAACACCGCGCCCCGCTGCGCCAGCCGGTACGCCAGGTGGTCCTCCCCTCCCACGAGCGCGGCGGGGCCGCTCCCCCCGCACTCGGCCAGCAGCCCGCCCCGCACCGACCAGGCCGACCCGGCGAGGGCGCGCCACCCCCGGTGTCCCGCGTTCCCCGGTCCCTCCGAGGGATCGCGGCCCCCGGAGGCCGCGGCCTCCGGTCCCGGTCCCCCGTCCGGCTCCGGGGAGGCCGCCCCGCTCAGCACCACGAGGTGGTCGGCGAGGTGGTGCCGGCGCATGTGCGCCTCCACGTGGGTGCGGCCGACCTCCGTTCCGGCCTCCAGCCACAGCACCGCCGCGTCCGGGGAGGACTCCGCCACCGCCCGTACCGCGTCCTGCGGCCCCGACCGGCCGGGGCCGGCGGCGACGATCCGCGTGTTCTCCGGGCGGACCTGCGGCAGCCGGACCGGTGTGCCGCCGTCGTCCACCACCACGACCTCCGTGAGCCGCGCCGGATAGGTCTGCGCGGCCAGCGACGCCAGCGTCGGGCCGAGCCTCCCCCGCGCGCCGCACGCCCGGACGACCACGACGGCGTCCAGCTCCGGCTCCCATCCGCCCGGGTCCGGCGGCTCCGGTGCCGGGTGGTCGTTGCGGCGGACGCGGGCGGTGCCCGCCCCGTTCCGTCCCGCCGGCGCGCCGGCGCGGCCCCGTGTCCCGACCGTCTCCGCCATACCGCCGATCCCCCTCATCCGATGACCCGGCGCACGAACCTGCCGCTGCGGGTGCCCGTCAGCCAGCGGTACCTGCGCTCCAGGCGTCCGGCCCTCGCCTCCTGCTCCGCGGCCTCCCGCTCGGCGAGCGCCAGCGCGCTCCGCCAGTCCTCCGGGGGGTCGGGCGGCCGGTCCTCCTCCGTGAGCAGCTGGGACTCGCCGTCGATCCAGTGCACGGCGCTGACCTCTCCGACCAGGGCCTCGACCTCCTCCGGCCGGTCCGCCAGCCGACGGGCCCGGGCGAACGCCGCGGTGCGCTCCAGGCGGGGTCCGCCTCGGTCGCTCCCCGGGACCACGGCGCGGAGCAGCCCGGCGCGGGCCCTGTCCGCCTCCTCCACCATGCGTCGGACGGCGTGCCGGGCGAGCGGCAGGCCCGGGGGGAGGAGGAGCCGGAACGGGACGTCCGGGTCCTCCCGCGGCACCTCCTCGGCGAACACCACCCGCGACTCGCACCGGAAGGCCTCCCGCAGCGCCGCCGTGTCGGGGCCCGGACCGTCCGGGACGGCGCGCCCCCCGGAGCGCGCACGCCGCCACGGCCCCACCAGCGTGATCCGCACATCCGCCGCGTCACCCCCCAGCAGGCGCTCCACCGTGTCCGACACCGCCTCGAACCGGGCCCCCTCCACCTCCACCACCACGTCCACGCAGGGCACCTGCCACTGCCGGACGCCCGCGCCCCGGCGCACGCCGAGCCGGGGGATGCGGTTGCCGACGAAGGGGACCCTGTACCGGACGCCCTCCGCCTTGCGGAGCTCCATCTCCGGGAGGCCCAGGTGCCAGCTGCTGCTGTCGAGTTCCGGGACGAACACCGCGCCGCGCTGCGCCAGCCGGTACGCCAGGTGCGTGTCCTCTCCCAGGAGCAGTTCGGGGTCGGTCCCCCCGCACTCGGCCAGCAGCTCCCGGCGCACCGAGCCGGTGCCCCCGATGAAGTAGGAGAACGCCTCGTATCCGGCGGTGCGCAGGTCCTCCTTGCGGTCGTAGGCCCTGCGCAGCCACGCCAGTTCCTCGCCCGGCCCCTCGACCAGGGCCTCCGGCTCCCCGCGGCCGACGGCGTCGGCCACCTCCGCCGGGCTCGGCAGTCCCGTCCCGTGGCCGACGCACCGCAGGTGGCCGGTGACCACGAGGTGGTCGGCGAGGTGGTGCCAGCGCATCTGCGCCTCGACGTGGTCCCGGAAGGCGATCATGTCGGCGTCGAGGAACAGGACCACGTCCGCTTCCGTGGCGGCCGCGCCGGTGTTCACCGCGTGCCCCCTGCCCCAGCCCCCGGGCCGGGCCGGCACGATCCGCGTGTTCGCGGGCCGGACCTGCGGCAGCCTGAGCGGCGGGTCGCTGCCGTCGTCCACGACCACGACCTCCGTGAGCCGTGCCGGATAGGTCTGCGCGGCCAGCGACGCCAGCGTCAGATCGAGCTTCTCCTGCCCGCCGAACGCCCGGACGACCACGCCGACCCCCAGCTCGGGCTCCCACGCGCCCAGCCCGGGCGGCTCCAGCACCGAGTAGTCGTTGTGGCGGATCAGCGGCCGCGGACCGCGCTCCCCCCGCCCGCGGCGGTCGAGGGCGCCCTCCCGGACGAGCGTCATCCCCTGCTCCCCTCCCTCACGGTCGGCTCTCCACGGATCTCCCACGGCGCCGCCCCTGCGGGGGCGTCCGCGGCCTCGGACTCCAGGAGCGCGCTGGGCCGCCATCCGCGGCGCCGCTCCGCGCCGTTGCGGAGGAAGTGGCCCGCGCCGACGTCCCAGGTGTGTCCCGAAGCCCTGCGGCGCAGGACGTAGTTGAGGCCGTGGCCGCGGTAGACGCGGCCGCCGAGGAGTTCGATCCCGGCGAAGAGGCCCGTGTCCTCGGCCGTGCCCACCGGCGGGAAACCGCCGACCTCCTCCACCGCCGTGCGGTCCATGAGGAGGGTTCCCCCTGCGGCCCGCCGCCACAGGCACTCCGTCGGGGCGCTCCGCCGCACCGTCAGGTCGAGGGTCTCGAGGTAGACGAACTCCGCGGCGCTGCCCACGACGTCGGCGCCGGAGTAGCGGCGCGCCAGCACCAGGTCGGCGAGGTGGTCCGGCCCGTACCAGTCGTCGTCGTCCATCTTGGCGACCGCCGAGCCGCTCGCCCGGGCGATCCCCTCGTTCAGCACCGATCCGAGGACCGCGTCCGGGTCGGGCCGGAAGACCTGCAGGGCGCGGCCGGTCCTCCGGAAGGCGGCCGTCGCCTCCCGGACCCCCGGGGCGTCCTCGCCGAACCCGTGCAGCCCGAGGACCAGTTCCACCTCCACACCGCGCTGGCGGGCCACCTGGCGCAGCGCGAACCCGAGCATCTCCGGCCGCCGGGTGCACAGCACCACCGACACCGCCGGGTCGGGCGGTCCCCCGACGCCGGCCGCCGCCCCCAGGTCCCTCCACCGCGCGCGCACGCCGTGGGTTCCCAGGGCCGCCCGGCGCAACCGGACGCTGTGCTCCTCCCGCACCAGTCCGTCCGCGAGCTCGTCCGCTCCGACCGAGGCGACCAGCGCGCACAGGTCGGCTCCGAGGCACCGGGCCCACGGCGGCACCGGGCCGCCGACGAGCGGGACCCCCGCCGCGGCCAGTCCCGCCACCGCCCGCACCGCCGCCAGCGGACCGCTGTGCCGCCCCCACTCCACGTCCACGGCGCGCAGGTCCCGCAACCGGGCGACGTCCACGTCGGTCACGGTGCCGTCCTCGGGCACCCGCCACCGCACCGATCCTCCCGAGACCAGGACCCAGCGCCCGCCCCGGGAGACCAGGCGTCCCACCTTCGGGCCCGCCCGGCCGACGAACCCGGTCGGGTTCACCGTCCGCTCGTCGACGGGCGGCACGTCCTCCACCCGGAAACGGCCGTGGACCGTGCCGCCCGGCCGCCCCGCGGCCGCCCACGAGGACTCCTCCACGCTCAGCCGGCGGACACCGCCTCCCCTCGCGCCCTCGGGGACGACGGGGCCGCCGGGCTCCGCGGGCCCCACCCGCAGCACCACGTCCGCCTTGAGGGGATCGGCCACCCGGGCGCCGCCGGGGCACCACAGACCCGCGTCCGCGCCCAGCACCGACACCGCCGGGACCGGCGCGGCCCCCGGCCGGCCGCCGACGACCCCCCGTGCCAGGGCGCCCGCCACCCTGTGCACGGACACGGGGTCCTCGAAGCACGCCTCGCACGACCAGCCTCCGCCGGCCAGGCGCCGCACACGCAGCTCCAGAAGCTCCGACCACTCCCCCGGCGCCGGCGCCACCGGGACCGGAGGCCCCTGGTGGGAGGGGACCTCCAGGAGGACCACCACCACGAACGGCGCGGGCGGCAGGATCCCGAGGGGGACCAGCGCCCTCCTCAGGTCGGTCGCCGTCGCGGCGACGACGGCGACCACGCCCGCGTGCGGATCCGCCGGTCCGCCTCCGGCCCCGGGCTCCCCGACGACGACCCGGTCCAGGTCGACCGCCCTGTCCCCGGCGCCGAGGCCGAGCTCCCCGACCGCTTCCGCAGCCGCGGCGCCGGTGTGGCAGACCAGGGTGGGGAGGGAGCCCCGGAGCCGCAGGGCGTCCGCGAGCTCTCCCCCGGTCACGAGGCGGCCCGGGCCCGCACCGCGTCCGCGGAGGCCCCTGCCCCGAGGACGGCGTCGGAGCGCTCGGCCGACGCCCTCCCGCGTCCCGGGCCCCGGGCCCCGTGGTCCTCCCCGGGGATGACCAGCGCGCCCGGGGCGCAGCGGTCGAAGAGGTCAGGGACCGCGTCGACCCCCGCCGCCCCCGTCACGCGGGTGAGGTGCAGGAGGTCGATGCCGTGCAGTCCGTCCAGGTCCGAGGCTCCGCGCACCTCGACGACCCCGGAGAGCCCGTGTGCCGCGACCATGGCCCGGACCAGGCCCGCGCACCGGGGGTCGCTCTCCAGCGCCACCAGCCTCCCGGCCCGGAACCGGCGGAGCGCCAGGCCCAGCCAGAGCGTGGACGCGCCGCTGCCGACCTCCACCACCAGGTGCGGACGCCGGTCCCGCACCGCCCTGACGACCCGCTCCACCGTCTCGGGGGAGACCCCGTCCTCCCCGGGCGCCGGCATGGGCGCGTCAGGACCCAGGAGCGCCTCCAGCTCGCGGACGGCCCTCCCCTCCGCCGGGGTTCCCGGCTCCCGCACGGCGGGGACCGCACGCTCCCCGCCCCCTCCCGCGGACGCGTCGCACAGCGCGTGCACCGATTCCTCCATCCGGGCGAGGCGGCCGGTCAGGTCGTCGGCGCGGGCGAAGAGCTCGCTCCGGTTCTCCCCCGCGATCTCGGCGATCTCGCGCGCGTGCCGGTCGAACCTCAGCCGGAGCGACCGCAGCTGCGCGGTGTTGCGCCGCACGAGGACCGCGAGGAGCCCGACCGCGCCGAAGGCCCCGGAAAGGGCGGTGAGGTGGAGCGCGGACCGGATGTCGACCACCCCGTACACGAGCATCACCAGGAGCGTTCCCGCCCAGGCCGCCACGGCCGCCCCCAGCGCCACCGCGAACCGTCGACGTGGAAAATGCAATTCAATCCCCCCGGCATCGAGTCGAACTATGGAGGCGGAATCCAGGACAGCGACCCCGCCGACACCCGAACCCGTTCGAGAAGGACTCCACAAGCGCGGATCCGGACGGACACGAGCACCATGACCAGCGATATCCTTGCACAGGAAAAGAAATAACCTTCACATAACACGAGGCCGGATCCCCCTTCGACCCTTCTCCGTGCACCCATCAGGTACACCTGGGACATTTCCCAAGGAAATTCAAAAAAGGTGACATCCGTGGCCAGGAACGGCTTTTCTCCCCCGTTGTCGCGGGGCGCCGCACCGGCCTTCCGCGCGCAGGGCGCCGCGCACGGAAAAGGGCCGCTCCCACCGATCGGTGGGAGCGGCCCTCCAGGCTGTGCCGTGGTCGCGGCGCGGCCCCGCGGTTCTGCCGCGGGCCCTAGTCCTCCAGGTCGATCTGGCGGCTGATGTCCGCGTCGATCTCGCCCGAGATCGACGACAGGATCTCCTCGGGCACGGCGGAGTCGACGGTGAGCGCGATCAGCGCCTTGCCGCCCTCCTGGTCCCGGATGACCTGCATCCCCGCGATGTTGACGTCCGCGTCGCCCAGCAGGGCGCCGACCTTGCCGACGACGCCGGGGCGGTCCTCGTAGGCCAGGAACACCATGTGCTCGGCCAGGCCGATCTCCATGGTGTAGTTGTTGATCTCGACCAGCTTCTCGATCTGGCGCGGGCCGGTCAGGGTCCCGGACACCGACACCCGGGTGCCGTCGGCGAGGACGCCGCGCACCGAGATCAGGTTGCGCCAGTCGCTGCTGTCGTCGCTGGTGACGAGGTTGACCTCGACACCGCGCTCCTTCGCGAGCAGGGGGGCGTTGACGAACGTCACCGTGTCCTCGACCACGTCGGCGAACACGCCCTTGAGAGCGGCCAGCTCCAGGACCTTCACATCGTGGGCGGCGATCTCGCCGCGCACCTCGACGTCGATGCGGCTGGCGATGGTGCCCGCGAGGGAGGTGAAGACCCGGCCGAGCTTCTCGGTGAGGGGCAGGCCCGGCTTGATCTCCTCAGCCACGCCGGTGCCCTGCACGTTCACGGCGTCCGGCACGAACTCGCCCGACAGCGCCAGCTTGACCGAGCGCGCGACCTGCGTGCCGGCCTTCTCCTGCGCCTCCTCGGTGCTCGCGCCCAGGTGGGGGGCGACCACGACGTTCTCGAACTCGAAGAGCGGGCTGTCCGTGCAGGGCTCCTTGGCGAACACGTCGATGCCCGCGCCGGCGACACGGCCGTCCTTCAGGGCCCGGTACAGCGCGTCCTCGTCCAGGATGCCGCCGCGCGCGGCGTTGATGACGCGCACCGTCGGCTTGACCTTGCTCAGCGCCTCGTCACCGATGAGGCCCAGGGTGTCCTTGTTCTTGGGCAGGTGGATGGTGATGAAGTCGGAGCGCTCCAGCAGCTCGTCCAGCGTGGTCATCTCCACACCGATCTGCGCCGCGCGGGCGGGCTGCACGAACGGGTCGTACGCGATGACCTTGGTCCCGAAGGCCGACAGGCGCTGCGCCACGAGGGCGCCGATCCGGCCGAGGCCGACGACGCCGACGGTCTTCTCGTACAGCTCGACGCCGGTGTACTTGGACCGCTTCCACTCGCCGTTGATGAGGGCGTTGTGGGCCGGGGCGGTGTTGCGGGCGCTGGCCAGCAGCAGGTTGATGGCCTGCTCCGCGGCGCTGATGATGTTGGAGGTCGGGGCGTTGACCACCAGGACGCCCGCCTTGGTGGCGGCGTCCACGTCCACGTTGTCCAGGCCGACGCCCGCGCGGGCGACCACCTGGAGCCGGGAGGCCGCGGCCAGGGCCTCGGCGTCCACCTTGGTCGCGCTGCGCACGATCAGGGCGTCGACGTCGGCGAGGGCGGGCAGGAGCTCGGACCGGTCGGCGCCGTTGACGTGGCGCACCTCGAAGTCCTCTTCGAGCAGCGCGATTCCGGCGGGCGAGAGTTCTTCCGCTACGAGTACGGCGGGTTTGGGCACAACGGTTCCTTTTCGGGTGGTGCGACCCGATCGCGCAGGTGGTTGGCACTGCCCGGATCGGGTGGGACGGCCGATCAAAAGTCTACTGCCCGGGTAGGGAAGCCCGACGGGGGCAGGTGGTGTAGTCCACCTGCCCCCGGTTCACGGGGTCCTCGCCCGGTCCCCTAGGCCTTGAGCCAGCTCATCAGCGGACGCAGTTCGGCGCCCACCTTCTCGATCTTCTCGTTCTGCTCGGCCTCGCGGCGCTTCTTGAAGGTCGGCTGGCCGGCGTCGAACTCGTCCATGAGCTCCTTGGCGTAGGAGCCGTCCTGGATCTCGCCGAGGATCTTGCGCATCTCCTCGCGGGTCTGCTCGGTGATGACGCGCGGGCCGCGGGTGTAGCCGCCGTACTCCGCGTTGTCGGACACCGACCAGTTCATCTTGGAGATGCCGCCCTCGTACATGAGGTCGACGATCAGCTTGAGCTCATGCAGGCACTCGAAGTAGGCGATCTCCGGCTGGTAGCCCGCCTCGACCAGGGTGGCGAAACCGGCCTTGACCAGCTCCTCGGTGCCGCCGCACAGCACGGCCTGCTCACCGAACAGGTCGGTCTCGGTCTCCTCGGTGAACGTCGTCCGGATCACGCCCGCCTTGGTGCCGCCGATGCCCTTGGCCCACGACAGGGCCAGGTCCCAGGCCTGTCCGCTGGCGTCCTTCTCGACCGCGACCAGGCAGGGCACGCCGCGCCCGGCCTCGAACTGGCGGCGGACCAGGTGGCCCGGGCCCTTGGGGGCGACCATGGCCACGTCCACGCCCGCGGGCGGCTTGATGAGGCCGTAGCGGATGCTGAAGCCGTGGCCGAAGAACAGGGCGTTGCCCTCCTCGAGGTTCGGCGCGATCTCCTCGGCGTACAGGTCCCGGTGGATGTGGTCGGGGACCAGGATCATGATGACGTCGGCCTCGCGGGTGGCCTCCGCGGGGGTGACGACGCGCAGGCCCTCCTCCTCGGCCTTGGCGCGGCTCTTGGAGCCCTCGGCGAGGCCGACCCGCACGTCCACGCCCGAGTCGCGCAGCGACAGCGCGTGCGCGTGCCCCTGACTGCCGTAGCCGATCACGGCGACCTTCTTGCTCTGGATGAGCGCGAGGTCCGCGGCGTCGTCGTAGTACATCTGTGCTGCCACTTGGGAATGCTCCTTGTTCTTGCGTACGTGTGGGGTCGGGGTGGGCGGTCGTCCGCGCCCGCCGGTCGGCCGGGAGGGCCCGCGGCTCCGGCGCCCTCCCGGGCGCCCGGCGGCCTCAGGCGCTGCGGTCGACGGTGCGGAGGGAACGGTCGGTGATCGACCGCGGCCCGCGGCCCAGGGCGACCAGCCCTGACTTGACGAGCTCCCTGATGCCGAACGGCTCCAGGTTCCTCACCAGGGCATCGAGTTTCTCCGGGTCGCCGACGGCCTCGATGACGACGACGTCCGGGCTGACGTCCACGATGTGCGCGCGGAACAGCTCGGCCGTCTGAAGCACATGGGTGCGGCTCGACGCGTCGGCCTTGACCTTGACGAGCAGGAGCTCGCGCCGGACCGACGCGGTGGTGTCCATCTCCACGATCTTGACGACGTTGACCAGCTTGTTGAGCTGTTTGGTCACCTGCTCCAAGGGGTGGAGGTCGCAGTTGACCACGATTGTCATCCGGGACAGTCCTGGGTACTCGGTGGTGCTGACACTGAGTGAGTCGATGTTGAAGCCGCGGCGGGAGAAGAGGGAGGAGGCGCGGGCGAGGATACCCGGGGTGTCCTCCACCAGAACGGAAAGCGTGTGACTGCTCATGGTGGTTCGGCCTTCTCCTCTTAGTCCTCGTGTTCCCAGTTCGGCGCCATGTCGCGCGCGTACTGGATGTTGTCGTTGCTGACGCCGGGGCCGACCATCGGCCAGACCATGGCGTCGTGGTTGACCGTGAAGTCCACGACGACGGGTGCGTCGTCGATCGCCATGGCCTTCTCGATGGTGGCGTCGATGTCCTCGGCGCGCTCGCAGCGCAGGCCGACACAACCGTACGCCTCCGCGAGGCGGACGAAGTCGGGGATCCGGACCTTCTCGTCCCGGGGCGAGGTCTGGAGGTCGGTGTTGGAGTAGCGGCCCTCGTAGTAGAGGGTCTGCCACTGGCGGACCATGCCCAGGTTGCCGTTGTTGACCACCGCGACCTTAACGGGGATCCCCTCGATGGCGCAGGTGGCCAGTTCCTGGTTGGTCATCTGGAAGCAGCCGTCGCCGTCCACGGACCAGACGACCCGGTCGGGGTCGCCGACCTTGGCGCCCAGGGCGGCGGGGACGGAGAAGCCCATGGTGCCGAGCCCGCCGGAGTTGACGAAGGATCCGGGGCGCTCGTAGTCGATGAACTGGGCGGCCCACATCTGGTGCTGGCCGACGCCCGCGACGTAGGTGGCCTCCGGGCCGGCGATCTGGCCCAGGCGCTGGATGACGGCCTGCGGGGAGAGGCTGCCGTCGTCGGAGGCCTCGTAACCCTTGGGGTAGGTGGTGCGCATGCGGTTGAGCTGCTGCCACCAGGCCTCGTAGTCGCCCTGCCGGCCCTTCTCCTGGTCGGCGCGGACGGCCACGACCATGTCCGCGAGGACCTCGCGGCAGTCGCCGACGATGGGCACGTCGGCGTGGCGGTTCTTGGAGATCTCGGCCGGGTCGATGTCGGCGTGGACGATCTTGGCGTCGGGGGCGAAGCTGTCGAGCCTGCCGGTGACGCGGTCGTCGAAGCGCGCGCCCAGGGCGACGATGAGGTCGGCCTTCTGGAGGGCCCCGACGGCGCTGACGTCGCCGTGCATCCCGGGCATGCCCACGAACTGCGGGTGGCTGTCGGGGAAGACGCCCCGGGCCATCAGCGTGGTGACGACGGGGGCGCCGGTGATCTCGGCGAGGACGCGCAGCTCGGCCGCGGCGCCGGCGCGCAGGACGCCGCCGCCGACGTACAGGACGGGGCGGCGGGCCTCGGCCATCATGCGGGCCGCCTCGCGGACCTGCTTGCCGTGGGGCTTGGTGACCGGCCGGTAGCCGGGGAGTTCGAGGCGTTCGGGCCAGACGAAGTCGGCGGAGGCCTGGAGCGCGTCCTTGGAGATGTCGACCAGGACCGGCCCGGGGCGTCCGCTGGAGGCGATGTGGAAGGCCTCGGCGATGGTCCGGGGGATGTCGCGGGCGTTCTTGACCAGGAAGTTGTGCTTGGTGATCGGCATCGTGATGCCGCAGATGTCGGCTTCCTGGAAGGCGTCCGTGCCGATCATGGGGGCCGCGACCTGCCCGGTGATGGCGACCATCGGGACCGAGTCCATGTGGGCGTCGGCGAGGGGGGTCACCAGGTTGGTGGCGCCGGGCCCGCTGGTGGCCATGCACACCCCGGGCCGGCCGGTCGCGTAGGCGTAGCCCTCGGCGGCGTGCCCGGCCCCCTGCTCGTGGCGCATGAGGATGTGGCGCACCTCGGCCGAGTCGTAGAGCGGGTCGTAGGCCGGGAGGATGGCACCGCCGGGAATCCCGAAGACAGTGTCAACGCCGACCTGCTCCAGCGACCTGATCAGCGATTGGGCGCCGGTCATCTGCTCGGTCATCTCAAGATCCTTCAGCGAGGTTCCAGAGCGGTGCTGGGGCTCTGGCTTGGTGGGTCTGGTCCCTGCCTGGCAATAAAAAAACCCCCACCGCCCTGTGGCGGTTGAGGGGTGGCGCGCAGCAGAAGAAACTCAGTGGGCTGCGCGCCGACCAAGTACGAGGATCAGGGAGGTGTTCTGCACGTTGACCACATTGGCCGACGGAGGGGCCGCCCGTCAACAAGAACGACATAATGTCTCATTATGTGAGACTCATATGTCAGCATGCGACCGCACCCCTCGCTGAGAAGCCCTTCTGAACTGGACCAACCACCACAAGACCCCCACCGCGTGTAACACAGAACACGTGGCGGGGGTCGTGTGCGACCGGGGGGTCGGGGGGCGCGTCCGGGGTCAGAGGTTGACCCCGGCCTCCCCCCCGACGAGCGACTCGACGCCGCTCGCGGGCATCGGACGGGCCACCAGGAAGCCCTGGCCGTGGTCGCAGCCCATGGCCCTCAGCTGCTCCAGCTGCTCGGGGCGCTCGATGCCCTCCGCCACCACCTGCACCCCCAGGTCGCGGCCCAGCTGGATGATCGTGTGGGTGAGCAGGGTGACCGTGTCGTCGCGCCCGAGGTCGGCGATGAAGGACGGGTCGATCTTGATCGCGTCCACGCTGAGCCGCCGCAGGTGCGCCAGCGACGCGTAGCCCATGCCGTAGTCGTCGATGGCCAGCCGCACGCCCAGCTCCCGGAGCTCCGCCAGGCGCTGCACCGCCTCGCCGCCGTCGTCCAGCAGGACCTCCTCGTCCACCTCCAGGGTGAGCACGTCGGAGGACAGCCCCGTCTCGGCGAGGACGCCGGCCACCGTCTCCATGAAGCGGGGCGACAGGACCTGCTTCACGGACAGGTTGACCGACAGGCCGATGTCCCAGTCCGAGAGCCGCCACACCGCGACCTTCTCGCACGCCTCGCGGAGGATCCACTCCCCCAGCGGCACGATCAGCCCCGACTCCTCGGCGGCGCCGAGGAACGCGTCCGGACCGACCGCCTCCCCGTCGCGGTCCCAGCGCACCAGCGCCTCCACCGAGGTCACCTGGGAGGTGCCCAGGTCGACGACCGGCTGGTACTCCAGGAAGAAGTCGCCGTTGGCCAGCGCCTCGCGCAGGCGTATCTGCAGCTCCAGGCGGGAGACGACCATGTCGTGCATATGGGCGGCGTAGACCTCCACGTGCCCCGCGCCGCGCTCCTTGGCCCTGGTCATGGCCACGTCGGCGTTGCGCAGCAGCTCGCCGCTGTCGGTGGTGGGCTCCGCGAAGGCCACCCCCGTGCTGGCGGTCAGCATGATGTCCCGGTCGGCCACCTGGAAGGGCTCGGAGGCGATCACGCGGCCCAGGCGCTCGGCCAGGTCGACCACCCGCTGGGCCCGGGGCACCCCCTCCACCAGGACCGCGAACTCGTCGCCGCCCCACCGGGCCAGGGTGGCGTTGGAGTCCACCTCGGCGCGCAGCCTGCGGGCCGCCTGGCCCAGCAGGTGGTCCCCGCGCACGTGGCCCGCCGAGTCGTTGACGGACGTGAACCCGTCCAGGTCCAGGAAGATCACCGCGATGTCCTCGGTGGGCTCCTCGCTGATCGCCCTGTGCGCCAGCACGTCGCTGGCCCGCTCCTCCAGGTACGCCCGGTTGGGAAGCCCGGTCACCCCGTCGTGGAACGTCAGGTGCTCCACCTCGTCCTGGAGGGCCACCTGCGCGCTGATGTCGCGGGTGGTCACCAGCAGGCGGTCGGGCTCCCCCGGCTGCTCGTACAGGGAGGCGGTCGACTCGGTGTGCCGCCAGGTCCCGTCGGCGGCCCGCACCCGCAGCCGCAGGTGCACGCCCTGCGAGCCGCGCTCGGTGAACAGGTCCGTGACGGCCTTCGTGCGCGCGAGGTCCTCGGGGTGGATCAGCGCGGTGACGGGCGCGGCGAGCACGTCGTCCAGGCGGTAGCCGAACGCCTCGGCCGTCCCCGGGCTGACGTAGAACACGCCCCCGTCCCGGTCGAGGATGAGGATGACGTCCCCGCTGTTGCGCGCCAGCTCGTGGAAGTGGCCCTCGCGGTTGCGGACCATGCGGGCGAGGGTCGCGTTCTCCTCCAGCATGCCCAGCACCCGCACCAGGAGCACGATCACGGCGGTCCCCGCCGCCAGCGGGAGCACCGGGGCCACCCCGGGCAGCCGGACCCCGGCCACCGTGAGCACCACGGCGGCGACGGCCACCGCCCCCACCGCCGCCAGCTCGGGCGCGAACCGGTACAGGCCCCTCCCCGTGATCCGGCGGGGATCGGCGCCCGGCCGGTGCTCGATCAGCCACGGCAGGGCGCCCAGGAGGGCGAAGCCCAGGAACTTGATCGGGTGCTCGACGCCCCCGGCGATGGGGACCCCGGTCAGGCGGGTGAGCGCGCCGATCATGTCCGAACCGGCGATGACGATGAGCGCCCCGATGGCCAGCAGCACCGCGCGCCGCGTGCTGTGCGGCGACATGAACACCAGCGGGACGAGCAGGCACAGGACGACGATGTCGGCGACCGGGTAGACCAGGGCGAACCCCAGGAACCCGGCGCCCTCCCCGAGCTCCTCGTAGAGGGGGGAGAACAGCAGCAGCCACACCACGGAGAACACCGCGGCGGCGCACACGTAGCTGTCGGTGATGTGGCGCATCGCGGTGCGCAGTCCGCCCGGCCAGGGGGCGAACCGGGTGAACCCCACCACGAAGAGTGGCAGCGCGGCGAGCGCGAAAAGATCACCCAGAGTGAGCGAGAGCACCGAACTGGAACTGAAGAGCCGGGTCAGACCGTGAGTGACGCCACCCGCGCACCAGGCGAGCGCGGCGAACCCGAGGTGCCGCAGCGCGGCCGGGCCGTCGGCCCCGTCGACGTGCGCGTCGCGGTCGGCCCCGGTCGCCGCCCAGCGCCGCGAGGCCAGGAGCAGGGAGAGTCCGGCGACGCCCGCGGCCAGCGCCGTCGGCCACTCGGCGAACGCCGCGGTGACGGTGGTCGACCCCAGCGGGACGAACGCCGCCGCCACGTAGACCAGGAACAGCACGCCCAGGCCGAAGATCCACAGACGGCGTGCCCGGGTTCCCATCACCGACCTCCCCGCGGGCGTGTCGCGACCGTCGCGGCACGCAGCCGCCGTCGCGCTCTCTCCTCGTACATGGAGCACCCACCTCGCGTCGTTCGAGTACCGGCGCGGCACAGCGCCAGGTACCGCGGTCTGCCGCCCGGGTTCTCGCGGGACCGGGACGAGCCCGGCGGCGGGGCGGCCGGAGCGACCGCGCACGCCCCCGTGCGTCGCAACCCTACGCAACCAAGGTCACACAGCGATTGAGGACCGGATGAGAGATGACGACAGAATGGTGACCCGGAGTCACCATGGCGCGCGGGCCTCGCGCCGCGCGCGCGACGCGCCGTGGGCCCCCCTCCCGGCCCGCCGCGCCCCGGCGGCGCCGGGACCCGCCGCACGGCGGGCGGACCGGCTCCGGGAGGGACCGGGCCGGTCGTCGCCCGACCGGCCCGGAAGGGGGTCATGCCCCGGCGAGCCTCTCCAGGATGAGCTCCCGGGCGCGTCCGGCGTCGGCCTGGCCCCGGGTCGCCTTCATGACGGCGCCCACCAGCGCGCCGGCCGCGGCGAGCTTGCCGCCGCGCACCTTGTCGGCGGCGTCCGGGTTGGCGGCGATGGCCTCGTCCACGGCGGCGCCCAGCGCGCCGTCGTCGCTGACCACCTGGAGGCCGCGCGCCTCGACGACCTCGTCGGGCCCGCCCTCACCGGCCAGCACGCCCTCCACGACCTGGCGGGCGAGCTTGTTGGTCAGCGTGCCCTCGGAGACCAGGGAGATGATCCGCGCGACCTGGGCGGGCGTGATGGGCAGGGCGCCCAGCTCGACCTCCTGCTCGGTGGCGCGGCGGGACAGCTCGTTGAGCCACAGCTTGCGCGCCTCGGCGGACGGGGCACCGGCGACCACGGTCGCCTCGACCAGCTCGATCGCACCGGCGTTGACCAGGTCCCGCAGCTCGGTGTCGCTGAGGTCCCACTCGGCCTTGACCCTGGCGCGCTGGGCGGCGGGCAGCTCCGGCAGCGTGGCGCGGAGCTCCTCGATCCACTCCTCGGTCGGGGCCACCGGGACGAGGTCGGGGTCCGGGAAGTACCGGTAGTCCTGCGCCTCCTCCTTGGAGCGGCCGGAGATGCTGCGGCCGGTGTTCTCCTGGAAGTGGCGGGTCTCCTGCACGACCCTGTGCCCGGCGTCGAGGACGCCCGCCTGGCGCTCGATCTCGGAGCGCACGGCGCGCTCGACGGAGCGCAGCGAGTTGACGTTCTTGGTCTCGCTCCGGGTGCCCCACTCGGCGGTGCCGACCGGCTGGATGGACACGTTGACGTCGCAGCGCATGGAGCCCTCCTCCATGCGCACGTCGGAGATGCCCAGGGAGCGGACCAGGTCGCGCAGCTCGGCGGCGTAGGCGCGCGCCACCAGGGGCGCTAGTTCGCCGGTGCCGGTGATGGGCCGGGTGACGATCTCCAGCAGCGGGATGCCCGCGCGGTTGTAGTCGACGATCGAGTAGGTGGCGCCGTGGATGCGGCCGGTCGCCCCTCCCACGTGGGAGGTCTTGCCGGTGTCCTCCTCCATGTGGACGCGCTCGATCTCCACGCGGAACTCGCGCGGGCCGTCGGGGGTGTCGACGGTGACGTCGAGGTGGCCGTCCACGCAGATCGGCTCGTCGTACTGCGAGATCTGGTAGTTCTTCGGCATGTCCGGATAGAAGTAGTTCTTCCGGGCGAACCGGCCCCAGGGCGCGATGGAGCAGTTCAGCGCCAGACCCAGGCGGATCGCGCCCTCGACGGCCTTCTCGTTGACCACCGGGAGGGAGCCCGGGAACGCGAGGCAGACAGGGCAGACCTGGGTGTTCGGCTCCGCGCCGAAGCCGGTGGGGCAGGAGCAGAACATCTTGGAGGCGGTGCCCAACTCGATGTGGGTCTCCAGACCGAGGACGGGCTCGTACCTGGTCAGCGCCTGCTCGTAGGCCACCGGGGTGGGTTCGCCACCGCTCTTGGCAGGGCTAGGAGTTACCGCGTGGGCCATCGCCGCAAACCCGTTTCCGTAGAGGACATACCTTCCAGGTCAGCCTACCGAGCGCCCGGGGGTGGAGTGCCCGGCCCCGCGCCGCAGGCGCGCCCGGGGCGCCGTCCGCCCCCGCGGATGTCACGGCGAGTACACGATTGGGCCGCTGTCCAGGCGTCGACCGATCACCCAGGGTGCTTGAGCGACTAGTCTGTGTTCCCCAGGAAGATGATTTCGCCGGTCGGCCCCGACGGCCCTCCGCCCTTCGCACGGGAGCGCAAGAGCATGTCCGGCATCCTGCGTCGGTGCGCCGCGCTGCTGGCCTCGGCCGCCCTGACAGGCGCTCTGGTCAGCGCACCCGCCGCCGACGCCGACGACTTCTCACGTGTGGACCGCGACCCCGTCGAGGGGGCGGCACTCGTCCTCGCCGACGGCCAGGAGGTCGACACGGCGCTCTTCAGCCTGCGCGTGGCCGACGAGGCCTCGGTCCGCGCCTACGCGGCCCGGGTGGAGGAGGAGGTCCGGCCGCGCACCGCCTACGTCGAGTCGGCGTGGTCGGACAACCCCGGGTGGACGGGGACGGGGCCCGACCCGTCCCCCGCGCCCGCCGACCGCGCGAACTGGATCGTCTCCCACTCCTACCCGGCGGTCGACCTCGGCCTCCTGGCGCAGGTGACCGGCCTGGTCCAGCTGGACGAGGCCGGGGCCATCGCGGCCACCCAGGCCGCCCTGTGGCACGTGCTGGAGGGGGCGGAGCCGGACCGCTCCGCGAACGACCTCGGGGTCGTCGCCCTCTACGAGTTCCTGGTGGCGGGCAGCGGGGCGGCGGCCGACCACACGACCGCGCGCTCACTGGAGCTCTCGCCCTCCCACGTGGAGGAGGTCGCGCCCGACGAACCCCTCGGCCCGCTCACGGTGCACAGCTCCGCGGCGGACCCCGTGCAGGTCTCGGTCCGCGGCGCTCCGGCGGCGTGGCTGGTGGACGGGGCCGGCGACCAGGTGACCCAGGCGGACGACGGCGCCGAGCTCTTCCTCGACGTGGACCCGTCGGTCCCGGCCGGGGTGGTTACCCTGCACCTGCTCGGCCAGGACGTGTCCCTGCCGGAGGGGCGTCTGTTCACCGGCCGGGACGGCGTGCGCACGCAGCCGCTGATCACCGCCGAGGAGGTCTCGGCGACGAGCTCGGCCTCCGCGACGTTCACCTGGCACCCCGAGCAGACGGCGGAGCTGAGCCCCGAGGAGACCCCGGAGCCCGCGCCCTCGCAGGAGCCCCCGGCCCTCGGTGAAGCCCCCGACGAGGCTCCCACCGGGGTCGAGACCCCCCCGGGAGCGGATGACCGAATCCCCGGGGAGGGCTTGGCGCGCACCGGCACCTGGCTGTCCGGGCTGCTCATCATCGCGGGCGCCCTGGTGGTATCCGGCCTGCTCATCCTGGTTCTGGGCCGCAAACGTCGCGGTTGATCCCACAACTCACGCCTGTCTCACGGTCCCCGATCCATAACTTCGGGTCATAATGCGGATTTGTCCGGGTCGGTTTTTTTCCTGCCCGTATCACGTCACATTTTCGTCGAACCGGGTTGGAAGTGGCCAAGCGGGTCGCTAGTATCGGCCGGGCGGTTGGCATTCCACGGCGAGCGCGGCCCGCTCCCGCGTCACAGCGAGCCCCACCGGACGATCGCGCCCACCCCACACGGCGCCGCGTCCCCGACCCCGACGTGGTGACCCCGGAAACGGGCGAGCGAACACGGCGAATCCAGAACCTCCCCTGAACGCGTCGTGCGCCGTTGTCCACCGCAACCGTCCCACCGGCCCGTTCGGCCTCTTGGACGGGCACTCCATCCGGTTACCCCTAGAAGACACCGGGACACAACTTGACTAACTCCTCATTCCCCCGCACCGTCGGGCGCGCGGGCCTGGCGGCCACCGCCTCGGCGTTCCTGGCCCTCGGCCTCGCGGCCCCCGCCTCCGCCGAGCCCGTGGAGACCTACGAAGGTTCCGTCCGCGGCCAGTACATCGGCAACGCCGAGAACGGCACCCGGGTCAACATGGACGGCGGCGGTGCGCGCACCAGCCTGTTCAACCTGGAGCTGGAGGACGGCACCCTCCTCACCACGTACTGCATCGACTACCACACCAACATCGTCGGCGATGCCTGGTACCGCGAGGACAAGTGGGAGAACTACCCCGGTCAGGGTGACTTCGCCGAGCCCGGCAAGGTCCACTGGATCCTCCAGTACGGCTACCCCGCGCTGAGCGCGGCGGAGCTGGGCGCCGAGGCCGAGTTCGAGGGCCTCAGCGACGCCGACGCCCTGGGCGGCACCCAGGCCGCCATCTGGCACTTCAGCAACGGCATGACCCTCGACGGCGACAACAGCGACGGCGTCACCGCCGTCTACGAGTACCTGGTCGGCGCGGCCGAGGACCTGCCGCAGACCGTCGAGCCCGACGCCGCCCTGAGCATCACCCCGGGCACCGCCTCCGGCACCGCGGGCGGGACCGTCGGCGAGTTCACCATCGAGACCAACGCCTCCGCCATCCCGGTCGACCTGCAGGCGCCCGAGGGCGTGACCCTGGTCGACATCGAGACCGGCGAGGCCGTCGACACGGTCGACAACGGCGACACGGTCGGCTTCTCCGTCCCCGAGGGCACCGCCCCGGGCGAGGCCTCCTTCTCCCTGGAGGCCACCGCGACCGTCGCGACCGGCCGCCTGTTCAAGGGCGAGTCGGACGAGCCCACCCAGACCCTGATCACCGCCCAGGGCGGCCAGACCACGGTCACCGCCTCCGCCTCGGCCACCTGGGAGGAGGGCGGCGAGACCACGCCCCCCACCGACGAGCCCAGCGAGCCGACCGAGGAGCCCAGCGAGCCGGAGTCCCCGGCCCCGACGCCGAGCCCCAGCGAGACGCCCAGCGAGACGCCTTCGGCCCCCGCTGACGACAGCAACGAGCCGACCCTGCCGGTCACCGGCGGCGCGCTCGCCGGCCTGGTCGCCGCGGGCATCGCCGCGCTCGGCGCCGGCGGTGGAGCGATCTACCTGAGCCGCAAGCGCAAGGCCGCCAACGCCGCGGACCTGGAGGGCTAGTCCCCTTCGGCCGCCTCCGGGCGGTGGCGTCCGAGGGCCCGTCCCCGTGGGAGACCACGCGGGCGGGCCCTTCGCGTGTGCGGGGTGGGAAGGCGGAGGGAAGGTCCAGGGCGGGACGCCGGGCGCGGGTGGGTCCGGCGGGGGTCGGGCGGGACGGGGCCGCGCGGGCGGTGCGGGAGCGGGGCAGGGTGGGGGCGGGCAGCGCCAAGCGGGCGGGCCCCGGGGACCCCCCTGTTTCCACGCTATGGCCGAGCTCACGCTCCCGCCAGATCTGTTTCCCCGGTGTGGACAACCGGAGAGGGCGCTCCGACGTCTTCATTGTCGGACCCCTGCGGCCACACCTGTCCCGGCGTGCGGATGCCGCCGCGCCAGGTCGGCGCCGCCGGGACCGCACCACGAACACCGGTCTGACACACACCTCTTCTGCCGGGCCCCGGGAGCTCCGGGCGCCCCACGGCCCCGGCCCTTCCGGGCCTGTCGGCCCTCCGTCCCGGGTCAGGGTCCTCCCTCCGCTCCCACGGGTCCGGACGTTCCGGCCGACAGCACCGCCGCGCACCCCGCCGCTTCTCCGGGCCGCCCGGCAGAACCACGACAGGACATGATGTGACGCACTTCCCCCGCGCCGCCGGCCGCACGGCCCTGGCCGCCTCCGCCGCCGCGTTCCTCGCCTTCGGCCTGGCCGCCCCGGCCGCCGCCGACCCCGCCGAGACCTACGAGGGCTCCGTCCGCGCCCAGTACCTCGGCAACGCCGAGACCGGCACGACCGTCCGTATGAACGGTGCCAACGCCGGGACCAACCTCTTCGAGCTCGAACTCGAGGACGGCACCCTCCTCGACGCCTACTGCATCGACCTCGAAACGGGCATCCGCCCCAGCGCCTGGTACAAGGAGGACGCCTGGGCGAACTACCCGGGCGAGGGCGACTTCGCCGAACCCGGCAAGGTGCGCTGGATCCTCCAGAACTCGTACCCGTCCGTGAGCGCCGCCGCCCTGGCGGAGGCCGCCGGGCTGACCGGAGGGAGCGCCTCCCGTTTCGGAGCCCCGGAGGCGCTCGCCGCCACCCAGGCCGCGATCTGGCACTTCAGCAACGGCGCCGAACTCACCGCGCGGGACCCGGGCGGCATCGAGAAGGTGTACACCTACCTGGTCGAGAACGCCGAGGACCTTCCCCAGGAGCCGGGCCCCGCCCTGAGCGTCACCCCCGAGACCGCCTCCGGCACCGCGGGCGGGACCGTCGGCGAGTTCACCATCGAGACCAACGCCTCCGCCATCCCGGTCGACCTGCAGGCGCCCCCCGGCGTGACCCTGGTCGACATCGAGACCGGCGAGGCCGTCGACACGGTCGACAACGGCGACACGGTCGGCTTCTCCGTCCCCGCCGGCGCCGACGCCGGCGAGGCCTCCTTCTCCCTGGAGGCCACCGCGACCGTCGCGACCGGCCGCCTGTTCAAGGGCGAGTCGGACGAGCCCACCCAGACCCTGATCACCGCCGGGGACCGCGATGTGACCGTGTCCGCCTCCGCCTCCGCCGGCTGGGAGGGCGGCGGTGAGACCGCGCCTCCCACCGAGGAGCCGTCGGAGGGGCCCACCGAGCAGCCGTCCGGGGAGCCCACCCCGCCGGAGTCCCCGGCCCCGAGCCCCAGCGTCGAGCCCAGCGACACGCCCTCGGCCCCCGTCGACGACAGTGACCGGCCGAGCCTGCCGGTCACCGGCGGGGCCCTGGCCGGACTGGTCGCGGCGGGCATCGCCGCGCTCGGCGCCGGCGGTGGAGCGGTCTACCTGAGCCGCAAGCGCAAGGCGGCGGCCGACTCCGAGGACCTGGACGCCTAGTCCTCCTCCGGCCGCCTCCGGGCGGCCGTGGCCGAGGGCCCGTCCCCGTGGGAGACCACGCGGGCGGGCCCTTCGGCGTTCACACCGTGACCGCTTCCGGACACACCGCGATAATCCCGCCTCACCGGGTTGGAGGCGCGGGTCCGGGTCATTAGCATCGGCCGGGTAGGCCCCTCACCGCGACCGGAACTCCCTGCGCGCCCCCGCTCCCGTGGCAGTTCCTCCCCCTCTGCCCTCCCGTGCCGCACCGGCCTCCGGCCCCGAGCCTCCTCGGCACGGCAGCACCTCAGGAAGCGATGTGACGCACGTGCCCATCCCCCGTCCCGGTCCCGCACGCCCCGTCCTCGCGGTCGCCGCGGTCTCGGCGCTCGTCCTCGGCCCCGCCGCCCCCGCGGCCTCCCTCCCCGCCGAACCGGCCGTCTACTCGGTGCGCGGGCAGTACACGGGCGTCGCCGAGCACGGCCACGCCGTCACCATGAGGGGCGAGACGTACACGACCACGAGCACGTTCAACGTCGACCTGGAGGGCGACCAGCTCCTCACCGCCTACTGCATCGACTTCCGCACCGGCATCGTCGGCGACGCCTGGTACCGCGAGGACCGGTGGGACACCTACCCCGGCAGGGGCGACTTCGCCGAGCCGGGCAAGGTCCGGTGGATCCTCCTCAACTCCTATCCGGTCACCGGCCTCGGGGAGCTGCGCGAGGACACGGGCATCGCGGGCGTGGACGCGTCGGAGGCGCTGACCGCGACCCAGGCGGCGATCTGGCACTTCAGCAACGGCCTCGACCTGGAGGAGGTCCACCAGGGACCCGAACTGGAGGCCGGGGTCGTCGAGGGCGACGTCGTCCGGCTCTACGACCACCTCGTGGAGCACGCGGAGGAGACGCCCGACGAGCCGGGGTCGGCGCTGACCGTCAGCCCCGACCGCGGCTCCGGGCTGGCCGGCGGGACCGTCGGCGAGTTCACCGTGGAGACCAGCGCCGAGGAGGTCCCGGTGACCGTGGACGCCCCCGAGGGCGTGGAGCTGGTGGACCTCGGGAGCGGGGAGCCGGTGACCGGGGTCGGCGACGGCTCCACGGTCGGTTTCGCCGTTCCCGCGGACGCCGGGGCGGGCGAGGCGACCTTCACCCTGGAGGCCGAGGCGACCGTCCGGACCGGGCGCCTGTTCAGGGGCGAGTCGGACGAGCCCACCCAGACCCTGATCACCGCCCAGGACAGCGAGATCACCGTGTCGGACTCCGCCTCCGCGGCCTGGGACGCGCAGGGCGGGACCCCGCCTCCGATCGAGACCTCCGAGAGCCCCGCCGGGGCGGCCGGCGGCACGGACCCCGGGGACCGCGACGAGCGGCCGCTGGCCCTGACCGGCGGCGCGGTCGCCGCCCTGGTCGCGGCCGGTGCGCTCGTCCTGGGGGTCGGGGCGGTGCTCCTCCTCCTGGCCCGCAGGCGCAGGGCGGCGGCGGGGACGGGAACCGCCGACTAGGGCCGCGCGGCCGGAGCCGGAGACGCGTGTGCCCGCCGCCCCCGGGAGGGGCGGCGGGCACACGGGGCGCTGCCGTCCGGCCGCTAGGCGACCGCGTACGGGCTGCGGGCGATCAGGGCGCCGTCGCGCTCGGTGAGGGCGCGCTCGACGGCCGAGGCCACCCGGTAGGTCCGGTCGTCGGCCAGCGGCGGAGCCATGATCTGGAAGCCGACGGGCAGGCCGTCCTCGGGGGCCAGGCCGCACGGGACCGACAGCGACGCGTTCCCGGCCAGGTTGGACGGGATCGTGCACAGGTCGGCCAGGTACATGGCCATCGGGTCCTCGGAGCGCTCTCCGATCGGGAACGCCGTGGTCGGCGTGGTCGGCGAGACCAGCACGTCGACGCTCTCGAACGCGGCGTCGAAGTCGCGCTTGATCAGCGTGCGCACCTGCTGGGCGCTGCCGTAGTAGGCGTCGTAGTAGCCGCTCGACAGGGCGTAGGTGCCCAGCATGATGCGGCGCTTGACCTCGGGGCCGAAGCCCTGGGCCCGGGTCAGCGACATGACCTCCTCGGCGCTGCGCGTGCCGTCGTCGCCCACCCGCAGGCCGTACCGCATCGCGTCGAAGCGGGCGAGGTTGGACGAGCACTCGCTCGGGGCGATGAGGTAGTACGCCGAGAGGGCGGCGTCGAAGCTCGGGCAGGACAGCTCCACGATCTTCGCGCCCAGGGACTCCAGGAGCTCCAGGGTCTCGTGGAAGCGCCGGCGCACACCCGGCTGGAAGCCGTCGCTGTCCAGCTCCTTGACCACGCCGACGCGCAGGCCGTCGACGTCGCCCAGGCGGGCGGCGTCCACGACCGGCGGGACCGGGGCGTCGATCGAGGTGGAGTCGCGGGGGTCGTGGCCGGAGAACGCCTCGTGGAGGAGGGCGGCGTCGAGCACGTTGCGCGCGAACGGGCCGGGGGTGTCCAGGGACGAGGCGAACGCGATCATCCCGTAGCGGGACGCGCCCCCGTAGGTGGGCTTGGCCCCGACCAGTCCGCACACGGCGGCGGGCTGGCGGATGGAGCCGCCGGTGTCGGTCCCGGTGGCCAGGGGCGCCTCGAACGCGGCGACGGCCGCGGAGGAGCCGCCGGAGGAGCCGCCCGGGATGCGGTCGGTGTCCCACGGGTTGCGGGTGACCTTGTAGGCGGAGTTCTCCGTGGAGGAGCCCATCGCGAACTCGTCCATGTTGGTCTTGCCCAGGATGACCAGGCCGGCCTCGCGCAGGCGCGCGGTGACGGTGGCGTCGTAGGGCGGCTGCCAGCCCTCCAGGATCCTGGAGGCGGCCGTGGTGGGCATGTCCTTGGTGGTGAACACGTCCTTGTGGGCGACGGGCACGCCCGCGAGCGGTCCCAGTTCCTCGCCGGCGGCGCGGCGGGCGTCCACCGCGCGGGCCTGGTCGAGGGCGGTCTCGCGGCGCACGTGCAGGAAGGCGTTGATCTCGCCGTCGACCGCCTCGATGCGGTCCAGGTAGGCGGTGGTGGCCTCCTCGGAGGACACCTCGCCCCCCTTGATGGCCGAGCCGAGTTCGGCCGCGGTCAGGCTGATGACGTCGCTCATCGGCTACTCACCCTCTCCGAGGATCCGCGGGACCCGGAACCGCTGTTCCTCCACCGCCGGGGCCCCGGCCAGGGCCTGCTCGGGGGTGAGGCCGGGCCTGGCCTCGTCGGGGCGGTAGACGTTGGTCAGCGGCAGGGCGTGCGAGCTGGGCGGGATGTCGCCCTGGGCGACCTCCTGCACCTTGGCCACGGCGGTGAGGATGTCACCGAGCTGGGCGGCGAGCGTGTCGAGCTCGCCCTCGTCGAGCGCCAGCCGCGACAACCGGGCGAGGTGTGCGACCTCATCGCGGGTGATGGCGGTCATGAATGCGAACCGTTTCTTCGGCGGAAGGACTATCGGGTCAATCCTATGGCGTTTTCCGGGGGCGCCGCCCTCGGTGTCAGACGCGGCTGTCGGCCGGGGCCCCGCCCTCGTGGGCGGCCACCCAGGCGACGACCTCGCGGGCGGCCAGCGGGGGCGAGTAGTGGCTCCCCTGCGCGGCGTGGCACCCGGTGGACCGGGCCGCGAGGGCGAGGGCCCGGCTGCGCACGCCCCCGGCGGTCGCGCGCATGCCCAGAGCCCTGACCAGGGCGATGGCGGCCCGCACGACGGTGTGGCCGTTGTCGGGCCCGTCCACGAGGCGTGTGGTGAAGGACTCGTGGATCTTCACCTCGTCGAGGGGGAGCCCGGCGAGCTGGGCCAGGGTGAAGTGGCCGGTACCGAAGTCGTCGAGGGCCAGGCCGACGCCGAGCGCGCGGAGCCGGTGGACGGCGGCCGTGGCGGCGTCGGCGTCGGTGATGAGGGCGTGCTCGCCGATCTCCAGGACGAGCTGCTCGGGCGGCACCCCGTGCTCGCGCAGCGCGGCGGCCACGGTGGACGGGAGTTCGGGGTCGAGGAGTTCGCGGACCCCGAGGTTGACGGAGACGGGCAGGCGGATCCCCTCCCCGCGCCACTGGGCGACGCGGGCCAACGTGATGTCGAGGACCTGGCCGGTGAAGGCGCGGAACAGGTTGGACTGCTCGACCACCGGCATGAACTCCTCGGGGGCGAGCAGCCCCCGGGTGGGGTGGCGCCAGCGGGCGAGGGCCTCCAGGCCCACGGGCCGCTCGTCGTCGAGGGACACCTTGGGCTGGTAGTGCATCTCCAGCGCTCCCTCCGCCAGGCCCCGCCGGAGCTCGCTGTAGAGGCTGAGCCTGGCCGTGGAGTTGCGGTCCTTGCCGGGGTCGTAGCACTCGACCCCGGTGCGGGCGGCCTTGGCGACGTACATGGCGACGTCCGCGCGCTGCATGAGGAGCGGGAAGTCGGGCGCGTCCCGGGGGAAGAGCGCGATCCCGATGCTGGCCTCCAGGTCGAAGTCCATGCCGTCGAGGCGGACGGGCTCGGCGAGGGCGCCGCGCAGGCGGGCGGCGACCTCGCGGGCGGCGGAGGTGTCGCCGACCTGGGGCAGGAGCACCGCGAACTCGTCGCCGCCGAGCCGGGCCACGAGGTCGCCGGGGCGGACGCTGTGGGTGAGCCGGTAGGCGACGGTCTGGAGGAGGCGGTCGCCGGTGGGGTGGCCGAGGGTGTCGTTGACCTCCTTGAACCGGTCGAGGTCGAGCAGGAGGAGGCCGACCCCGCCTTCCCGCTGGTGGGCGTGGGCGATCTCCTGGCGGGACCGGTGGGTGAGGAGCTTGCGGTTGGCCAGCCCGGTGAGCTCGTCGTGGTTGGCCTGGTGGTCGCGCTTCACCGACAGCATGGCGCTGGTGTAGAGGGCTCCGAGAGGGAAGGCGAAGAGGGGGACGTAGAGAACCGAGTGCGCGGTGGCGACGACGACGAGCGGGGCGAGGCTGATGAGGACGCCGCTGACGTAGAACTGCTGGCCGATCCCCTTGAACATGACCTGTCTGAGCGGGACGCGTTCGTGCATGGCCACCGCGCAGACGACCAGGACGCGGTTGACGGCGAAGTAGGCGGCCCCGGCGAGGGCGACGGCCACGAGTTCCCCCGCCGCGGGGGCGGGGCCGTCGGCGACGAGGCCGGGCAGGGCGAGGCGCAGGACGGCGTCGGCGACCCCGAGGGAGAGCGTGTACTGGGCGGCGTTGAAGGCGGTGCGGTGGGGGGCGTGGCCGCGCGCGAAGCCGGCCACGGTCGTGGCGGCCGCCTGGACGAGGGCGGCGACGGGCAGGCCGAGGAGGAGGACGAGCGCGAAGGAGAACGGCAGCGACGTGGGGGCGCCGCTGCCGGGGGCCTGCCCGGGCATGGAGATGGGCCGCAGTTCGCCGAGGACGATCATGCAGAGCAGGACCCAGGTGAGGGGTTCGACCGCGAGGCCGCGGAGCTCGCCGAGGCCCAGGCCGAGGCTGGAGACGACGAGCAGGCCCGCGCCGGCGACCGTGGTGCCCAGCATGTAGAGCCAGAGCGGTGTCCCGGCACGGGGACCGATGTCCCTGGTGCTGATGGGGTCCTTCATCCGTGGTCCTCGCGAGGGGCCGTGGGCCGGCGGCGGCGCGGCGCCACCGGTCCCGCGCTCGGGGTTCCCGCGGTCCGGCCCCCCTCATGACCGAATCGCGGTTTTAGATGCGTCCACATCCAACGTGTCCGTGTCCAGCTTACGCGGCTTCGTCACCAACTGTCGCTTGCCCGGAACTATCAGTTAACCAAGGTGTGGGCCGCACGGGGTGGGGGACGCACAAAATGGAACCCGGACCCTCCGCGACCCCGGGTCGTGACCAGCCGGTTCACGGGGCCCGGACACGGGTTCGCCCCGGTCCGGCCTGCCCCCGCCGCCCCACCGCACGCGGGGGCGCGGGGCCGCTTTCCGGACCGGGGCGCGGAGCGCCGCCGCTAGGCGTCGGCCCCCTCCGCGGCGGGGGCCTCCGCCGCGTCGGCGGCGCCGTCCTCCGGCGAGCGGTTGATCCGCACGCCGACGGCGGCGTCGGCGCCCTCGTCCAGCAGCACCCGGAACCCCTGCTCGTCCAGCACGGGCACACCCAGCTTGACGGCCTTGTCGTACTTGGACCCGGGGCTGTCCCCCACCACCACGAAACCGGTCTTCTTGGACACCGACGCGGTCGCACGGCCGCCGCGCTCGGCGATCGCCTCCTTGGCGCCGTCGCGCGTGAACCCCTCCAGGGAGCCGGTCACCACGACGGTGACGCCCTCGAGGAAGCGCGAGCCGAACTCCGGCTCGTCGTCCTCCATGCGCACGCCCGCCTCCGCCCACTTGCGGA
Source organism: Nocardiopsis sp. NPDC006198 (assembly GCF_040613895.1). Lineage (NCBI taxonomy): Bacteria > Bacillati > Actinomycetota > Actinomycetes > Streptosporangiales > Nocardiopsidaceae > Nocardiopsis > Nocardiopsis sp. NPDC006198. The sequence goes on along the minus strand of NZ_JBEXSY010000027.1, from coordinate 51,902 downwards.
CGATCTCGGTGTGCCAGTCCACGGAGAACCACTCGCGGATCGACGCGGCGATGGTCGGGCCGACGCCGTCGACCGAGGCCAGCTCCTCCTCGGTGGCCCCGCGGATGGCGTCCATGGAACGGAAGTGGCGGGCCAGGTCCTCGGCCGCGCGCGGGCCGACGTGCCGGATCGACAGTGCCACGAGGACCCGCCACAGCGGTTTGGCCTTGGCCTCCTCCAGCTGCTCGAACAGCTTCTCGACCGTCTTCTTGGGCTCGCCCCTGAGGTTGGCGAAGAAGGACACCACCTTGGGGTCGCCGGTCTTCGGGTCGGTCTTGGGCTCGGTGGTGTCCGGGTCGAGCACGTGGGTGCGGATGGGCAGCAGCTGGTCGACGGTCAGGTCGAACAGGTCCCCCTCGTCCCGCAGCGGGGCCTGTGCGGGCTCCAGCGGCTGCGTCAGGGCGGTGGCCGCCACGTAGCCGAGCGCCTCGATGTCCAGGGCCTTGCGGCTGGCGATGAAGGCGACCCGCTCCCGGAGCTGTCCGGGGCAGGAGCGGGCGTTGGGGCACCGCAGGTCGACGTCGCCCTCCTTCTGCTGGCCGAGCGGGGTGTCGCACTCGGGGCAGCGCTCGGGCATGACGAACTCGCGCTCGCTGCCGTCGCGGCGCTCCAGGACGGGGCCGACGATCTCGGGGATGACGTCGCCCGCCTTGCGCAGCACCACGGTGTCGCCGATGCGCACGCCCTTGCGGGCGACCTCCTGGGAGTTGTGCAGGGTGGCGAACTCGACCTCGGACCCGGCCACGACCACCGGCTCCATGACGCCGTACGGGGTGACGCGCCCGGTCCGGCCCACGCCCACCTTGATGTCGACGAGCCGGGTGGTGACCTCCTCCGGCGGGTACTTGTAGGCGATCGCCCAGCGCGGGGCGCGGCTCGTGGAGCCGAGCCTGCGCTGGAGCGCGAAGTCGTCGACCTTGACGACGATGCCGTCGATCTCGTAGGCGGGCTCGTGGCGGTGCGCCGCGTAGTACGCGACGTACTCACGGACCTCCTCCATGGTCCCCACGACCTTGTAGCGGTCGCTCAGCGGCAGGCCCCACTCCCCCAGCAGGGCGTAGGCCTGCGACTGGCTGGTGAAGGCGACGTCCTTCCCGCCGCCCGCGGGGGCGTACGCGCCCACCCCGTGCACGATCATCGACAGGGGGCGGGTCGCGGTGACCCGGGGGTCCTTCTGGCGCAGCGAGCCGGCGGCGGCGTTGCGGGGGTTGGCGAAGGGGGTGTGCTCGCCGGTCTCGGTGATGCGCTTGTTGAGGGCCTCGAAGTCCTCCACGGGGAGGAAGACCTCTCCGCGCACCTCCAGCAGCTCGGGTGCGGGGCGCACGTCCTCGCGCAGCCGCTCGGGGACGACCCCGATGGTGCGGACGTTGAGGGTGATGTCCTCGCCCACGCGGCCGTCGCCGCGGGTGGCGGCGCGCACGAGGCGGCCCTTCTCGTAGACCAGGTCGACCGCGAGGCCGTCGATCTTGAGCTCGCAGAGGTAGGCGCCGACCGGGACCTCGGCCGCGGAGCGCTCGCCCCAGGCGTTGAGCTCCCCGGTGTCGAACGCGTTGCCCAGGCTCTCCATCCGCACCAGGTGCTTGACCTCGGCGAAGTCGACGCTGATGGGGGCGCCGACCTTCTGGGTGGGCGAGTCCTGCGTGGCGAGGACGGGGTACCGGTCCTCGATGCCGCGCAGCTCGCCCATGAGGGTGTCGTACTCGGCGTCGGAGATGATCGGGTTGCCCAGGTAGTAGCGGTAGCTGTGGTCGTCCAGCTCCCGGCACAGCTCCTCGTGGCGGGCGCGTACCTCGTCGGGGATGTCGGTGGTGTTGTCGAGCGCGCTCACTCGCTGCCTTTCTGCTGCTCTCGTGCTCACCTGTCGCGGTCACGGACTTCTAGGACGCCTGTCTGCGGGGCTCGTCCCGCAGGACCCTGGCGCCGGCGCGCGCCGCCGTGAGGGCCGCGCGCGCGTGTCCCGGGGAGGCGCCCGCCAGTCCGCACGTGGGCGTGGTGACCACCGCGCGGGAGAGCAGGTCAGGGGTGATTCCCAACCGGTTCCAGAGGTCGCGAACAGGATCGACGGTAGCGGCGGGGTCGGACATTCGGGCGGTCTGCGCCGGGGTGGCGTCGGTCGTCGGGACCACCCCCAGGAGCAGCCCCGTGCCCGCCTCCACGGCCGTCCCGACCATCTCGTCGTGGTCGCGCGTGAGGAGGAGCGCGTCGAGGCTCAGGGCCTCGGCGCCGCTGCGCCGCAGGAGGTCCAGGGGCGCGCCGGGGTCGCAGCAGTGCGCCGCGGGGACGGCTCCGGCCCCGGAGATCCCGGAGAACAGGTTTCGCAGGACGTCCTCCGCGCGCACCCTGTCCACGGGTCGCAGGCGGCTGAGCCCGCTGGCGGTGGGCAGGGAGCCGAGCAGGACGGCGGGCAGGGAGGGTTCGTCGACCTGGACGAGGAGCCGCGCGCCGGGGACGCCCCCGCGGACCCGGTCGATGTGCGCGAGGACGCCTTCGAGGTGGGACTCGGCGAGATCGCGGCAGGCGCCGGGGTCGGAGACCAGGCGCTGGCCGTTGCGCAGCTCGACCGACGCGGCGAGGGTCCAGGGGCCGGCGACCTGGATCTTGAGTGTGCCGGTGAACGCGTGGGCGTGCTCGGTGAGGGCGTCGAGGTCGTAGGACATGAAGCCGGTCGCGCGGGCGAGGTCGCGCCCCGGGGTGTCGGCGACACGCCATCCGCTGGGCTGCACCTCGACGGGGAGGTCGACCAGGAGCCCGGCGGTGCGGCCGACCATGTCGGCCCCCACACCGCGTTCGGGGAGCTCGGGGAGGTGGGGGAGGGCGGGGAGTTCGCCGAGGATCGTGCGGACGGCCTCGTCGGGATCGTCTCCGGGCCAGGAGCCGACCCCGGTGGAGGAGGCGTTCGGCCAGGGGTAGGACTGCTGTTCGCTCACGTTGCCCAAGGTTAGGGCAACGGGAGGCGGGGGGTGTTACCGCCGACCCGCACGGGCGTGGTGCGGGTCGGCGGCCGGCACGGCGGTCACCGTCCGCCCCCGTGGTCCGGCGGGGACCCCCGGCGGGGGCTCCGTCCTTCCGCGGGGCGCGGTGGCGCGGTCATCGGTTGCCGCCGGGGCGGAAGTGCCGGCGGGGCCGGGGCGCCGGGCTCGGCCCGGGACGGTTCCGGTTCCGGTGGTCGGTCCTGGCGCCGGGGAGGCCCCGTCCGGCCGGACCGGGCCTCCCCCCGCCGGCGGGGGGCGCGGTGAGGGCGCCGAGCGGCAGGGGCGGAACGGCCACGGCGGGGGTGGCGGGGGTGGTGGTACGGGCTCGCACAGGTCTCCCTCTCGTACAGCTTTGTCTGTAGTACTCCAGCTGAAGTGCTTCGAATGTAGTACTACAGGCGGAGTGGTGTCAACGCCTTGGACGCGGGAACCGCCCGGACACGGCGAAAGGGGCCCGACCGCGCAGGTCGGGCCCCCGGGGAGGAGCTGTCGGGAGGGAGAGGCCTCAGGAGGGCCGTGCGGCGACGGCCTGCGCCGGGTCGGCGTCCTGCCCGTCGCGCGCGCCGGCGGCGTCCGGAGCGGTCCCGGAGACAGGGAGACCGTCGGCTCCCCCGTCCTCCGCCCCGCCCCCCGGGCGGGCGCGGGCACGGCGGCCCCGCACGACGAGGAGGGCCACCAGGGCGCAGGCGGCGGCCACGACGCCCAGGGCGGTCCACGGCGAGCTCAGGAAGAGCTCCAGCCAGGTGCCGACCACGCCGCCGATGATGACGCCCCACAGGCCCGCCCAGACGAGGCAGCCGACGAACATCGCCGCGAGGTAGCGCGGGAAGCGCATGCGCATGGCCCCTGCGGAGAGGTTGACGGCGGTCTGCACGCCCACGGTGCAGAAGCTCAGCGTCACCACGGGCGCGCCGTAGCGGTCGATGCGGCGCCGCGCCGCCTCCAGCCGCGGGCCGAGCGCGGCGCCCATGCGGCTCCGCGTCACGCCCGCCCCGAGCCCGCGGCCGATCCAGTACGTGGCCTGGGCGCGGCACAGGATCACGCCGAGCAGCGTGAAGTAGACGATCCAGAAGGGCTGGCCGTCGAGGAAACCGAATTCTGGCATGGGCGAGCTCCCTAACCTCGGCCAGTAACTATGCTATGCCTAACCTAACTTCGGCAAGGGGTCGCAGGTCACCCGTCGGGGCTCCGTCCCGCTCCGGCCGGGCGGGACCCTTCCGGGGCCGCCTCAGACGGAGGCCGCGGCCCGGGAGGTGGAGGAGATCGTCGCCGAGCCGAGCACGGTGTCCCCCTCGTAGACCACCACGGCCTGCCCCGTGGCCACGCCCGTGGCGGGCTCGGCCAGCCGGACGACCAGCTCAGCGCCCTCGGCCCCCTCGCGCTGCCACACCGTCGCCGGGTAGACCTCGCCGTGGGCGCGCAGCTGCACACGGCACTCGATCGGCTCCGCCGGAGGCAGGCTGCCGCTCCAGACGGGCCGCACCCCGGTCATCCCGTCGACGCGCAGGGACGCGCGCGGCCCCACCGTGACGGTGTTGCCCACCGGCTCGATCGAGAGCACGTAGCGCGGGTCGGGCGCGCCGCCCAGCCCCAGGCCCTTGCGCTGGCCGATCGTGAACGTGTGGGAGCCGTTGTGCGTGCCCACGACGTTGCCGTCCTCGTCCTGGATCGGGCCCGGCCTCTCGCCGATGCGCCGGTTGAGGAACCCCGCCGTGTCGCCGTCGGCGATGAAGCAGATGTCGTGGCTGTCGGGCTTGTCCGCCACGGACAGCCCCCGCCGCTCCGCCTCGGCCCGCACCTCGTCCTTGGTGCAGTCCCCGAGGGGGAACATCGCGTGCTCCAGCTGGCCGGCGTCGAGCACGCCCAGCACGTACGACTGGTCCTTGGCCCGGTCGACGCTGCGCACCAGGCGGCCGTCGACCTTGCGGACGTGGTGGCCGGTCGCCACGGCGTCGAAGCCCAGCGCGACCGCCCGGTCCAGCACCGCCTCGAACTTGATCTTCTCGTTGCAGCGCAGGCACGGGTTGGGCGTGTTGCCCGCCTCGTACTCGGCGACGAAGTCCTGCACGACCTCCCGGTCGAACTCCTCCGACATGTCCCACACGTAGAAGGGGATGCCGATGACGTCCGCCGCGCGGCGGGCGTCGTGGGAGTCCTCCACGGTGCAGCAGCCGCGCGCACCCGTTCGGTAGGACTGTGGGTTCTTGGAGAGCGCCAGGTGAACGCCGGTGACGTCGTGGCCCGCCTCGGCCACCCGGGCCGCGGCGACCGCGGAATCGACCCCGCCGGACATGGCGGCCAGTACACGCAAAGTCATAGTGGCTCCAGCGTATGCGCCCGCCGGGGGTCGCGGCCACGGGCGCCGGGGGACACCGGCCGCGCCGGGCGCGCGGCCCGCGGCGCCCGGCGGGCCCGGGCAGCACGCGGCGGGGCGCCGCCGGGGACGCGCCCGCCGGCGAGGGCGAGGGTGGTCGCCCGGTTCTGCGAAAATCGTGACATGGCTCTGTTCCGTCGTCGCCGCTCCGCCGACTCCACCACGTCCGTCACCGCGTTCTGGGACGCGTGGCCCTCCGTACGCGACGCCCTCGCGGGCGCGGCCGACGCGGACCGGCCCGCCCCTTCCGAGGTCTCCGAGCGCGTCACCGCGCTGGTCCGCGCGATCCACCCCGACCTGGACTGGGAGGTGGGCCCCGCGCCCAAACGGCAGGGGGGCCTGGACGACCTCGACCTGTCGGCGGACACCGACCCCGACAAGCTCCTGGAGCAGCTGGCGGCCCTGGACGACCCGTCCAAGCTGACCGACGGCCCCGCCCACGCCCTCACCCTGCGCCCCGGCGCGTCCGAGGAGGCGCGCATCCTGTCCGAGCGCTGGGCCCGGTCGGCCCCCGAGGACGCCGAGTGGCTGTTCCGGCCGGTGCGCCCCGCCGACCACGAGCGGCTGTCCTCCGTGGTCCGCTGGGACGACCACGAACTGGACCTGTCGCACGTGTCGGTGTCCATGCGCGTGAACCAGGGGACCGGGCGGATCGAGGTGGGCGTCTACCACCCGGACAACATGTTCCTGTCCCAGGAGACGCGCGAGGGCGTCGCCGAGCACGTGGCCCTGCTGGCGCTCGGCGAGGACGACCTGGTGCGGTGGATCGGCCTGACGGCGCCGCTGGACGAGCCTCCCCTGGACCCGCTGCCCCCCACGTCGATGCCTTCCGTGGTCCGGCAGATGGCCGACCTGCTCGGCGGCTCCGGCGGCTGGGCGACCCTGCACGGGCGCATCCCCATCCAGGGCGCGGTGGAGATCATGCTCCGCCACCCGCTGACCCGCCGCGACTTCCCGGCGTTCTCCCTGTTCGTGCAGGTCGTCGTGCCGTACACCCACGCGGACGAGGACAAGCTGCCCACCGGCGCCTCGGCCTCCGCCCTGGCCGACCTGGAGGCCCGTGTCTCGGACGTGCTCGGGGACAACGGGGCGCTGTTCATGCAGCAGACCGTCGGCGGCCGGCGCGACTACCGCTACTACCTGGACCCGGACTCGGGGGTGCTCCCGGACTTCGAGGCCGTCCTGAAGGACTGGCCGGAGGGCGAGGTGAAGCTGCGCAGCCAGCTGGACCCGTCCTGGTCCCAGTTCAACGCCGCGCGCCGGCCGTTCCGCCGCCAGCTCGGGGAGTAGGCCCCGCCGCGGGGAGGGGCCCGGCGCCCTCCCCGCGGCCGGGCGGCCCGGGAAGTGCGTCCCGCGGGGCCGGACCGCGCCCGCCGCGCCACTACCCTGGTTCGCCACGGCTCCCGAGGGTCTAGGGACGACTTTGACCGACTCCCCGTACGTACGCGCCAACGCCGGCCCCGACGCGCACCGCTGGCAGACCTTCGCCGACACGCCCGTGGTGCTGGCCCTGGCCCGCACGTTCACCTCCGCGGTGCGGGTCCTGGAGGGCCTCGCCGTGTTCCGCGGCGACACCCGGGTGCGGGTCGTGTTCGCGTTCGACGGCGGATCCGCGTTCAGCGCGGGCACAGAGCGCCTCCTGGCCGGCGCCGAGGTGGGCCTCGTCCCCTGGGAGTCGCGCCTGGACGTGCGGCCGCGCCTGGTGGTCACCGCCACCGAGAACGTCGACCTCGCCGAGTTCACGTGCCCCGTGGTCGTCCTCCCCCACGGCATCGGCTTCCAGAAGTACGTGCCCGACCACCGCACCGGCGGGGTACGCCTGTCCGGAGTGCCCCGCCACGAGTTCCACGACGCGCGGAACGTCCATCTCGTCCTGTCCCACCCCGCCCAGAGGGAACAGCTCCGGGCGGCCCGCGTCCCCCTGGCCGAACACGCACGGGTCGTCGGCGACCCCGCACGCGACCGGCTCGAGGCGGGGCGCCGGATGCGCGAGCGCTACCGGGCCGGGCTCGGCGTGGGCGCCGACCAGCGCCTGGTCGTCGCCACCTCCACCTGGGGCCCCGAGGGCCTGATCGGCAGCCGCCCCCGGCTGCCCGGCCGGCTCCTGGGCGCCCTCCCCCACGACGACTACCGGGTCGCCGCCGTCCTGCACCCCAACATCTGGTTCTCGCACAGCCCCTGGCAGGTGCGGCACATGCTCGCCGACGCCCTGGACTCCGGGCTCCTCCTCATCCCCCCGCACGCCGGGTGGGGCGCAGCGCTGGTCGCGGCGGACTGCGTCATCGGCGACCACGGGAGCGTGACGCTGTACGGCGCCGCGCTCGACCACCCCCTCCTGCTCGCCGCCCCCGGCGCCGAGTCCGTCCCCGGCACGGCCGTCGCCGAGCTCGCCCGGACCGCACCCCGGCTGGCCGACGAGGGCCTGCGTCCGCAGGTGGAGGCCGCCATCGACGGCCACCGCCCCGGCCGGCACAGCGGCGCCGCGGAACTGGCCTTCGCCCACCCGGGGGAGGGCGGGCGCCGCCTGGCGGAACTCCTCTACGGGCTGCTCGGACTCCGGCCCCAGGCCGGGGACGGCACCGACCGGGCCCTGCCCGCGCCCGAGCCCGACCCGGCGGGCCGCCCGCCGCGCTCCTTCGAGGTCCACGGGAGCGCCGAGGGGAACGGGGAGGTCTCCCTCGAACGCTTTCCGAGCGCCACCCGCCACGTGCCCGGCTCCCGGCCGGGAGCCGTCCGCCACCTCTCCGCCTACGAGACGGAGGAACGCCACGCCCTGGTCAACGCGGCGTCCGTGGTCTGCCGGGACCCGGCTTCCCGGAGCGACCCCGAACGGTGGTCGCGGACGGCGCTGGAGCAGCAGCCCGGGGCGCTCATGGCGGCGGCGGACACCGAGGAGGGCACCCGGGTGGCCGTCCGGGACGGCCGCAGGCTCCTGGTGCGCGCGGACCCGCGCCTCGATCCGGTCCTGGCCGCGGGCGCGGTGTACACGCTGCTCGCGTGCTCCCTCCCGGCCACCGGCCACCACAAGGTCAGGGCCGGTCCGGTGCCGCGCGACTGCGTGATCGAGGCCGCCGGCCCCCCGTGAGCCCCGGCGCCGCCGGGCCCGCGGCCGGTCCGGGCGGTCCTCAGTCCCCGGGCCCGGCGGGTTCCCGCGCGCGGTCGCGCTCCCCGGACGCACGCTCCTCCACGGCCTGGGCTCGGGGGCTGCCGACCTCCCGGAACAGCCGGAGCGCCTCCGCCCTGTGCCGCCGGGCGTCGCCCGCCGCGCCGAGCCCGTCCAGCACCTCGGCCAGGGCCTCGTGCGCCTCCGCCTCGTAGTAGCCGAGGTGCGCCGTGAGCGCGGAGAACCCCTCCACGGCCAGGTTCAGGGCCGCCACGGCCTCCCGGTCGCGCCCCGCCGCGTGGTAGGCGCGCCCCAGCGCCGTCCTGGCGCGGGCCGCCATCCGGTCGTCCGGCCCCTCCGGCAGGGCGAGCAGCCGCCCCACCGCGTCCTCGAGGTCGGCCACCGCCTCCTCCGGGCGCCGGGCCGCGAGCCGCGCAGCGCCCCGGAACAGGATCGCCAGCGCCGTGCCACGCACCGCGTGCGGGCTCCCGCTGGCCCGGTTGTGCCGGACCGACCGGTCGTAGGCCTCGATCGCGCCCGCCGGGTCGTCCTTCTCCAGGAAGCGGCCGTAGAACTCCCACACGGACCCGCGCAGCAGCTCGTCCTCCACGTCCTCGACCAGCTCGACGGCCCTGAGGATCCTCTCGCGGGCCAGGTCCTCCTTGTGGAGGTCACGCAGCGGCCGGGAGACGAGGGCGCCGAGCCGGGCCTCGGCCGCGGCGTTCCCGACCATCCTGGCGGCGTCCGCGCCCGCCGTGCCGGTGGCCTCCCAGTCGTGCAGGTACCGTTCCTCCAGGTACAGCGCGGTCGCGAGTTCGGCGAAGCGCCACGTGTGCTCGTGCAGTCCGGCGTCCGCGCAGCCGAGCACCACGGCCACCAGGGTGGGGCGCTCGCGGGACAGCCAGCCGCGCGCCAGCTCCGCGTCTCCCCCGAAGGGGTCCTCCTCGCCCTCCAGCAGCCGGTCCAGGTCCACCACCCTCAGCCTCTCCCCGCGGACGAGCCGTTCCGCGAAACCCAGAGAGGCCAGGTACGCGTCGAGCATGAGGCGCAGCCTCTCCCGGCGCCCGCGCTCGGGCTCCTCCTCCGCGAGCTCCCCCGCGTGGACGCGGAGGAGGTCGTGCTCGAAGCCCAGGCCGTCGCCGTCCTCCTTGACCAGGCGCGCCGTGACGAGTTCGCGAAGCGCCCCGGCGTCCCCCACCCGGGCCGCGATCCGGCGGTCGAACCGGGAGCCCGGCCAGGTGCCCAGGGCGCGGTACAGGGCCGCCGCCCGGGGTGACAGCCCCTCGTAGGCGGTCCGGAAGAACACGTCGAGGTTCCCCTGGTCGTCACCGATCGCCCTCAGCATCCGGCGGGCCCCGTCGACGCGCGCGACCAGGGCGGCCGCGCTCCCCGGCCCTCCCGCGTCGAGTTGGCCGCTGACCAGGACCAGCGCCAGCGGCAGCCCTCCGCACACCTCCAGCAGCCGCTCCAGGGCCCCGGGGTCCTCTTCGGCCAGGGGGTGCGCCACCAGCCGCTCCATGAGGACGAGGGACGCCGCGCGGTCGAGGGGCCGCAGGTCGGTCGTCCTCGCGTGGTCGGCCCACTTCAGCTCACGGAGGTCGGCGCCGTCGTTGGAGACGAGGACCAGGCTCCCGCGCCCGCTCGGGACCAGGGCGCGCACCTGCGCGGGCTCCCACGCCCCCTCGACCACGACGAGGAGCCGCCTGTCGTGGGTGTGCGTGCGGTACGCGCCCGGCCAGAGCCCGGGGTCCTCGGGCAGGGCCGACCTGTGCACCCCCAGGACCTGGAGGAACTGGGCGAGCGCCGCGGCGCCGTCCTCCTGCCTTCCCCGCGCGTACCTGAAGGTCAGCTGGCCGCCGGTGAAGTAGTCACCGGTGGTGTAGGAGATCATGCGCAGGAGTTCGGTCTTGCCGATCCCGCGGGGTCCCCCGTACACGACGACCTTGGGCGGCGCGTCGGGGTCCATGTGCCCGCGCGTCCAGCTCTGGCACTCCTCGTGGTTCACGAAGTACGGTGTCGGGGGCTCGACCTGCCGGGGCACCGGGGCCCGGTCCGGCGCGGAGTGGAAGTGCACCCCGCCGCCGATGCTGCCCGCCTGGACGGTCTGGCCGCGGTTGTCCCGTTGGGAGTTACGCGTCTCGTGAGGCCCGGGGGCGTCGGCGCTCATTCGTCTCCTGCGTGGGCGTGGTCACCGGTCGTGCGTCACCCTACCCAGCCGGACCCCGCCGCCACGCCCCGATGACCGCCTCCGGCCGCGCCGGGCGCCGCGCGGCCCGGGCGGGGGCCGGGGCGCGGACAGGGCACGGTCCGGCCGGAGGGCGGGCCCGGCCGCCTAGAGCCCCGGGGCGGGCTGCGCGGCGCCGCCCTCCCGGCCGAGGGGCTGTTCCGGGACGGGACCGCCGTCGCGCTCGACCAGCATCCGGTTGAGCCGCTCCACCTGCTGCCCCAGCTCCGTCAGACGGGCCATGACGGCCTCGTGCTGGACCTCCTCCATCTCCTGGTCCTCGACCCAGCGGCTCTCGTTCACCTCCTGCTCCATGGAGGTGACGATCACGCCGATCACCAGGTTCAGCATGATGAACGCCGTCAGCACGATGTACAGGACGAAGAAGATCCACGCCATCGGGTGCTCCTCCAGCACCGCGTCGGAGACGTCCGGCCAGTTCTCCGTCGTCATCAGCAGGAACATCGTGTAGAGCGACGTGCCGAGGTTCCCGAAGAACTCCGGCACCTCCTCGCCGAACAGCTGCTGGGCGATGATCCCCGAGGTGTAGATGACCACCAGGAGCAGGCCTATGACCGTCCCCATCCCCGGCACGGCCTTGAACAGGGCGGTGATGATGATCCGCATCTGCGGCACAGCGGTGATCACGCGGAGGATCCTGAGGACCCGCAGGATCCGGAGCACCGCGAACGGCCCGGTCGTCGGAACGAGGGAGACCGCGACGACGAAGAAGTCGAACCAGTTCCAGGGGTCGCGGAAGAAGTCACCCCTCCAGGCGTAGACCTTGAGGGTCATCTCGACGACGAACACGCCGATGACGACGCGCTCGGCGATGAGGAGATACGGAAGTGCGGAACTCCCATAAGTGGCCCATCCCAAAATCACGGCATTGATCAGGATCACCACGAGCATCACATTGGAGAACCACCGGCTCTCGACCATCCGGGTGACCTGATCACGCCGCAACGTCACTTCCCCCTCCGCAATTCCACCCCGAATTCGGACACTGAAGACCTGAATATATCGAAGTGGACTCGACAGTTTTCCCGCGCACCCTCCCGCGGGGCGGCGCCACCGAAGACGGTACGCCCCGAGGCGGCACGGAGCCCGCAACGGAGCACCGGCGGGGGTCGCGTGGAACATCCCACACACCGGACCGCGCCGCCGACCGCCCCGGAGGGCGCGCGACCGGGATCCCTTCCCCGGAGGGGGCTCCCGCTCCGTGCGGACGTCCCCTCCTGCCCGGCGGGGCGCCGGAGGGCCGGTGGTGATTCGGGGGGAGCGGCCGACCGCTGATATCTTCACAGCCGGCCACGGCAGGAGTCCGAGCCGTCGACGGCCCCGGCGCCCGCGACCCAGGAAGAGACATGGCGGAGCTGAAGTACTTCACCGGTTCGATGAACTCGGGCAAGAGCACGATGGCCCTCCAGGAGCACCACTCACGTGGTGGCGAAGGGGTGCTCTACACCAAGCAGGACCGGGCCGGAGCGGGCATCATCTCCTCCCGGCTCGGGCTGGAGTCCCCCGCGGTCGAGGTCGGGGACCACCTGGACCTGTACGACGACGTCGCCGACCGCAAGGCCCCGTACGTCATCTGCGACGAGGCCCAGTTCCTGTCCCACAAGCAGGTGGGCCAGCTGGCCGGCGTCGTGGACGGCATGGGGATCGACGTCTACTGCTACGGGATCCTCACCGACTTCCAGGGGCAGCTGTTCCCGGGCTCGAAGCGCCTGGTCGAGCTCGCCGACAAGATAGAGGTCCTGCCGGTCTCCGCCCGGTGCTGGTGCGGCGGCCGGGCCACCCACAACGCGCGCGTGGTGGACGGGGTCATGGTCTACGAGGGCGCCCAGGTGCACATCGGCGGCAACGAGTCCTACGCGACCCTGTGCCGCCACCACTTCATGGCCGGCGTCGCCTGACCGGTCGGCACCAGGATAGACACCTGGTCACGGGGTTGCCGGAACCCTACCTTGGAATCAGGTTTTGGAGGGCAATATCGAGATGACTTTCAAACTTTTCGACCTCATGCGAAAACTCAGCGGGAGTATTTTCATCCGCCGAGGACATGGAAAACTCAAGAACTGCACTCCTTTTGCGAGCCACAGCGACATATTCAGCACCGCCACCGACAGAAGCACCATAGACATAGTATGAACGGTCGAGAATATTTAGGTCACCGCCCTCCTGAAAGTTTCCCACTGATTCTTCAGCGCCACTCCTCCACGCATCCACTTCAGCATCTGCCATCTCATCCCTACTCCCTTCGGGAGCAAAAATGATCGCACGGTAGGAAAAGTTAAACTCCCAAGGAGTCGAGGTGGAAGCTGCCGGGTTCAGCACACCGGAACACTCACCCGAGCGAACGAGATCACCGTCTCTCGGATTCCCACCGTCAACCGCGGTATCGACCGGGGCGTCCATACCATCCTCAAGGATGAGACCCACACCCGAAATTGTGGGCAGTGAGATACGACAAAGGTCGAACTTGTCCGATTCAAACTCGTCTCTGGGCGAAGTCGTCTGTGCTGCACCCGCACCGATCTCTGCGTCACTCTGCTCCGGGCCGCCGATGCCGGACGACACAGTCGAGAGAAACGTACTGAGGAGGGCCACAACGACACCGAAGACCCCGAAAGCCGCCAGGCTTCCGCACCCGAACACCGCGGCGGCGGCCCTCCACCCGTGCAATCCCTGCTTCGCGGGCGGTGCCTTCTCGTCAACCACGGTTATCCTGCGCCTCCAACTGGGCTCTCACATCCGGGTGCTCGAGCGGCCGGGTGAATCCCACGATGTCCGAACGATTGGGGTCATCGTACTCGCGCACCGCGATCGGTCCACAGTTCGTGCACCAGGCCTCGACCATCAGCCCGTCGCCGATGACCATCGCCATATGCCCCGGTCCCGGCGGCTCCCCCGCGCGGGTCACGTCGAAGAAGACCAGGTCGCCGGGCTGCTCCTCCCCCATTGGGATCTCGGGCCCGAAGTTCCACTGGTCCTGAGAGACGCGGGGAATGGTGACGCCGATGCTCTCGTAGGCCTTCATGGTCAGTCCTGAGCAGTCGTAGCCGTCGGGACCGGTCCCGCCCCAGATGTAGGGCTTCCCCCGCTGGTCCAGGGCCCAGTCGACGACCGCCTGGGTCAGCTCGTCCGGGGCGCTTCCGATGAACTGCCCGTCCTGGTCCAGCTCGCACAGGACGGCTGTCCGGATGGAGCCGCTCGTGTCGAACTCCCCTCCCGCGTACTGCTCGGCCCACTCCAGCACGTCTTCCACGTACCACCAGGCGTGGTTGTAGCCGAAGATCGCCTGCCGGACGTCCTCCTCCAGGCCGTGTGCGATCAGGTAGTCGGCGGCGGCGGGGATGGCGTCCGCCGGGTCGTAGACGTTGACGATCCCGTCCCCGTTGCCGTCGACGCCGTACCCGTTCTCCGGGCGCTCCTCCACGGCCTGGACGGGTTCTCCCCCCCAGCTGTTTCCCGCCGCCGACCCGTCGAGGGAACCGAACTGCATCGGTCCGGCCGCCCCCCAGTCGTTGTGCCCCTCGGTGATCCCGGGCCCCTCCCAGCGCCCGTGGTGGGACTCCACCTGGCCGACCCCGGCGAGGATGTTCCAGGGGATGCCCTTCTCCTCCCCGACCTCCTGGTAGATCTCCAGGTAGTTCTCCGGGATGGAGTCCATGGCGTAGCCGCTCGCGTCGGGCTGCTCCGCGTCCGCGTTCGGCGTGCAGACGAGCCCGCTCGCCAGCAGGGAGCCGACCTGCTGGGTGGACGTCGTGATGACCGGGATCACGAACATCGCCAGCATGACCGTCAGTGCCACCGCGACCACCGCGGTCACGCCCACCCAGAGGCCGGCCGCGCCCCGGTCGGACCGGGCGGACGGAGAGGACTTGAAGAGGGGGGACACGTGGGCTACTCCTCCCCGAACTGGCCCGCGTCCGCGGGCTGGAAGTCGAAGACCTGCCAGGCGCCGCCCCCGCGGACGACGGTGATCGCGAACTCCCCGAGCTCCTCGTCGAACTCGGCGTCGGCGGTCTCGGTGATGGACTGGGCCGTCACGACGAAGGTGATGGAGTCGCTGCCGTAGGTGCGCACGGAGTCGACCTCCGCCCTGCCCTGCGCGACGGCCTCCACCTCGGACATCTCCTCCCAGAACGCCCCCGCCCTGCTCGCGTCCACGAGCACCCGGGCGTACTCGTCGGTCGCCAGGGCCTCCATCGAGGCGTAGTAGGACTCGGGGGAGCCCGTGTAGTCGATGGTCCCGTAGGCCTCGGCGAACGTCCGCGCCGTCGCCCCCGCCGCCCTCAGCTCCTCCTCGGTGAAGGGGAACCAGTCGAGGACGTCCACGTCCTCCTCGGCCGTGGTGTCGATGGGGCTGGGCTCCACCGTCGACAGCCCGCCGGGGGCCGCCGGATCGGTCGCTCCGCTCGGGGACGCCCCCGGCTCCTCCGGGGCGGCGGCGGGGCCCTCCTCGTCACCGCCCCCGAAACCGCCGAGGCTGAGGTACAGCCCGAACACGACCAGCACCGCTATCAGACCGATGAAGACAGCACGCTGAGCGCGTTCAGAGAGAGGGTTGGGCATGGTTCGGGGCCTTTGTCCGTCAGTCGTCGTTCAGCCAGAAGGGGACGTCGCGTTTGCGGTCCCGCGTGCCGGAACCCCGGCTCTCCCCCCAGAACGGGGTGATGGGCGCGTTGTCGCGGCGCTTGTCCGAACCGGTCAGCCAGCCGCCGTCGCCGTCCCCCCGGCCGCGCCCCTCGTTGGAGGGTGCGGGGCGCGCCGGACGCTGCGGCGCCTGCCGCTCGCGCCTCTCCCTGGGAGCGCCCCAACGGGATCCGCGCGCGTCCAGGCCGCCACGGGCCGGGGTGTCCTCGCGTCCGGCGAAGATGCCCCGGCCGGTGCTCGGCTCGGGCCGGTCGGAGCCGGCCGCCCGGCTGTTCCCGGAGACGGGGGAACCGCCGCCGAGAACGGAGCCTCCGCCACCGCCGCCGTCACGCCGGTCGGAGCCGCCCCGGCTGCCGTTCCCGGTGCCGAACACGCCCGCCCACCCGCTGTCGCCGGTGCCGGTGTAGCCGCCGCTCGGGCGGGGCGGGATCGATCCGGACCGCGCGCCGTCGAGGCTCGGCGCCTGGTTCCCGTCGCGCGCCCCGCCGGAGGGGCGCGGTCCCACCCCGCCGCTGTTGCTCCTGTTGACGTTCAGCGGCGGGGCGTCCCCGTCGCCCCGGACCCGCCCGTATCCGCCGCCGCGTGCTCGGACCCCGTCCGCACGCACCGGGACCCCGTCGGCCGGGACCTCGTCGCCGACGCCCGTCTCTGCGACGGCGGGGGGGACGCCCCCTCCGCCCGCGGGGACGCCGGCCGCTCCCGCGGCGATCTGCGGGGCCCGGCGCAGACCCCACGCCTGCGTCTTCAGGTTGGCGATCGGCGGGAGGACGACGGCGCTCCTGCTGAGCGCCTGACTCTGGGCGGCGTCGCTCACGATCCTCGAGGTGAACGTGTTCGCGTTGACCGAGGCGAAGAGGTAGACGAAGGGCTTGCGGTAGACGAACAGCGCCACGGTGAAGAGGGCGAGGAGGATCATCTGCAGTCCCCAGCCGAGGCTGGTGGACATGACCATCCCGTAGCACATGACCAGCAGGGAGATCAGGAGCACGACGAAGATCTGTTTGAGCAGGAACCCGATCATCAGCTCCACCCAGCGCAGCAGGACCATGCGCCCGTACCCGGGATGGATTCCGATGAGCAGGAACACCGGAGCGAACAGGAAGAGGATGAGGAAGGCGATCTTCAGGACGATGAGGGCCACGGAACCCGCGAGGATCAGCCCGCCGGCGAAGACCGACGCGAAGAGCGCGAGTGTCGCCACCCCCAGTCGGCTGCCCTGATCCTGGCCTGAGAAGAGCGGGTAGACGCTGGGGTAGTACTCCTGAACGTCTGCGGCGATCGCCTCGTAGGCCTCCTGCTTCTCCTCGACCAATGCGTTGGCGTCGATCTCTTCGTCTGTTATCTGCTGCTGCTCTATCCTGCTGACCCCCTGAGCAGCCATGAGATCGGTCGCATGGAACGACGCCGCAACCTCGCCCATGTCATTGTTACCGAACTGTCCCGCGACCCACGGCTGGCAGACCAGGCTCGACCAGAGCATGTCGGCGTTGCGCCGGACCTGGAAGTCCGACTCGGACTCCCAGTCGGCCCGTTCGGGCGCCTCTGCTCCCGGCGGACACGTCCCCGACCCTCCCCCGTAGGGCACCTGCCCCACGGTGCTGGTCACCAGCTGGCTGCCGGAGTTCACCAGTCCGCCGGCCATGCTCATGATCTGGGCCGGGTTGATCATGATCCACAGCCCGAGGGCCGTGGCCCCGATCATCCAGATCGTCGACTCGATGGTGAGGGTCATCCGCTTGCGGATGAGACCGAACCACCCGAGCCACAGTGCGCCCAGGATGACGACGGTGGGGATGAGGGGGCGCCAGATCCCCTCCCTGAGGGTGACGACCACGTTCTCGACGAGTTCGTTGAAGCTCGCGAGGAGACCGTCCGAGGTCGCCGCCTGGTAGACGGTGATCGTCGACTGGTTGATGGTCTTCGACAGGTCCCACGCGGTGTTGGCGAGCGTGGCCTGGGCCCCGTTGCTGATCCCGTCGACGCACGATTCGGTGATCATGTGCCACTGCTGGCCGGCGGTGCCGTACTGCCCGTACATGCTGGCGTCGGGCGGCAGCCCGTCGGGGGCCCCCGCGATGGCGGACTGCGATTGCGGGGGTACCAGGAGCCCGTCGGATCCGCTGCCTGCGGACTCGGGCAGCGGCGCGGGCTCCCCGGGGCAGAGCGGGTTGGCCTGGGCGCTGGTGAGCGGTAGCAGCAGGAAGCCGGAGAGCATCAGGAACGTCATCAGGAGGCGTCGCCATCCCCGCCGTCGGACGTTCTGATGCGTCATCTGCTGGCTCCTGCGTCGTGTGTTCGTGCGGGGACGATGGCAGACACAGGGTCCTGCCGGTGGTCGCACACGCACGCGTGCACAGCTCCGCGCGCGGCCGTGCGCGACCGCAGGACCCCCGCATGTCTTTACCCCATCTTCTATGGTGCGCCATCACCGGGCCGGGGGATGGGTACAACGCGACTGGATTTCCGATTCCCACCCTCCCGACACCCAGACCAGCGTGTACAAAAGTCACCATTCCGCATGTTTCCGCAGGTAGAAGACATGAACGGCCTTCCGAAACTCCCAAAAACCGCAAGGCCACAATTTTCTCTCCACCAGGCGACTATGAGGGGCATCACACTCGGCTTCTCGACCAGAAGTGGACACCCTGCCACCAATCGGACTGGCACCCGGTTCCACTCCGGTCTTCTGCGGGCCCCCGAGCCGTCATTGGCGCCCGGCCGAAACCACGCGCCCCACCGAACCGCCGAACCGGTCCACGGCTCCGCCGCCGGACGAATCCGCACCGACACGCACGGAGGACGCAGCATGACCGCTCCGCCACCAGGCCCGGCCGACCCGACCCGCGGCCCCGGAGGGCCCGCGGGACCGCCCCTCCCGGCGGGGAGCTCCGCCGTGCTCCTCGTGTGCGCCGTCCTGTACCCGCCGGCCGCCACGGGGGTCCTCCTCGTGGTGGGCGCCTTCGCCCTCTTCACGGCCACCACCGGCGCGGCGGCGTCCGCCGCCTGGGCCGGGGCCGGGATCGCGGGGCTCGCCGCGGCCCACGCCGCCCTGTACGCGGTGCTGCGCGGCACGGGGCTCCCCCGCCCCGGCGCCACCGCCGTCCTGCTGACGGCGTCCGTGGCGCTGGCGCTGGCCCAGACCGCTCTCATGTACCCCTGGTTCGGCGTCGGCCCGGTCTGGGGGCCGCCGCTCGCCGCCGCGGCCCAGGGGGCGGCCGCCGCACTCGTCCTGGTCTCCGTCCGCGGTCGCGCGGTCGCGTGGGCGGCGGCCGCCCTGTGCGCGGTGGCCCTGCTGCGCCTGCCGGTCGCGTGGGCGCCGGAACCGGCCGTTCCCCGCGCGGAGGCGGCGCACCACGAGCCGGCGGCCGTCGGCGTTCCGCACGGGGACCCGCGGGAGACGGCGGAACAGCCCCGAATTCATCACCATGAGTGAGGAAGAGTACCCCTGGGTGACGAAAAGAAAAGGGGGCGTGTATCGGAAGGAGCTCCGTTCCGAGGAGTTGCGGCGGGGAGCGCCCGGACGCCGAAACATGGCCAAGGTCAGTAATGGCCCTGACCAGGACGCTCTTGTGTTCGAGCGGCTCCTCTCCCCGGTCGGGGCCCGTTCGCCGATGATTCCGTCGCACCGCACCGGTACCGTGGTCACTGTCCCGGAAGGCCCCTGACCCCCTCCCCGGAACGACCCCCCTCGGCAGTGACCGCTTTCGGTCACCTGCCGTTCGCGCCCAGGGGTGGAGGGCCTTGCCGGATTACAGTGAGAAAGCTTCAGAAAACGGCGGCGAGCACCGCAAGGCGCGGCGGCAGGGCCTTTCTTGGATAGATTGGCCGCGCATCGTCCCCCACCGCCAGAAGGGATGCGCCCCTATGCCCACTCCCGGCCGTAGCACCGTCGGCCGTTACGAGCTGCGCGAACGACTCGGCGCGGGCGGAATGGGCACGGTGTGGCACGCCTGGGACCCCTCCCTCCAGCGCGACGTGGCCGTCAAGGAGGTCCTCCTCCCCGAGGGCATGGACCCGCAGGACCGCGCCGAGGCCCGTGCGCGCACACTGCGCGAGGCGCAGGCGACCGCCAGGATCACCAACACGTCGGTGGTCACCATCCACGACGTGCTCGAGCACGACGACAGCCCCTGGATCGTCATGGAGCTGCTGAGCGGCGCGTCGATGCAGCACCACCTGGACCGCCACGGTCCGATGCCGGTGGAGCAGGTCGAGGAGGCGGCGAGGTCGCTGCTCGGCGGCCTGAGGGCGGCGCACGCCGCGGGGGTCACCCACCGCGACGTCAAGCCCGCCAACATCATGCTCACCGACGACGGCCGTACGGTCCTGACGGACTTCGGTATCGCGAACGTCGACGGCAGCGCCGCCCTCACCCAGACCGGCGTGTACATCGGCTCGCCCGAGTACATGGCGCCGGAGCGGTTCGAGGGTGAGCGCGCCCTGCCCGCGTCCGACCTGTGGAGTCTGGGCGTCACCCTGTACTCCCTGCTCGAGGGGCACACCCCGTTCAAGCGGGACAGCATCACGGGGATCATCAGCGCGGTGCTGACCGCGCCGATGCCGCCGCCGCTGTCCGTGCCGGGATACGGCGAGGACCCGGCGAGCGCTCCGCTGAGGGCGCTCATCGGGGCGCTGCTCGACCGTGACCCGGCCCTGCGTCCCGACCCGGCGGAGGCCCTGGCTCTCCTGGCCCGGGAGAGACGGGCGTACACGGGCGGCGCGGACCCCGCCCCGGACACGGGTCCGCAGAGCGCCCCGGGCGACGGTCCCGCGCACGGCCCCGGCGGCGCCGGCGCGGGCGTGACCCGGTGGCAGGAGACCGGCCCGAGCGGCGCCTACCCGGCGCAGCGGCAGCCGACCGGCGGCCACGCGGCCTTCCCGGACACCCTGAGGCCCGGGGCCCCGGGCGGCCCCACGGTGCCCGGCGTGATGGGGATCCCGTCGGTGTCCGGTGGTTCGGGGCCGCAGGAGCCCCAGGGGCCGCCCGCGCACACGGGGGTGTCGGGCGGCCACCCGGCACACCGGCCGAACCCCGCGGGACCCGCCGCGCCCGGGGCTCACGACACCCCGCACCCCATGACGGCGCCCGGCCGCCCGTACCGGCAGCAGCCGGCCGGGCGGTACGGGGCGCAGGCCCCGCACGCGCCCGCGGCGCCGGGGACCGGGCACTTCACCCTGAACGGGAGGCCCGCCGCCCCCGGGCACGGCTCCGGCCGCGCCGGTTTCGCCCCGGGGTCCGGTGCGCCGCCGACGCCCGGGGGCCGGGAGGCGTGGGCGCACGGCGCGCCCGCGGCGGGCAGGCCGGTGCAGGTGCTCGTCGCGGCGGTGATGCTGGCGCTCAACGCCGCCTACCTGCTGTTCCTCACCGTGCTGTTCGCGGCCGAGGCCGTCAACGGGGGCCCCACGGGCTGGGGCACGGTACTCCTCCTGGGCCTGTGGGGGTCCTACTCGGTCATCGGGGCGGCCGGGGCGGTCCTGCGCTCGCGCCTCGTGTTCGGGGCGGTGGTGATCGTCCAGGGCATCGCGGCGATCGGGTTGTTCTTCGGCCTGTTCTCGGTGCTGATCTACAACCCGGAGCAACTGGCGTTCTACGTGCTGCTGCTGGTGTTCAACGTGGCGATCGGCGGCCTGCTGCTGCTCCCGCAGCGGGTGCGGTCCCACTTCGGGTTCGGCGGGGGCGTCGCCTGAGCGGGTCCGCGACCGCGCAACGCCTCATTCGGGGGCGGTGAGCAGCCTGTCGGCCGTGAGCATGCGCTCGACCCGCTCGTCGCGCACCCTGCGGGCCGACTCGGCGGTGGCGCACAGCTCGGACACGTCCGCCGAGGCGGTGCCGAGGAACCCGGCGGACACCCGGTGGTCGACGTAGTCGGCGGTGGAGTCCACCGCCTCCTGGCACTGCTCCCACTCCCGGTGGGCGGCCACCGCCTGCTCGACCAGGACCCCGTACGCGGTGATCTGGGCGACCCGGGCGCGGACCGCGTCCTCGACCGCGCCCAGGTGCTCCCGCTGGGGTCTGAGCGCGCCCCGGACCCTGGGCGACGACGCCCGCTGCCACCGGCGCGCGTGGGCGCGGCGTAGCTCCCGCTGCCGGGCGAGGAGGGAGGCGATCCGCCACTCCTGCTCGCGGAGGACCGCCAGCGCCCGGTCGGTGTCCAGCGCGTCCGCACCGAGGTCGGCCCGGGCGTCCGACACCAGGTCGATCGTGCGCTGCACCTCCGCGACCAGGGCGCGGTCGGCCTCGGTGAGGTCGTCGGACAGGACCACGAACTGCTGTCTGGGCCCCTCCACCGTCCGTCCGGCGCCCGACGTGAGGGCGTCGGCGGCGACCATGGCGACGAGGACGCCGAACAGCGCCCAGGGCATGCCCGGGAACGGGTCCTGCGGGACGACGTCCGTCAGCCACACCGGGGCGGCGGCGACGGCGCCGGCCCCGACGAGGGCCCCCGTGGCGCGCACCGCGGGGCGGGCGTCCCCGCGGCAGGCGAGGGCGGCGACGTAGGCGACCAGGCTGATGCTGACGATCACCATGCCCAGGTACCAGCCGGCGGTGAACAGGGCCAGTGCCGTGGTGAACCCGACCCCGAGCAGCTGGACGCCGCCCTCCCTCAGCCGGGCCCGGCGCCCTGCCGACCCGGTGTCGTACCGGCGCGGGAAGCGGTCGGGCGCGCGCGCCTGCCAGGTGACCTCCTCCCGCAGCTCCTCGGGCAGGGAGGGGTCGATGACGGGTCGCGGCCGGATGACGTCCTCACTCATGGGCGGTCCCTCGTGAGTGGTGGGTCTGTCGGGAGGCGGGGCGGGGGCGGGCACCCGGGGAGGAGCCCGACAAAATAGGAGATGCCCACCCCGGGGCCGCCCCGAACCTGCCGCCCGGGACGCCTTTGCCGCGCCCGGCGCCCGGTCCGCGGGGGGCCGCCGCCACCTGCGGGTCCCGTCCGCGACGCGGACCCGTCAGACCGGTTCGTCGTGTCCGGCCGCCACCAGGTCGTCCTCCTCCCCCGGGCGCTGCCGGGTGGGGTTGGTGTCGAGCCAGCGCAGCAGCCGGTCGGAGACGAGGTCGACGCCGATCCGCCCGGCCCGGCCGTCCAGGTCCCGGAACAGGCACTCGCCGTTGCCCAGGTTGCGCAGCACCGCGAGGTGGTCCTCGGTGGGGTCGACCCCGAGCAGGGCCATGACGCTCTCCACCTCGAAGCGCTCGCTGGAGCGGAACGCGAACACCGAGGAGAGGCAGTTGGTCACCTGCTCGTTCAGGAGGTCCCCGGCGTTCTGGGAGACGAGGATGAGCGCCGTGTTGCGGGAGCGGCCCATCCGGGAGACCTCGGGGACGAGCTTGGCGCCCTCGGGGGTGGAGGTGACCGCCCACGCCTCGTCCAGGAAGATCGCCTTGGGCAGGTGGCGGTCCAGGCCGTTCATCAGGCGGCGGGCGAACTGGGACACCAGGTAGAGCAGGGCGACGGAGAGCCTCTGCTCGTAGGAGTAGTCGTCGCGGCCCACACCGGAGTCGGGCAGGGTGAGCCCGCCCAGGGTGAACACGGTGGTCCAGCCCTCGGTGTCGATCTGCGTCTCGCCCTGCGGGTCGAAGCACAGCGAGGCGAGCCGCATCTCGGACATGGACTGCAGGACCGCGCCCAGGTTGCGGGAAGCGGCTCCGGGCGAGGAGACGAGGTGGTCGACGACCTTGGCGAGGGAGGGGCGGGGCTGGTTGGCGACGGCGGCCACCGCCTGGATCATGGCGGACTCGCGCTCCTCGCTCATGCGGGGCAGCAGGAGCCGCAGGGTCTCGGTGGCCATGGTCTTCTTGGCGGCGAGGTCGTCGCCGAAGGCGAACGGGTCGAGCAGCCCGGGCTGGGCCGATCCCAGCGACATGATCCTGGCCTTGCGGCCCCGGCGCCGGAGGAGCTCGACGAGCGACTCGGCGTCGCCCTTGGGGTCGATGGCGGCGACGGTGACGCCGCGCAGGGCCAGCTGGTAGATGAGCAGGAGCGCCAGGGTGGTCTTGCCGCCGCCGGGCTCGCCGGTGATGGCGATGGCGGTGGGGCGGTTGCGCGCGGCGGCGACCATCGGGTCGAAGTGCACGATGGAGCGGGCCCGGCCGATGCTCTCGCCGATGTAGGGGCCGACCCAGCCGCCCCCGCTGCGGTCGACGCGGTCCCCGACCTCGACGGTGGCGGTGGGCATGCCGCCCGCGATGGTGCGCAGGGGCTGGCGCTGGGCGTACGCCTGGAGCCGGATGCGGTCACCGGGCAGGGACTCGTTGAACAGCGAGAACTGGTCGCCGGTGGAGTTGATGACGTCGATGCCGATGTCGCGGTAGTGCTCGACGACGGCCTCGACCTGCTGGACGAGGAGGCGTTCGGTGGGCGCGGACACCATGAGCCGGTGCCAGCCGTAGACGAAGGGCAGCCGCTCCTTGGTGATGCCGTGCTCCAGCATGCGGGCGGCGTCGATCTGCTCGGCGAGTGCGATGGGCGCCTCCACCCCGGCCTCGCGGATGTGCGCGTCCATGTCGCGGGCGTGCGCGAGCTTGCGGCCGACGTCCTTGGAGGCCTTGGCCGGCGGGATGAGCTTCATCCGCAGGGACACCTCGACCGGGAAGGGGAGCGCGTCGGCGTGGTGCAGCCACGGTTCGCCGTCCGGGAAGGGCATCAGGTCGGGGAAGCGGGCGAACGACAGGAACGCGACGTAGGTGGAGCCGGAGGGCTGTTCGAGGCGGAGCATGGAGCGGCCGTTGTGGACGACCCCGTCCACCAGCGCCTCGATCTCGCCGCGCCCCCAGGTGCGGCGGCCGGCGGCGGAGGGCCTGACCTCCTCGGCGGAGCCGCTGACCGAGTGTCTGACGAGCCACGCGATCTCGTCGGAGGTGGCGTGGCGCGCGTGGAGGGAGCTGGCCGCCAGCGCGCGGCCGAGCCGCTCGGACTGGTCCGTCCAGCGGGCGATCTCCTTGTCGTCCACGGCGTCGTCGTTGATGCCGAGGACCTCCTCGGTGCGCTGGTAGGCGCCGAACACCTGGGAGAACAGGCCGAGGCCGGTGCCGGAGCCGCGCAGGCCGAGGCGGACGCCGAGGTAGACCTCCTTGGTCCAGAAGTCCTTGGCCCACACGTGCCGGTACATCTCGTCGAGGTAGTCGTACCAGCCGGGGCCGGAGTCGGAGGTCCCGTCCAGGCTGGTGGCCCACTGGGCGGCCGGGTAGGTGCGGTGGGCGACGCGCAGGTGGACCTCGGCGTCGTTCATGCGGATGGCGGCGAGGGCGATGGTGATGTTGGTGGCCAGGGCCTGGCGTTCCTCGGGGGTGGTGAACTCGTACGACACCGTCGGGAGCCGGAAGTAGGCCCAGGCCTCGCTGTCGCTGAAGAGCACGCGGTCGTCGAAGTAGCGGACCGTGAGGCGGGTCGCGCCGCGGGTCCCCCTGGTACCGGTCATCTCTGAGCCCTTCTGGTCGCGTCGCGTGTCGGGGTGCGCCCGGACGGCGGACGCACCCGGGCCTGCCGCCTGTGCCACCCTCCATAGTGGAGCATCGTGCCGGGGCCGTAGAAGCGGACGGGGTTACGGCGCGCCAGAATCCCCGCGAAAACGTGACTCGCGCCCGTACGGGAGGGGCCCGCCCCCCCGCGGCGGGGGGACGGGCCCGGGGACCGCGGTCACGCGGCGGCGGTCGCCGTTCAGCAGGCGGAGTCGAGGGTGCCCTGGATGGAGGACTTCTCCGCGGAGGTCACGGTGAGGTCGTACACGTACTTCACGTTGATCCAGGACTTGACGTAGTCGCAGTGGACGGAGGTGTTGGTCGGCATCCACTGGGACGGGTCCTTGTCGCCCTTGGAGCCGTTGCTGGACGGGGTGGCGAGCCACAGCTGCGAGCTGGTGACGTCGTTGGCGAAGTCGGCGCGCCGGGACGTGGACCAGTCGGCCGCGCCGGTCTTCCACGCCTCGCTCAGCGGCACCTGGTGGTCGACGCTGATGTCGGACGGCTCGTCGTACACCCAGGAGTCGTCGAAGGCGCTGTACCAGCTGCCGGAGGTCGGCTGGCAGTCGTCGTCGGTGACCACGTCGTGCCCGTCGCGGAGCAGGACGACCTGGCGGGCGGTACAGGGGCTGTCGACGACGTTCCAGTGCGGGAAGAGGCTGCGGTCGTAGCCGGTCTGGGGGCCCTTGGCCGCGACGGTCAGGGAGCCGAGCTGGGTACGGGCCTCGGAGGTGCTGGGGATGTTGGGCGGCAGGACGTGGTCCGCGGCGGCGGGCGAGGACCATCCGATGACGGCGGCGAGGGCCGCCGCGGCGGCGGCCGCGAGTACGCGCGGGACCGCGCGGGGGAAGGGGGTCACGTTTTTCTCCTCTTGAGCGGGTCGAGGAAACAAGGACCCCACTACTGTGGGGTAACGGCGCTTTCCGCGCCAGTCCCGGACAGGGAATTCGCACCTGTTCGGAAGTGACGTCCCCGCGTCCGCCCCCTTAATTTTGAACCATGCTCTGTACCATATACTTGTGAACCAGATCACAAGGAAATCGCCCTGGGTGACGGCGTGTTTCGTTGCCTGTGACGGCGACACGGCCACCTGCGCGGATGTCCGGGCATGCCGACCGGGGACACCGAGGGTGACGGAGGGCAGGTGGGCCCGGAGGATCCGAACGCCGGGGGCGGGCGGGGGACCGTGCCGGGGAGAGCGCGATTATGCGTTTCAGCCCATAAGTAAAACGGTCCTACCCGGAAATGTAAACGACAAACACGGGAGCCTTCGACCATTCAGGAAATCCGGGTCGATATTTGTTAAGTTCGCATGTCGTAGGGAACGCCGTCTACCTCAGAGAGGACGAACCCCACGGGGACAGGCCATGACTCTCCTGATAGACATACCGACCGCGGACGAGTACCCGACCCGCAAGGCCCACGAACCCGCACTCCTGTACCGCAGGTCCCCCACCGTGTGGGGGCCTGCCGACGGCGGGCCCTTCTCCGCGGAGGAGATCGCGGACTACGACCAACGCGGCTACACCCAGATCGACTCCCTCGTCAGCGGCGAGGAGGTCCAGGCCTACCGCGCCGAGCTGGAGCGGCTGTCGGCCGATCCCGGCCTCCGGGGGGACGACCGCGTGGTCGTCGACCCCGAGTCGGGCGGCGTCCGGTCGGTCTACGCGGTGCACGAGCTCAGCGACGTCTTCGCCGAGCTCGTCAACGACCCGCGCCTGGTCGAGCGCGCACGCCAGATCCTGGGATCGGACGTGTACGTGCACCAGAGCCGCGTCAACCACAAGCCCGGCTTCGGCGGCGGCTCGTTCTTCTGGCACTCCAACTTCGAGACGTGGCACGCCGAGGACGGCATGCCACGGATGCGGGCGGTGAGCTTCTCCGTCGCCCTGACCGAGAACCACCCCCACAACGGCGCCCTGATGGCCATCCCCGGCTCGCACCGCACGTTCGTCTCGTGCGTGGACCCGGCCCCGAGCCCGCACCACCGGACCCCGCCCAAGACGCGGGGCGTCGGCGTGCCCGACGAGAGCTCGCTCTCGCTGCTCGCCCACCAGCACGGCATCGAGGTGCTGACCGGTCCCGCGGGCGGGGCGACCGTCTTCGACGCCAACTGCATGCACGGCTCCGGCGACAACATCACGCCGCACCCGCGGTCGGACGTGTTCGTGGTGTTCAACAGCGTCGAGAACGCCTGCACCGCGCCGTTCGGCTCCTCGGGGCCGCGCCCGGAGCACATCGCCTCCCGGGACTTCACCCCCGTGGGCCGCTGAGCCACCGCCGCGCGGACGGGCCCCGCTCCTGCCCGCGCGGCGGTTCGCCCTGTCCCCGTGCCGTAGCGGCGCCCGGAGCCCGTCGAGGGCTCCGGGCGCCGTTCGTCTTCCGGCCGCTACCGGACGAGCGCGTTGACGAGGACGCCTCCGAGCGCACCGTGGGCGCGCTTGGTGGCCGGGCGCAGGGCCCCGACGTCGACCCTGGTGTAGGACGAGCCGAGGTGGTCGTCCCACGGGATGCGGACGATGGCCCGGCAGCGCCCGCGCGCGACCCGCTCGGCGGCGTCGACGTCCTTGAGGCTGCGCTTGCTGACCCCGTTGACGACGAGCACCGAATTGGCTCGCAGCGCGTTGTAGCCGTTGCCGTCCAGCCAGTCGAACGTCATCGAGACCGCCCGTTCGGCGTCGGCGTTGGCCGGGGCGACCAGTACCAGGCCGTCCGCGACCGGCAGCGCACGCGCGACGCCGGTGGCCGCGGGGTCCAGCAGGGTGATGCCGTAGAACGAGCCGAGCAGGGACGCGAGCTGGCCGTAGTCGCGGTCGTCCAGGGTCTGGACGTAGGGGTCGTCCAGGGTCTGGACGACCTCCAGGCCGGTGCCCGACCGGCTGGTGTAGCCGCTCATCCGGGCGTAGTCGCCGATCGCGTCCGCGTTGGCGAGCAGTGCGGTCAGGGTCTCCGGGGTCTGGGCCCCGACCCTGCGGGAGAGGCCGTTGGGTCCGGGGTTGACGTCGACCGCGACGACCAGGTCGTCGCGGTGCGCGGCCAGGGTGTGGCCGATCATCAGGGTGGTGACCGTCTGCCCCGCCCCACCGGTGCACCCCAGGACCACGAGGCTGCACGGGCCCTCCAGCGGGGTGCGCAGCCGCTCGATGTCGCTGGGGGGCAGGTCCGAGCGGACGGGTGCCGCCCCGCCGGTGACGACCTTGGCGAGGCGTCGCCAGCCCCGGGTGCCGCCGGACTCGCTGCCGCCCGGCTCGCCGCGGAGTGCCTCTTCCGGCTCCCTGACGGGCTCGGAGGGCCGGGGCCGCTGCGACGGGACGCCGTTGGGCGTGTCGCCCAGGCTCTCCTGCTCGCCCGTGCCGTGGTCGAGTTCCAGCTGGGGCCGGGGGTCCCGGGCGGACGGCTCGGGCTCGTCGCCCGGGACGGGCTGCCCGAAGAGCTGGCCGAGCTTGCGGGCGTTCTGGGCGACCCGGTGGAAGACGCCGTCACCGGGGTCGGCGCCGTCCGCGGACCCCGGGTCCGGGCGGGGGTCCTGCCCCGTGTCGGGCGCCCCGTCCCCGTCGCCGGCCTCCCGGGCCGCGTCGGCGGGCGCGGCGGTGCCGGTGCCGCCGGGTTCCCCCGTCTCCCGCGACCACAGGTCCTCGGATCCGGGGCCCTCCGCCGCGAGGGCGTCGGCCATGCTGGGGTTGCCCCTGGGGTCGCGGGCGGCGCTCTCGTGCCCGTCCGCGTCGGCGGGGGCGTCCCGCTGATCCGGTGCGGAGGTGTCCTCCCGGGCGGGCGGCACGCCCTCCGCCGCGCCGGTGGCGCGCATGGTCCACCTGGTCCGCGGGGCCGCCTCGGCGGCCTCCGCCCCGGAACCGGCCGCCTCGGAGCGGGCGATCTCGGAGCGGGTCCCCGCCGGGCGTACGCCGTCGGCGCGGCCGTCCTCCCCGCGCCCGGCGTCGCGGACCGCGGCCGCGCGGCGGCGGGCCAGGGCCGCGGCCTCGGCCTCCTCCAGGTCGGAGACCGTGCGCCGGCGCGCCGTTCCCGTGCCGGGGTCCGCGCGCACGTTGCGGTCGGCCCGCTCCGGTTCGTCGCGGACCTCGGCGAAGCTGACGAGCTCGCCGGTCCCGTGGTCGAGCTGGGTGGGCGGTTTGGCCCCCTCCTCCGGAGTGTCCGGATCCGGGACCGCCTCCGTCGGCCCGGCCGTCTCCGCCTCCTCCGGTTCCGGCGCGCGACGCACCCGCTCCGCAGCCTCCGTCCCGGCCGCCTCCGCGCCGGGGTCGTCGGCGGGTCCGGACACGGCGGCGCCGTCCTCGCGCAGCTCGCCGGCCGGGATGACCGGGTTGCCGCGGTCGCCGACCTTGGGCTGGTCCGGGTGGCGCTTCTTCCCGTCCTCGAACCACTCGCCGGGGTCGCGGGGGGCGTCCCGTTCGGTGGTGGGGACGGCGTCGGCGAACTTGGGACGGGGCGGCGCCGGGGTGTCCGCCGTGATGAGGTGCCGGTCGAGCACCGACATGTGCGCGTCCCACTCCGGTCCCCGGTCCTCCGGCTCCTCCTCCGGCCTCCGGGGCATGGCGTCCTGCTCGCCGGTGCCGTGGTCCAGTTCCGGGGCGGGGACCGCGCCCGCGGTGCGGGCCGCCCTGGCACCGTCCGCGGCGTCGGCCGCGGGCCCCGTTCCGCGAGGCTCCGGGGGGCGCGGGCTCCGGGTCTGCGCCTGCTCCCGTGCGACCGGGGCCTGCGGGGTCTGCGGGGCCTCGGTGACCGTGGCGGAGGCGGCCGGAGCCCCGGGTTCCGCGGTGTCGTGGGCGGCGTCGCCGGTGGCCCGCGCGTCCTGGCCGGAGGCCGGACCGGTCCCGTGTCCCGGCGCCTGCCCGGCGTCCACGCGGTCCGCCTCCGCCGGGGAGGCGGCGGCCGGGGGCAGCCACGGCACGGCGGTCTCCGCGGCGGGCCGACCGGTGGCGGCCGCGAAGCGGACCGCGTAGTCGGACAGGTCCGCGTGGTCGGCGGGGCCCTCCTCGGCCCGCTCCTCGTCCAGGTCCCACGGGGCGGCGTGCGGGCGTCCCCGGCGGCGCGGAACCCGGGGCCCCTCGGGGGCCCGGTCCCCTTCGCCGGGGGCGGGTGCGGTCCCCGCTTCGGGGAGGCCGACTCCCTGGGCCCGGACGGGGCGCTGCTCCTTGGGGCCCCGTTCGCGCACCTGCTCGGTGCGGCGCTCCTCCAGGTCCTTCGCGACCCGGATGCCCTGGGTGCGGCCGCGCAGGCGCCGCGCGGCGGGGGTGTCGTCCTGCGGTTCGGGGTCGGGGGCGGACATCACCTCCTCGGCACGGCGGCGCTCCCGTCCCGGTCCCCGGTTCCCGGCGACGGCGTCGGCGACCTCGTCCCGGCTGAGGGCGCCGGTGTCGCCGAGGGAGTAGGCGTTCTTGGAGGTGAGGCCGACGGGGGTCTCGCCGGAGGAGGCGCGCAGGTTGGCGAACCACGCGTCGCTGTCGCGCTGTTCGTCGTTCTCGGTCCGGTGGACCGGCTCCTCGTCGAACGCGTCCCGTTCGCCGTCGTCGCCGCTCCCGGCCGCCTCAGGGGCGGCGGGGCGCTCCGGTCGCAGGCCCCACCCGAAGTAGTTGAGCACGCGGCGGCCGACCCCCCGGCGCGGCCCGTCGGGGCCGTCCGGCGTGCCGGGGTCCCCGTGGGACCCCGCGGAGGCCTCGGACGCGTGGAACTCCTCGCCCCGGTCGTCCTCCGGAGCCCGGTCACCGGGTCGCGCGAGGGACGCGACGGCGACCGGTACGCGCTCCTCGCGCGCGGGGGCCCCGGCGTCCCCGGACTTCCCGGTCCGTTCCGGCGCGGTCCGCTCCACCGGGGACGCGGCCCGGGAGGGCGCGGCGGGCACGCTCACGGCGGAGGCCGGGAGCAGGGGCGCGGCGGAGACGCGGACCGGCTCGCGGTCCCCGCCCCCGGACCCCCTTCCCGCCGCGGCGGGCGCCGGCGCCTCCTCGACCGCCGGCGCGGACGCGGAGACGCGTTCGGCCAGGCCGGGCAGCGGGGGCGCGGCCGCGGGCACGGGGCGCACGGCCGTGGTCTCCTCGGCCGGGACCGCGGCGGGGGCGGCCTCCACCGCCCGGCGCCCGGCGCGGCGGCGCCTGGGCACGGCCAGGGGGCCCGCCTCGGGGTCGCGGTGCCACACGCGCACCGCCACGCGGACCTCGGAGGGCTCGTACTCGGGGGCCAGGCGGGTGTACACCCTGGCCTCGGCGAGGAAGCGCGCCTGGGAGATGAGCAGCTCGGTGAGCCGCTTGCCCTCGATGACCGGCCGCGTCGCCAGCACCGTGATCACCCCGGGAGGCACGACCCAGAGCACCAGGTGCCAGCCGTTGCCGAACGCGAAGGGCGCGTTGAGGATGCTGAGCAGGACCACCCAGAGCGCGAACACGCCCAGGGCGACCCCGAACGTGCCCACCGGGAGCGGCATGGGCAGCCGGAAATCGTAGAGCTTGTACAGCCGCTTCTCGATACGCCAGATGTTGGTGTACGTGGGCAGATCCACGTTCCCGGCCTCCCTCGCCTATTCCGTCGATACGCCCATCGCTCGGGCGAGCGCCACTGCGATGACCTCGATGATGCCGGGGACGTAGAACACGATCCCGATGAAGATCGCCAGGATGATGAACTGCGCGAACCGCGTGATCTCCCTCGTGAACAGGAAGAACACCGCCACGATGGACACGATGACGAGGAAGAGGGGCCCGAAGAAGCCGCGCAGGAAGTCGGCGAGGCCCCCGGTGTCGGGGGCGTTCTCCGTCGGGGTGGTCTCCACCGCGAGGGTCAGCAGGTCGGTGGCGCCGACGGCATGGAACACGTCAGGTGTGGATGACAGCAGGGGGAGCATGTCAGGCGCCGTCCTCCGCTGTCGTGACCGGTGTGCTCATGGTTCTTCTCGTCTCCTTGCCTACTGGCCCCGTCACCCGCCGAACGAGCGAGGGGCTCCCTGGATGTCGCGGACGTGCCACTCGGAACCGGAGTCGACGACCGTGACCAGGTAGTTCTGTGTCACCCGCCCGGCTTCGGCCCCGTCGGGGGCCGGAACGCTCCACGTGACCGTCGCCGCTACCTGTCGTACGTCATCATCCCCGTTCGGGGACTGTGATGGCACCGCCATATCGGACAGTTCGACGAATTCCAGGCTGTTCTCCGGAAGTGGGGCGATGGTGACGCCCGGTTCGACGTAGCGCTCCAGGTGCGCGGGCTCCCCCGCGTAGGCCTCGAAGAAGCCCGGCAGCACCTCCGTGAGCTGTTCGGCGGCCTGCGGGTCGGTCTCGAAGGAGGCGTCCTCCGGCAGGCTCGCCCGGCTGGGCGGGGCGAGGAAGGCCGGGGCGCCGGCCACCACCAGGGAGTCCCCGTCGGCGTAGACGGGCACGTCCAGGCGCATGGGTTCGCCGTTGACGTCGGCCCGCACGATGATGGAGGCGTTGTGGTCGTCGTGGACGTCCACGGCGACGACGGTGAGGTTGTCCCCGGTGAGGCTGTCGGCGGGGACCTCGAGTCCAGCCGCCTCGCCCTCGGGGACGAACGCCGCCAGGGCCGACAGGCGCGCCTCGGTGTCGGCGGTGTCGAGGTAGGCGTCGGCGAACCGGAGCCCGAAGGCCGCGGCCGCCGTCTCCGGGTAGACGGGCTCCTCCGCCTGCTCGGGTTCCTCGGACGCCGCGGGCAGGGCGAACCCCCCGCGCAGGGGGAACCAGATGCCGTTGAAGACGACGACGATGATGAACGCCCACAGGACGGCGCGTCCCACGCCGACCCACCAGCGCCCGCCCGACCCGGCACGGGGCCGTCGGGTTCGGGGGGCGTCGAACTCCATCTCGTCGCCCTCCCGGTCACGTACGGCGGTGCCGCGTCGTGACGCCTTCGCCATCCCCGCCTCCTGCACACAGTTCCGCGCCGCCCGCTTCGGACGGCGTATCCGCCACGCCCTTGTCTACCCCATCCCTATAGTGAGGCATTGTGGGGGTTGGGAGCGGCCTCCGTGACTCCGCGTTTCCCCGCCAACAGCGCATTGCGCGCAACGGTAGAACTTCCCAAAAGGTGCATACCACAGCAATGGTTCATGGAACTCAAGGTGGGGCTGTGCACGTCGGCGCAGTTTTGGTTGGACCGGAAAGCGATTAGTCACTCGGCAGGGAGCAAGTTCTGTCCTCCGGGGGCAGGAAACCGTTGACGGGATGTAACCGGGATCTCCTTCGGAAGGATCCGAACCCCCTCCGAGGTCCCCGGGGACGCCACCGCGGCCCCACCCCTCCCACCGCCCCCGCACGCACGGCGCCCCCGCGGCGGGCGCCCCGGGGCCTGCCCGGCACGGTGCGGTGCGGCGCCTAGGATGGCGCGATGCTCCCCCGCCGCCCCCTCGCACGGGCCCTGCTGGCCCTCTACGCCGCGCTGTCCGCCGTCCACCTCGTCGTCCAGTGGTACGGCGCCGACGGCTGGTCCCGCCCGACACAGGCGCTGCTGATGCCCGTCCTCGCCGCCGTCCTCCTCGCCGAGGCCCCCCGGCCGGGCGCACGCCTCGCGGTCCTGGCCGCGACCGCCCTCGGCCTCTCCTGGCTCGGCGACACCGCGCCCGCACTGGCCTCGGGCGACACGGCGTTCCTGCTGATGGTGGGGTTCTTCCTCGTCGCGCAGGTCGTGTACGCCGTCGCCTTCGCACCCCTGCGGTCGGACAGCGTCCTCCACCGCCGCCGGGTGCTCCTCGTCCCCTACGCCGGGGCCGTGGGGGCGCTGACCCTGGTCTGCGCCCCCGGCGCGGGAGACCTGCTGGTCCCGGTGCTCCTGTACGGACTCTGCCTGGGGGCGGCGGCGGTCCTCGCCACCGGGGTGCACCCGCTCGCGGGGGCCGGCGGGGCGCTGTTCCTCGTCTCCGACGGCCTGATCGCCCTCGGGGCGTTCGTCCCCGGGTTCGGCCTCCCCGGGGACGGCTTCTGGGTGATGCTCACCTACACCGCGGCGCAGGCGCTGCTCGTGCTCGGCGTCCTGGCCCGGCTGCGGACACCGGACCGGACCGCCCCCGTGCCGGGCGCGGCGCCCGCCGACAGCGCGTGAGGGGCCGCGCGCCGCCGCGGTCACGGCGGTGCGCGGCCCCTCACGGGTGCTGCGGGGCCACGGTTCCGGTCAGACGTTGAAGCGGAACTCGACCACGTCGCCGTCGGCCATCACGTACTCCTTGCCCTCCATGCGGACCTTGCCCGCGGCGCGGGCGGTCTGCATGTCGCCCGCGGCCACGAGGTCGTCGTAGGAGACCACCTCGGCCTTGATGAAGCCGCGCTGGAAGTCGGTGTGGATGACGCCCGCGGCCTCGGGGGCGGTCGCGCCCTTGCTGATCGTCCAGGCGCGGGCCTCCTTGGGCCCGGCGGTCAGGTAGGTCTGGAGCCCGAGGGTGTCGAAGCCGACCCGGGCGAGCTGAGCCAGGCCCGACTCGGACTGCCCCAGGGACTCCAGGAGCTCCTGTGCCTCGTCGTCGTCCAGCTCGGCCAGCTCCGCCTCGATCTTGGCGTCGAGGAAGATCGCCTCGGCGGGGGCGACGAGGGCCTGGAGCTTGCCGCGCAGCGCCTCGTCGGCGAGCTCGTCCGTGTCGAGGTTGAACACGTAGATGAACGGCTTGACCGTGAGCAGGCTCAGCTCGCGCAGCCGGTCCAGGTCGATGCCCTCGGCGGCGGACAGCGACGTGCCGCCGTCCAGGACCTCCTGGGCCTGCCGGGCGGCCTGGAGCAGCTCTTGGGCGCCCTTGTCCTTGGCGTTGCGCTTGGCGTCCTTCTCCAGGCGCGGGAGCGCCTTCTCCAGGGTCTGGAGATCGGCGAGGATCAGCTCGGTGTTGATGGTCTCGATGTCGCGGGAGGGCTCGACGTCGCCGTCGACGTGCGTGACGTCGGGGTCGTCGAAGGCCCGGATCACCTGGCAGATGGCGTCGCTCTCGCGGATGTTGGCGAGGAACTTGTTGCCCAGGCCCTCACCGGTGGAGGCGCCGCGCACGATGCCCGCGATGTCGACGAAGTCCACCGTCGCCGGGAGGACCTTGGCCGAGCCGAAGATCTCGGCCAGCTTCCCGAGCCGGCCGTCGGGCACGCCCACGACCCCGACGTTGGGCTCGATGGTCGCGAACGGGTAGTTCGCCGCCAGAGCGTCGTTCTTGGTCAGGGCGTTGAAGAGGGTGGACTTGCCGACGTTGGGCAGGCCGACGATCCCGATAGACAGACTCACAAGGCCCGAGTCTATGCGGACCGGCGGGTGGGACGGTCCCCCGCCGCCGGAAAGCGGCACCGATCACCGAAACACGCTGCACAGGGGACGCTGCTCACAGTAGGTTCGTTCAACGTCTCCGGGGACCGGGGGCGGAAACCGTCCGGGCGGCCGTGTGCCGCGCACCCGGGCACCCGCACCCCGCGTCCCCGGTCGAAACACGGCCGCTGACACGGGGGAGGCGGCATCCGGTGGACGTCCGGTCCGTGCCGGGCGGGGGCGACGAGGGCCACAGGGGCACGGTGGGCTCCTCGACCGACCCGGCGCAGCGGGCAGGCGGCACGTCCGGGGGTACCGCGCGGCGGCGCGGCCCCGCCGCGGGGGCGGCGGGGCCTTCCGCTCACCCTCCTCTGCCGCGGCCACGTTCCTGGGGGAGGACAACTGTGGTCACCGAACAACTCCGGGCGCTCGTGCGCCGCTACCCGCTCGTCCGCTTCGCGACACGGCAGATCCGCGTGCGCCTGCCCAGGCGGCTGGGCGGCCTGGACCCCGCGCACGTCCCGCCGTGGAGCCGCAGCTTCACCTTCGCCCTCCCGCGGCTGGCGTCGGACACCCGCGGGGCCGGACCGGACAGTCTCACCCTGCGGCTCCCCGGGGACCTGACGGTGCCCCGGCGCCTGGCCGCGTTCGGCCTGGCCCGCCACGAACCCGACAGCCTGGCCTGCTTCCTCGCCATGCTCGGCCACACCCGACCCGGGGCGGTGCTCGACGTCGGGTCGGGGGTGGGGGTCTACTCGGTGCTGGCCGCCGCGCGCAGCAGCCGGCCCGTGTTCGCGTTCGAGCCCACGCCCGAGATCGCCTCGGCCGCCCGCGCGGTGTCGTCCTCCGCGGACCTGGGGTTCTCGGTGGTGGAGCTGGCGCTGAGCAACCACAACGGCACCGCCCACCTGCGCCGGGCCAGGAACAACGACATGTGCAACACGCTGGTGCACGCCGCCCGGGGGGACCTGTCCCACATCACCGTGGGGGTGAGCACCCTGGCCCGGTGGAGCGAGACCGCGTCCGCCGCCCCGGCGGTCGTGAAGATCGACACGGTCGGCACGGAGCCCGACGTGGTCGCCGGGGGGCTGGAGGTGCTGCGCCGGTACCGGCCGTGGATGCTGGTCAAGGTCCGGCCGGACCGAGGGGTCGAGGAGCGCCTGATGGCGCTGCTCGACCCGTTGGAGTACACGTGGTACCCGGTGAGCGGGAGGCCGCCCTACCGGCCGCGTCCGGAGATCGCCGGACGGGCCTCACCCGCCACGGAGCGGATGTGGCTGTTCACGCCGCAGCCGGTCCCCGCCGGTTTCTGGACGTCGGTGGCCGGTTGGCGCGAAGCGCTCGGGGCCTGCTCCCCGGACTCCAGGAGCGCCTGAGGGGCGGGCGCGGCCCGCGCCGGGCCCCTCCCGGCCCGCGGCCCCGCGGCGGGGCCGCGGGCTGCCCGGGAGGGGCCCGGTCGGCTACAGCCGCGCCCGGGCCGCCCCGGCCACGGCCCTCCGGGGGGACGGCGCGCGGCCGCGCACCCAGCCGTCCAGGGCGTCGACCAGGGCCGCCGGTTCGTCGCGGTGGACGCAGTGGCCCGCCCCCTCCACGACCCGTACGGTGAAGCCGCGCTCGGCGAGCTCCCGTGCCGCCCGCGGGTCGACGGTGATGCCGTTCCCCGCACGCAGGACGAGGGAGGGAACGGCCGGCCTCTCCGGGAGGAAGTCCCTCCCGGCGACCTCCGAGGCGACGAAGTCGAAGAACGCCGGGTCGAAGGAGGCGAAGCCGCTGAGCTCCTTCTCGACGTCGGCGTCGCTCCACCTGGGGTTGAGCTGGCGCACGCCCTCGACGTCCGCGGTGGCGAACACCCTGCGCATGCGCTCACCGGCGTCGTCGGCCATGGGCGGGAGCCGGAACGCCGGGTCGACGTAGACCGCCCGGCGGGGCACGAGCCGCTCGACGGCCAGGGAGAGCGCGACCCCGCCCATCGAGTGGCCGACGACCGCGTCGAGCCCGGTGGGGAGGGAGTCCGCGAGATCGTCCCCGAGCGCCTCGACGCTGTAGGGGCCGCGCGGACTGCGCCCGTGGCCGCGCATGTCCACGCCGAGCACGCGGTGGCCGCGTGCTACGAGTTCGGCCTCGACGGCGTGCCAGGTCCCGTGGTGTGCCATGGCCCCGTGGACGAGGGCGATGGTGTGGTCTCCGGTACCGCTGCTGTAGGTCTCCAGTCGCATGGGAGGGGGCCTCCTCGGATAGGGGGACTGCGGGGATCGGGGCCGGTGCGGAGTTCCGGCCTTCGCGTTCGGACCTCCAGGGTCTCGAAAACTTTTGCACAAGGAAAGAGGATGTCCGGATGCGGACTCGGGTCCGCGACCTCCCACCTCTCCCCGGAGCCCCGGACGGCGCCGCCGCCTCCGGAACGGTCCTCCGGGCCGTGCGGCCGCACGGCCCCGGGCGGCGGACATGCCGGACTTGGTCGGCCTGCCCGCCGATGTCCTGCGTGGCGGGGAGACCGGGGCGCACGGCGGCTGGCACCATGTGCGCCATGGACGGTCTCGCACTCGTACTCATGCTCCTGGTCGGCCTGGCGATCGGCGTCGCCGTGGGATGGATCCTCGCCCGCGGGCGGGAGGCCGAGGCCCGGGCGGAGGCCCGGGCCGCCGAGGAGCGGGCGGCCTACGTCGAGGAGCAGCTCGGCGACCGGTTCCGCGCCCTGTCCGCGCAGGCCCTGGACCAGACCAACCAGCGCTTCCTGGAGCTCGCGGAGGGACGCCTGCGCACGGTCAGCGCCCAGGCCGGCGGCGACCTCGACGAGCGGCGGCGGGCGGTGGAGCGCATGGTGGAACCGCTGACCGAGACGCTGAACCGGGTGGAGCGGCAGCTCAGGGAGGTGGACGCGGGACGGGTGGCCGCCCACGCGGAGCTGGCCAAGCAGGTGGAGTACGTGCGCGAGGGGTCGGAGCGCCTGGGGGAGCAGACCCGGTCCCTGGTGACCGCGCTGCGGCGGCCCGAGGCGCGCGGCCGGTGGGGCGAGCTGCAGCTGCGCCGGGTGGCCGAGCTGGCGGGGATGGGCCCCCACTGCGACTTCGAGGAGCAGGCGGCGACACGGGACGGGTCTCAGCGCCCCGACATGGTGGTGCGCCTGGCCGGGGGCAAGAACATCGTCGTGGACTCCAAGGTGCCGCTCTCCGCGTACCTGGACGCCGTGGAGGCGGGCCGGGAGGAGGCCGCCGAGGAGCGCCTGCGCGCCCACGCGCGGCACCTCCGCACGCATGTCGACCAGCTGGCGGCCAAGTCGTACTGGGCGGCGTTCACCCCGGCGCCGGAGTTCGTGGTGCTGTTCATCCCCGGCGAGGCCTTCCTGGCCCCGGCCCTGGAGCACGACCCCGGCCTGTTGGAGCACGCGATGGCGCGACGGGTCCACATCGCCACGCCGACGACGCTGATCTCCCTGTTGCGGACGGCGCAGTACGCGTGGCAGCAGGAGGCGCTGAGCGAGAACGCGAGGGCGGTGTTCGACCTCGGCAAGCAGCTGCACGAACGGCTGGGCACGCTGGGCGGGCACGTGGAGGCCCTGGGCCGGGCGCTGACCCGGACCGTGGGCGCCTACAACCAGACGGTGGGGTCGCTGGAGAGCCGCGTGCTCGTGACCGCCCGGCGGTTCGGCGAGCTGGGCCTCGTGGACGGCGAGCTGGACCGGCCGACCGGCGTGGAGGAGCGCCCGCGCACGGTGGCCGCCCCCGAGCTGTCGGGGTACGGGGCGGAGGCGTTCGGTGAGGACGGGCACGCGCCCGGCGGACCGCTGCCGGACGGCCCCGCGGGGCGTGACGGGGTCCGCGGGGCGGCTCCCGGAGCGGGAGACCGGGAGGGCTCGGATTTCGACGGTATTCGGCATGTGGGTAACAAGAGCAATGGTTCGACCGGAAAAGAACCCCGAAAGAGCGTGCACGGGACATGAATCCGCAGGTCGGCGCAGGTCCGACAATCCGCCCGAGGACCACTCGGGCGAGCACCTCCGGAGCGACAGAACCGCCGTGCGCCATGCTGGTGTCCCACGAGTGGGGGGCGTGTTCGCGACGGAAGGGGCAAGTGACCGAAATGGCGACACGTTCCCCGGAAAAGACGCCCTACGCTTACTAGAAGTGACACACTAAACACCGTGAGTAACACACTTGGGAGGCGAACGGCTATGCCCCCGCGGAAGGCGGACGGTCCGGAGCCCGGGCACGCACCGTACTTCGTGCGGCCCGAGGGCCGCGGCCGGGGCGCGCGGAGCGCCCGGAGGAGAGCGGGCGCCGCCCCGGGCGCCCCGGAGGGGAACCCCGTGCGCCGGCCTCCCCGCCTGACCGGTCGGGGCGGCGTCCTGGTCATCGCCGTGCTGAGCTTCGCCGGGACCATGATCGCCCAGTGGTCGGGCACCCCCGCCGTGCCGGGCATCGCCTTCACGGTCGCCTGCCTGGCGACGGCGTCCGCGGTCCGCCCCGCCGACCTGCTCTCGCTGTCGGTCAGCCCGCCCCTGGGGTTCTTCGTGGCGGTGGCCGCCGCCGAGAGCGTGCTGGCCCTGGGCAACGAGGGGTTCGCGCGGGTCCTGCTCCTGGGCCTCGCCTCGCGGCTGGCCGAGGCGGCCCCCTGGCTCTTCCTGGGCACCGCGCTGGTCCTGGTCATCGGGGTCTTCCGCGGCCTGCCCGGCAACCTCCGCGACCTGGGCGACGAGCTCAACGGCCGCGGGTAGCGCCGGGCGCGCCCGGTCGCCCCCCGGGGGGGGCCGGGCCCCGCGCCCCCCGAGGCGCGCTCCCATCGCGCACCGGTCAGCCGCCGGGGCCCGCGCGGATCAGAAGGGCGCGTCCCCGTCCGCCGGGGGGTCGTCCTCCCGGCGCTCGTCCATGGCGGCGGCCATCTTGGCCCGGGCGCCCTCCAGCCACTGCTCGCACACGCGGGCCAGCTCCTCGCCCCGCTCCCACAGGGCCAGGGACTCCTTGAGGCTGAGCCCGCCCGACTCCAGTCGGCGGACCACCGTGTTGAGCTCTTCGCGGCTCTCCTCGTAGCTCAGCTCCGGCACTGCGGCCCCGCCGTCCTTGCCGTCGGTCTTCGTGCCCTTGGCGGCCATCTCTACTCCCCCTCGGTGGTGTCTTCGGTGTGGACGGACTCCACGGTGGCGGTCAGGCTGTCCTCGGCGAACCTCACCCGCAGGGACTCCCCCACGTCCGGTTCCGCCGCGGAGCGCACCACCGACCCGTCCGGACGCTGCACGACGGCGTACCCGCGTGCCAGCGTCGTGGCCGGGGACAGGGCGTGCAGACGCGCCCTCGTGTGGCCGAGGCCCTCGCCGGCCCGGTCGAGCGACAGGGTGAGGCTCCGGCGG
The DNA here is from genome assembly GCF_040613895.1 of Nocardiopsis sp. NPDC006198. Classification (NCBI taxonomy): domain Bacteria; kingdom Bacillati; phylum Actinomycetota; class Actinomycetes; order Streptosporangiales; family Nocardiopsidaceae; genus Nocardiopsis; species Nocardiopsis sp. NPDC006198. Next base: position 11,497 of record NZ_JBEXSY010000027.1, on the reverse strand, counting down.
GCCCGGTCGCGCATGTCCGCGACCTGCTCCGCGAGCCGGTCGATCTCCCGGACGGGGCTGGCCAGGACCGGACGGGACCGGATGCCCGACAGCCAGGAGAGCTCGCGCTCCAGCGCGCCCGTGAGGACCCTGCGCCCCCGGTCGCGCAGCTGCCTGATGATCTCCAGCTGCTCTCCCACGTCGGGGACGGTCTTCTTGGCCGCGTCGGTGGGCGTGGAGGCGCGCACGTCGGCGACTAGGTCCAGGAGCGGGGTGTCCTGTTCGTGGCCGATCGCGCTCACCACGGGCGTGCCCGCCGCCGCGACCGCCCGCACCAGCGCCTCGTCGGAGAACGGCAGCAGGTCCTCCAGGGAGCCGCCGCCCCGGGCGATCACGATGACGTCGACCTCCGGGTGCGAGTCCAGCTCCTTCAGGGCCTCCAGCACCTCGCGGACCGCACGGTCGCCCTGGACGGCGACCTGTCGCACCTCGAAGCGGACGGCGGGCCACCGGCGGCGGCCGTTCTCCAGCACGTCGCGCTCGGCCGCGGAGTCGCGTCCGCAGACCAGCCCCACCGTGGCGGGGAGGAAGGGCAGGGGCCGCTTGCGCCCCTCGTCGAACAGCCCCTCCGCCGCCAGGGTGCGCCGCAGCTGCTCCAGCCTGGCCAGGAGTTCTCCCAGGCCCACGTGGCGGATCTCCAGCGCGCGGAGCGAGAAGGTGCCGCGCACCTCGTAGAAGTCGGGTTTGGCGTGCACGACGACGCGCGCCCCCGCCTCGGGGGGCGGGCTCTGCGCGTCCAGCACCGAGGTCTGGCAGACCACCCGCACCGACACGTTCGCGACCGGGTCGCGCAGCGTGATGTAGGCCATCCGCCCCCGGCGGTTGAGCTCGGCGATCTGCCCCTCGACCCAGATCCGGCCCAGGCGGCCGATCCACTGGCCGACGGCGTTGAGGACGACTCGTACCGGTTGCGGCGCCTCGGCGGAACTCTCCATGCCCATGGCAACCGAGCCTAGGGGAGGCCGGGGACAGTTCCGGGCAGGCCGGTCGCCGGGCGCGGCCGCGCGCCGTGGCGGCCGCGCCCGGCTTCGGTCAGCCCTGCGCGTCCCCGCCCGCGGACACCGTGTTGTCGATGCCGATGTCGGTGATGTCGGGTTCGCCCTCGGCGTGGTGGACGGTGTTCTCGGCACCGGTCACGTGGATGGACTCGGCGCCGCCGACGTGGACGGTGAGGGAGTTGCCCGTGACGGTGACCGCGCCGCACTGGCCGTTGAGGACGACCTCCGCGCCGCTGGCGGTCACGTTGACGTCGCGGCCCTCGCAGTCCTCCGTGACGCTGCCCTCGACCGACGCGATGTTGATGTCGCCGGTCCCGTCGTCGATGGTCACGCCGCCGCCCTCGTCGAGGGTCACGTCGCCGTCCTGGTTCCCGACCGTGACGTCGCCGTCCGAGTCGACGGAGACCTCTCCGTCCTCGCTTCCGACGGAGACGCCGTCGGGGTCGACGCTGACCTCCTGGTCGGTGCCGGGGATGCCGACCGAGCAGCCGGTCAGCCAGAAGGCCGCCGCGGTGAGGAGCGCGGCGGTGGAAGTCGCGGGACGCATGGTCGTAGCCCTTCGAGCGGGAAGCGCCGTGGTGCGCTCGTCAGTAGGACGTTCCCCGCCCCCGTGTGGTTCCGCCGGGTCGCGGCACAGGCGCCTGCCGGGCCCGCCGGCTGCTACGCCCCGGCTTCCAGCTTGGCGATGCGGTTGTCGTACATCTTGATGAACTCGGTGCGCCCTCCGTGCGCGACCTCGTAGGCGCGCAGGTCGCGGACCTGCTCGATGGTGAGCTTGCGCAGGCGCGCGCGGACGGACGGGAGGGTGAGCTCGTCGTAGGTCGGCACGGCGAGGTCCTCGACGGCGGGTGCGGCCTCCTTGCGGACCTTCTCCAGCACCTCGTCGCTGGCGACGGTGGTGTGCGCCTCCGCGGCGGCCAGCTCCTCGGCGATGGCCGGGGCCTCCTCGGGGACGTCCTCGGTGGCCGGGACGACGGGCTCCGTGCGGACCTGGGCCCCCTCCTCCTCGGGGGTCTCCGCCTTCTCGGGGGTGGTCTTCTTCTCGGCGGTCCCGGACTCCGGAGCGGGGGTCGCCCCTGCCCCGGGGGCCTCCGCCGGCTCCGCGGCGGCGGGCTCGGGGGCGGTCGGCTCCGCGGCGGCGGACTCGGGGGCCGCGGCGGGCGCCTTCTCCCCGGCCTCCGGCTCCGCGTCGGCCGACGCCGCAGCGGCGGGCTCGGGGGGCGCGGCGGCGGGGGCCGGGCTCCCGGCGGCGGCCTTCTCCCCGGCCGCCTCGGCGGCGGACGGGGCGGCGGTGTCCGCGGGCTCGGCGGGGGCGGCCGGCTTCTTGCGCCCGAAGATTCCCTTGGCCAGGGTGATCAGTTTCGTGGCGATCGTCGGGTTCGACATAGGACGGGGGCTCCTGGGTGGTCTCGGCGGTGGGGTCGGCGGCACGCGTCCAGCAGACCGGGCAAGGCCGAGTCGGGGCGAACCGCCTGTGACAGATGCGATGGTGAACCAGGATAGAGGAGGGGGAACACCGCGAGCAGGGGATGGGCGAACGATTTCGCCACTTCGATCCACGACCGGACACATCCTGTTGCGATACCGTCACCTTGGCCCCGGTGGGGCGCGGATATCCCCGTAACGGTGCCATCGCCCACACCAGGGTCGTACACGGACCAAGCCACCTAGGATGTACGCATGACTGCGATGACGACTGCCACGAACCAACGCCGTGTGCTCCTCGCCAACCCCCGGGGTTACTGCGCCGGTGTCGACCGCGCGGTCATCACCGTCGAGAAGGCCCTGGAGCAGTACGGCGCCCCGATCTACGTGCGCAAGCAGATCGTGCACAACACCCACGTGGTGCGCACCCTGGAGGAGCGCGGCGCGATCTTCGTCGAGGAGACCGAGGAGGTGCCCGAGGGCGCCATCGTCGTGTTCTCCGCGCACGGCGTCTCCCCCGCCGTCCACGAGGAGGCGGGGAGGCGGCAGCTCAAGACGATCGACGCGACCTGCCCGCTCGTCACCAAGGTCCACAAGGAAGCCAAGCGCTTCGCGGCGGAGGATCGCGACATCATCCTCATCGGCCACATCGGCCATGAGGAGGTCGAGGGCACCAGCGGTGAGGCCCCGGAGCACATCCAGATCGTGGAGAGCCCGGACGAGGTCCACAAGGTCCGGGTCCGCAACCCGGACAACGTCTCCTGGCTGTCCCAGACCACCCTCTCGGTGGACGAGACCACCCAGACGGTCGACGCCCTGCGCGAGAGGTTCCCGAACCTGCTCGACCCGCCCAGCGACGACATCTGCTACGCCACCTCCAACCGCCAGGACGCCGTCAAGGCGATGGCGCCCGAGTGCGAGCTGGTCATCGTGGTCGGCTCCGACAACTCGTCGAACTCGGTCCGCCTGGTCGAGGTCGCCCTGGACGCGGGCGCCGACGCCTCCTACCTGATCGACAACGCGTCCCTCATGGACGAGGCCTGGCTGGAGGGCGTGACCACGGTCGGCGTCACCAGCGGCGCGTCCGTGCCGGACATCCTGGTGCGCGAGCTGCTCGACAAGCTCGCCGGGCACGGCTACGGCTCCGTCTCCCCGGTGACGACCGCCGACGAGACGCTGACCTTCTCGCTGCCCAAGGAGCTCCGCCGCGACCTGCGCGCCGAGTAGCCCCGGCCCCTGCATGCCGAACGCCCGGCGGGTGCGCCCGCCGGGCGTTCGCCGTGTCCGGGGCCGGGGCGACCCGCGGACCAGGGCCTAGCCCTCGGGGGACTCCGAGGGCTCCGCGTCCCCGCCGCCCTCCGCCGCGGGGAGGTCCTCCAGCCCCTCGGCCAGGTGGGCCAGTTCGTCGAGTTCGGCCGAACCGGAGACGACCAGGGTCACGCCCTCCTCCCGCAGGACCAGGGCGCCCCAGTCCTCGGAGTCGTAGTGCTCCCACTCGCGTCCGCCGACCGCGACCGTGCCGACCTGCTCGGCCTCCTTGACGCGCTCCGCGACGACCTGCTCGGGGTCGGCGTCGCTCTGGGTGAACATGGCGTGGCTGTCGGCCGCCGTGGCGAAACCGACGCTCCACTCGACCGGACCGCTCACGTTGAGGGTGGAGCTGGTGGGCGTCCACCCCTCGTCGGTCAGCTCGGCCGAGGGTGCCCTCACGGGGTAGTCGGCGGCCTCCCCCAGGACGTCGGCGTCCGGCCGGTAGTCCACGGTGGGGATGTGCTCGCCCGAGCGCGTGGAGACCACGAACGCCATGATCAGGACGATGCCCACGAGGATCCCGAGGGAGATGGCGTAGTTCTTGAAGGTCGCGCTGGACCGGCTGTACTCACTCATGACAGGGTCCAGCTTGCCGCAGGTCCGGGGCCTTTCCGACCCGGGGTGGGCTTAGCGGCGCGCACCCCCGGCCCCGCGGCGGCCCTGTCCGGCCACCGGGTCCGGCTGTGCGAGCGGGGTCGGCGCGGCGAGGGGCAGCCCGGCGGACGCGGGCCCGGAACGGTCCGCGGAAGACCGCCTAGGCCTCGGGGTCCGCGGTCCGGTGCCGTGGTTCGAGCCGGGTGAGCAGACCGGTGATGTCGTCGGCGAGCCTGCGCGCCTCGGCGTCGTCGCGGCGCACCACCTCGGCCACGGCCAGCAGCATGGCCCCGCTCACGACGATCAGGAGGGCCTCGTCCACCGGCTCGTCCGCCTTGCGGAACAGCGCCACGTTGCGGTCGGTCCACTGGGTGAGCCGTGACCGCAGCTGGTGGTCGAACCCGGGAGGGCCGTCACCGCTGAAGAACAGGCGGGTCGTGTCGCCCTCCTCGATGCATCCGAGGAGGTAGGCGTGCGCGGCGATGTTCATGAGCCGTGTGGGATCGCTCTCACCGCCCGCCCTGGCCTCCACGACCGCCTGGTGGGTCCGCTCCTGCTGGCGCTGCTGGAACTCCTCGTACAGGGCGAGGTAGAGGTCCGCCTTGCCGGTGAAGTGGTGGTAGAGGCTCCCGACGCTGGCCCCCGCCACCGAGACGACCTCGCTGACACCGGCCTTGGCGAAACCCACCGTGTGGAAGACCTGGGCCGCCGCCCTGAGCAGGGCGCTGCGGGTGGCCGCTCCGCGTGGGGAGACCCGCGCGGGCTTCACCAGCTTCTCCGGCTTGTCCGTCTTGTCCACTGTCACACCCTCACTCCAGTCCGGCCGCTCCGGTCCGGATCCCGCCAGAGTAGACCTTCGCGCCCTCCGGACGACCGGCTCGGGCGGCCGCGCGGGTACCCGGGGCCGCTCGGGGATCACGTCGGGTGACTACCCTAAGACCTGTCCCCCCGCCCTGTTCCCTGTCGGAAGGTGTCACGTCCATGTCGCAGCCCAGTAGCCCGTCCGCGCAGCCCGCGGCGCCCGACCGCAACCTCGCGCTGGAGCTGGTCCGCGTCACAGAGACCGCGGCGCTCGCCGCCGCCCGCTGGGTCGGCAAGGGCGACAAGATCGGCGCCGACGGCGCCGCCGTGCGCGGCATGCGGCACATGATCAGCACCGTGTCGATGAACGGCACGGTCGTGATCGGCGAGGGCGAGAAGGACAACGCCCCGATGCTCTACAACGGCGAGCGCGTGGGCGACGGCGGCGGCCACGACTGGGACGTGGCCGTCGACCCCGTCGACGGGACGACCCTGACCGCCATGGGCATGCCCAACGCCATCGCGGTGATCGCGATGAGCCCGCGCAACACCATGTTCGACCCGTCCGCGGTGTTCTACATGGAGAAGCTGGCCGCGGGCCCGGAGGCGGCGGACGTGGTGGACATCGCCGCCCCCGTCGCCGACAACGTCCGCGCGGTGGCCCGCGCCAAGGGCAAGTCGCCGCAGGACGTGACGGTGGTCATCCTCGACCGCCCCCGCCACAAGCAGCTCGTGCAGGACGTGCGCGACGCGGGCGCCCGCATCAAGTTCATCAGCGACGGCGATGTGGCCGGCGCGATCATGGCGGCCCGCGCCGGCACCGGCGTCGACCTGCTCCTGGGCATCGGCGGCACGCCGGAGGGCATCATCACGGCCTGCGCCATGAAGTGCCTGGGCGGCGTCATCCAGGGCCGCCTGTGGCCGAAGGACGACGACGAGCGCCGCAAGGCCCTCGACGCCGGGCACGACCTGGGCCGCGTGCTGTACACCGACGACCTGGTCTCGTCCGACGACGTGTTCTTCGCCGCGACGGGCATCACCGACGGCGAGCTGGTCGGCGGCGTGCGGTACGAGTCCTCGCGCGTCATCACCGACTCCCTCGTCATGCGCGGCCGCAGCGGCACCGTCCGCCAGGTGCTCAGCGAGCACCGCCTGAGCAAGCTGTCCGCGTACAGCGGCGTGGACCTCACCTCCGCGCCCTGACCCGGCCTCCCGGGCCCGGACACCCCTCGTCCGGCGCCCGGTGGCAGGATCCCGCCGCTCCCCCGGCCGGTGGGGGCGGCGCGGGCGCCCTCTCCCCGACCGGCCGTCCGAAAGTGGCGCGGAACGCGAACCACACCGGGGTGGACAGGCATCAGACCCGGCGTTGGCTGCGCGGTCGCGCGCGAAGAAATCCCCCGTCGGAGGTCCGATGTCCCACCCCGATCCCTCACAGCAGCCCCAGTGGCAGCATCAGCCGCCCGGGCGGCCCGGGCAGGGTTTCCCTCCGCCGCAGGGCCCCGTCCCCGGTCAGCAGTACGCCGCCCCGGGCGTTCCGGGCGGCGTGCCCGGCGCCCCGGGCGGCGGTGTCCCCGGGGGCCCGCCCCCCGGCCAGTACTCCGGCGGGTACGGCCCGCCTCCGGGCGGTGGCGGCGGGCGCAACCGCTGGCTGATCCCCGCCGCGGCGGGCGTGGCGCTCGTCGTGATGGGCGGAACCGTCTGGGCCACCGTCTCCCTGGTGAGCTTCGGCGGTCCGCAGCCCGAGTCCGTGCTCCCCGGCAGCTCCGTCGCGTTCGGCAAGGTCGACCTGTCGATCGACGGGTCCCAGGCCATGGAGCTGATCCGGTTCGTCGACCAGCTCCCGGCGGAGATGACCGAGGAGATGGACGAGCCCGACGGCGACATGACGGAGCTGTTCGCGGAGGTCTTCGTCGAGGCCTTCCCCGAGTCCCGCCAGGCCGACGTGGAGGAGTGGATCGGCCAGCGCGCCGGCGTCTCCGTGTGGCCGACCGCCGACGCCGCGGCCGAGGTCGACGAGGGCTCCGGCCTCGCGATGGCGCTGGCGCTGGCGGTCGAGGACGAGCGGCGCGCCGAGGAGGAGCTGGCCTCCCTCGCGAGCGGCGACGACACCCTCCACTTCGAGATGACCAACGGCTTCGCCCTGCTCTCCACCTCCCAAGCGGCGCTGGCCGACCGGGCCGCCCAGGTGGACGAGCACGGGTCCCTGGAGGACTCCGACGTCTACTCCGGCGACGTGGCCGACGTGCCCGGCGGAAGCCTGGCCGTGGGCTGGACGGACTTCACGCGCCTCATGGAGGTGGAGGGCGTCGCAGCGGAGATCCAGAGCGGGATGGCCGCCGAGACCGGTGAGGTGAGCGGCCGGGCCACCGCGTCGCTGCGGATCGACGGTGACTACCTGGAGGCGCGGGCGGACGTCTTCGACTTCGAGGTGGACAGCGCCGACCTGGCCTGGCTGGCCGAGACGCCGGGCGCGAGCGTGGCGGCGATGGAGTCGCTGCCGGAGAGCACCGTCATGGCGTTCGGCGCCAGCGGCCTGGACACGGCTCTGACCGACGCCTACGAGAGCGACGAGATCCCGTTCCTGAGCGGCAGCGGCGAGATGCAGGAGATGGAGCGCGAGTTCAACGCCATGGGCGCTCCGCTGCCGGAGGGCTTCACGAACCTGCTGGGCTCGTCCACGGCGTTCGGCGTCACCGGCATGGACCTGGACAGCTTCTTCGGCTCGGCCTACGGCGGCGGCGAGGAGTTCTCGTTCCAGTACCGCGCGGTCGGCGGCGACGAGGGCGTCCTGGGCGACTTCGTCGAGAACGTGGCCGCCTCCGACCCGTACGCCACCCCGCCGGGTGTGAGCACCGACGGGGACGCCGTCGTCGTGGCGAGCGGCAGCAGCGCCACCGGGCGCCTGGGCGACGACCCGGTGTTCCAGCAGACCATGCAGGAGATGGACGACGCCGTGGTCGCCGGCTACTTCGACATGCGCCAGGTGCTGACGGACACCGAGGTGCAGAACCCCGCCGAGTGGGGGGCGATGGGCCTGGCCGTGAACGTCACCGAGGAGGGCCGGCGCAGCGGCGTCGAACTGCGCTGGTCCCCCAGCGGCGGCGGCGAGTGAGCCGGCGCGCGACCCGGTAGGGCGCGCGGGGCGGCAGGACGGACGGCGCGGGAGCCCTTGGGGACGGCCCGCGCCGTCCGTGTGCCGCAGCCCCCGGGGGCGGCCCGCCCCGTCCGGGGTGTTCTCAGCCGACGACGCGCCGTCGCATCTGGAAGCCTGCCAGGAACCACATCAGCACGATGAACCCCAGCAGCACCCCGACGTGGAGGAGCGCCGCACCGGCGCCGAGCCCTCCGAACACCGAGCCGCGGATCAGCTCGACCGCGTGGTAGAGCGGGTTGGCCATGGCGGCGCTCTGCACCCAGGCGGGCAGCTCCGTGAGCGGGAAGAACGTGCCCGCGACCAGGAAAAGCGGAGTGAACAGGCCGCTGAACACGTAGTCCATGGACCGCACCGACGTGATCACAGCGGAGATCCAGATGCCGAAGAGCGCGAACGCGAACCCGGCCAGGAACGCGATGAACGGCACCAGGAGCATGCCCGGGCCGGGTCGGAGCCCGAAGCCGACGGCGACCAGCAGGGGGACGCAGCCGTACACGCCCGAGCGCATCGCCAGCCACAGGGCCTCGCCGGTGACCAGCTCGCGCACGTCCACCGGGGCGGCGAGGATGCCCTCGTAGGTGTGCAGGAAGCGCCGCTTGATGAAGGTGTTGATGACGGCGGGCATCATCGACTGGAACATCACGGACACCGCCACGATGCCGGTGCCGAGGAAGTCGATGTAGCTGAACCCGGCGAGGGTGCCGATGAGGGCGCCCATCCCGAATCCGAAGCAGAGCAGGTAGAGGGTCGGCTCGACGACGGCGGCGAACGTGGTGGCGCGCCAGGACTGGCCGTACAGGATCCACTCGCGGGCGACGACGCCGATCACGGCGTCGGCCTCGATCCGTCCGGGGCGCGCGTGGACCTCGGGCCGGGCGTCGTCCCTGGCCCGGTCGTGCTGGATGCTCATTCGACGCTCTCTCCGGTCAGGGTCACGAACACGTCCTCCAGGGTGCTGGCCCGGCGGTGGGGGGTCCCCAGCCGGTCGCGGAGGGAGTCGGGCAGCTCCTCGGCGCGCAGGACCGACAGGGTGACGCCGGTCCGGCGGGTGGTGAAGCCGTGCTCGCGGACGCGGCGTTCGAGGACGTCGGCGCCCTCGTCCCCCGGGGTGTACTCCTCGACGGTGGAGCCCGCGTACTTGGCGACGAGGTCGGCGGGGGTGCCGCGCTCGACCACCGCGCCCTTCGCCATGAGCGCCACCTCGTCGGAGAGGCGTTCGGCCTCCTCGATGTAGTGGGTGGACATCAGGACGGTGACGCCCTCGTCGCGCAGCGCGGAGATGACGCCCCACAGGTCCTGGCGCACCTGCGGGTCGAGGCCGACGGTGGGCTCGTCCATGAGGACGAGCTCGGGTCTGTGGAGGAGGGCGCGGACGATGAGGAGGCGGCGGCGCATGCCCCCGGACAGGTCGTCCACGAGCGTGTCGCCCCGGTCGCCGAGCTGGGCGAGGCGCATGGCGCGGGCGACCGCCTCCTTGCGCCGGGCGCGCGGGACCCGGTAGAGGAAGGAGAACATCCGCAGGTTCTGCTCGACGGTGAGCTCCTCGTCGAGGTTGTCGTGCTGGGGGACGACGCCCATGCGGGCGCGGGCCCACTTGGACTCGGCGGGGATCGGGTGACCGAGGATGCGGATCTCGCCCTCGTCCGCGAGGGACTGGGCGGTCAGCATCTTCATGGTCGTGGACTTGCCCGCGCCGTTGGGGCCGAGGAGTCCGAGGACGACGCCCTGGGGGACCTCCAGGTCGAGCCCGTCGACGGCGGTGAGCGTCCCGAAGCGCTTGACGACGCCGCGGAGCAGCAGTGCGGGCACGTCCGGCGGGGGTGCGTTGACGGGGGTGGAGGACGCGCTCCCGGGCAGGCGGCGGCCGGGCACAGGTGTGGTCATGGCCCAACCGTAGGCACCGGGTGCCCGGAATTCCAACGGGTTTACGCCCGCCGCGCGGCCACCGCACGGCCTGTTCGCGCGCCCCCGGAGGCCGGGCGCCACAGGCGGGGGGCCGCCCCGGCGACCCCCCGCGCCGCGCCCGCCCCGGGGGCCGCGGAAAACCCGTTGCGCCCGCTCGGAGCCCCTGCCTACCATCGTCACTTCCGGGCCGGGGAGCCCGGAACCGGAGACGATTCCCGGGGGCCGACGCCCCACGGGTCAAGGACAGGTGTTGATGAACCGGAACGCGCCGAGCGCGCCTCACATCCCTGCGGGCCCCCGCACCGTCTGACGCGGCGCCCCTTCCGTCGAGAAGCGCTCGGCCTGCTCCTGCTGCCTCGTACCACTTCCAGCAAGGAGTTCCGGGTGTCCACCACCGATTCACCGTACGAACCCAGTCCCACCCTGCGCACCAGCACCTTCACGTGCCTGCGCTGCGGCCTGTCCGTGTCCGCCCTCGCGCCCGGGGGAGAACGGCGCGACCACTGCCCGAGCTGCCTGACCTCGCGCCACGTCGTCGACCAGGTCCGGGGCGGCCGCTCCGACTGCGGCGGGCGCATGGTCCCCGTCTCCGTCGCGGTCGTGCGCGACGGGGCCTGGATGCTCGTCCACCGCTGCACGCTGTGCGACGAGCTGGCCGGGAGCTCCGTCTCCCGGGACGACAACCACCTCGTCCTCATGAGGATCGCGGTGCGGCCCCTCGCCGACCCGCCGTTCCCGCTCGACCTGTTCGGGGAGGTGTGAGCGTGGGAAGGCGCAACGTTCGTGACCGGCGGCCCCAGCGGGCGAAGACCGTCCGGCACGCCGCCGGCGAGTCCGGGTCGTTCCGGTGCGCGGGGTGCCGTCTGGAGGTCCCCCTCGCCGCGCCGGGGACCAGCCACCGGAACCACTGCCCGAACTGCCTGGCCAGCCTGCACGTGGACCGCCGGATTCCCGGCGACCGCGCCGCGGACTGCCGGGGCAGGATGGTCGCGCTGAGCCTCTCCTCGCGTCCCGACGGGGAGTGGATGCTCATCCACCGCTGCGTCCGCTGCGGCGAACTCGGCTCCAACCGCGTGGCCGGGGACGACAACCCCCGCGCCCTGGTCCGGTTGGCGGTCCGCCCGCTCGCGGCCGCCTCCGACGCGGTGGCGAGGCGGGTGCTGCTTCGCCTGTAGGGGCGGCGCCGACGGGGTTCCGGAGGCGCCGCGGGCGGGTCGGCCGAGGAGGGCGTCACCTTCTTCGACACCGCCGACGTCTACGGCGACGGCCG
>NZ_JBEXSY010000026.1:0-91593 GCF_040613895.1 Nocardiopsis sp. NPDC006198 | reverse complement strand
ACCGGCCGGCGCGGACGCCGGGCCGCCGGCGGCGTGGGGGGCGCCCTGCCCGGGGCCGGGGGGTGCGTCGGGGGCGGGGGATCGGAGGTGCGTCGGGGGGGGCCGGGAAGGGTGCGGGGGCACGGGCTGCCTGGGAGCGGACCGTCAGGAGGGGCCCGTCAGGCCCTCCGCCCGCGGATGGCCCCCCTGCTCCCGCTCCAGGTGCTCCATCGCCAGGGCGAAGTGCTCGCCCATGACGGTGGTGAGGTTCTCCGCCATCGCCTGGGCGAGGACCGCGTCCACGGCCTGCTGCGCGAGCGGGCGCACGCGCCGGATGAGTTCGGCCATCTCGGCGGTCTCCTCGCTGCGGACGACCGTGCCGGGGGCGTGTTCGGCGATGATGTGCTCGGAGACCAGGCGGACCATGTGCTCGGCGACGCCGCCGACCTTGTCGCGCAGGTTCTCGGCTATGTCCAGGACCGAGCCCACGCTCATGCCGAGCTTGACGAGCTCGACGCCCGCGTGCAGCAGCCGGGGGCTGGGGACCCTGAAGCGCAGGCCGTCGCGTTCGAGGACACGCAGGTCGAGGGCGCGCTTTATGGTCTTGGGCGTCACGCCCTTGCCGAAGAGGTCCCGGAGTTCCCCGAGCGTGACGTAGTCGGCTATCTCGTCGCTCCAGGCGTCCCCTATGGCCGACTCGAAGCCGAGGATGTCGGAGAGGTCGCCGCCGCGCTCCCAGACCCGGAACATCTCACCGATGTTGGCGAACGTGTATCCCCGCCGCAGCAGCTGGCCGATGAGCCGCAGGCGTGCCAGGTGGGCCTCGGAGTAGATGCCCACGCGGCCCTCCCTGCGGGGAGGAGCGAGCAGACCTCGGTCCTGGTACACCCGGACGTTGCGGACGGTCGTGTCGGCAAGCCGGGCGAGTTCGTCAATGCGGTATTCGGCCATGGGTCCAGCCTAGAGACCTTCCCGAAGGTTACCCGTCAGTAAATCCGCGCCTCCGGGCCATTGCACCATGACAACGAGCATTGTAACGTTTCCGAAACAGGAGTGAGGGGCGTCACACGCCCGCCCGTCGCGACGCCCCCGCCGCCCCCTGCGGGGCCCGCCCCGCGCTCCTTCGAGGAGGGACCACGTGTCCGGACACACCGCGAAGACACCCCGGCTCACCGACCGGGAGGACATCGCCAGGCGCCTGCTGCGCGGATCGGCGAAGGCCTCCTTCGATCCGCTCGTCGAGATCGACTGGGACGCCCCCGTCGAGGACCTCTGGGGGATGCGGCCCGAACGGGTCTCCCTCTACGGCACCCACCTGTGGGACCGGCTGACCGACGCCGAGCGGCGCAGGCTCAGCCGCCTGGAGATGGCCAGCACCATGGCCACCGGCATCTGGTTCGAGACGATCCTGATGCAGATGCTCGTCCGCCACGCCTACCACAACGACCCCACCACCAACCACGTCCAGTACGCCTACACCGAGATCGCCGACGAGTGCCGCCACACCGTCATGTTCGCCAGGGCGATCGGGAAGCTGGGGTCCCGCGCCCACCGGCTCGACCCCGCCGCGCACTTCCTCGGCCGGGTCTTCAAGGCCCTCGCCCACGGCCCGCTGATCTTCGGCGGCGCGCTGTTCGTCGAGGAGATCCTCGACCAGCTCCAGCGGGAGATGATCGGCGACGAGGAGATCGAACCCGTGGTCCGCGCCACCTCCCGCATCCACGTGATCGAGGAGGCCAGGCACATCCGCTACGCCCGCGAGGAGTTCCACCGGGACTGGGCCGCCCGCGGCCCCCTCGACCGGGCCTACAGCCGCATCGTCCTCGGACTGGTGACCTACTACTCCGCCACCCGGCTGGTGCACAGGAAGGTCTACGCGCAGCTCGGCCTCGATCCCCGGGAGGCCGCGCGGGCGGCCCGGCGCAACCCCCGCTTCATCGACAGCAAGACCCGTCTGTCGCGCAAGGCCGTGCGGACGCTCGGCTCCGCCGGGGCGATCTCCGGCCCCGGCGCGTACTTCTGGCGCAGGGCGGGGCTGCTCGGGCGCTGACGGCGCCCGCCCCCTCCCCCTCTGCCCTTCCCCCTCCGCCCCTCCCGTCCCCGGCGCCCCCGCACCGCCGCGGCCGGGAGCGGCGCCCGGCCGGCGCCCGCGGACTCGGAGCCGCGGGCACCGGCGGACACCGGCGGACACCGAACCTACTCGCGAGTAAATTTCCCATCTCAACCCATTGCATTGTGACAATGCTCGTTGTAACGTTCCCGCAATGACTGTGGAGGAGATCACATGACGCCCCCCTCGCCGCGCCACCTGCGCCGGCTGCCCGGCCGGAACGCCGTCGTCACCGGCGCCTCGGGAGCCTTCGGCAGCGCCACCGTGGCCGTCCTCCGCCACCTCGGCGTGAACGTCGTCGGCATCGACCGCAAGCCCTCCCCCGGCGTCATCGGCTGCGACGTCACCGACGACGGGCAGGTGCGGGACGGCGTCGCGGAGGCCGTCGAACAGCTCGGCGGACGCCTGGACCTGCTCGTCCACTACGCGGGCGTCGGCCCCTCCGTGGACATCGGCCACGCCCCCGGCTCCCCCGCCCACCAGGCGCTGGAGGTCAACCTCCTGGGCACCTGGCGGGTGACCGCGGCCGCGATGCCCTCCCTGCTCGAGAGCAGGGGGCGGATCGTCGTCACGTCGTCGCTGCTGGCCAACCTCCAGCTCCCGCTGGCGGGCGCCTACACGGTCTCCAAGCGCGCGGTCGCCGCCTACGCCGACTGCCTCCGCGCCGAGTACGGGACCCACGTCGGCGTGACGACCGTGTTCCCCGGCTACGTCGACACCCCCATCCACGACAGCTCCCGGGCCACCGGCGCCTCCCTGGACGGCCTCGTCCCCGCCGAGCGGACACGGGACACGGTGATGGCCGTCGTCCGGGCCGCCGCCGCCCGGCGCGCACCGCGCGACGTGGCCTCCACCGCCCTGGGCACCGCTGCCCTGCACCTGACCAGGCACTTCCCCGGCGCCACCGAGCAGATCGTCTCGCTCCAGCTCGGCCTGCTGCTCGCGGACGGCGCCTTCGACGGGGCGGAGATCGCCCGGGGCCTCCACGCACGCCACGGCGGCCCCGCCACCCAGAACGCGTCCTGAGGAGGGACCAGATGACTGCGGAGACCACGGCCGGGCCCCGGCTCACCGACCGGGAGGACATCGCCAAGCGCCTGCTGCGCGGATCGGCGAAGGCCTCCTTCGACCCGCTCGTCGAGATCGACTGGGACGCCCCCGTCGACCCCGGCATGTGGGCCATCCGCCCCGAGCGGATCTCCCTCTACGGGACGTACCTGTGGGACCGGCTCTCCGACACCGAGCGCAAGGAGCTCTCCCGACTGGAGGTCGCCAGCGTCGCGACCATCGGCATCTGGTTCGAGACGATCCTGATGCAGATGCTCGTCCGCCACGCCTACCACAACGACCCCACCACCAACCACGTCCAGTACGCCTACACCGAGATCGCCGACGAGTGCCGCCACACCGTCATGTTCGCCAAGATGGTGCAGAAGCTCGGCTGGGAGGCGCACCGGCTGGACCCGGTCACCTACCACCTGGGCCGCGTCTTCAAGGCCATCGCGCACGGCCCGCTGATCTTCGCGGGGGCGCTGTTCGTCGAGGAGGTGCTCGACCAGCTCCAGCGCGAGGCCGTGCCGGACGAGCAGATCCTCCCCCTGGTGCGCTCGGTCGCCCGCATCCACGTGGTGGAGGAGGCGCGGCACATGCGCTACGCCCGCGAGGAGTTCCAGCGCGACTGGGTCACCCGCGGCCCCCTCAACCGGGCCTACAGCCGCATCGTCCTCGGACTGGTGACCTACTACTCCGCCACCCGGCTGATCAACCCCAAGGTGTACGCGCAGGTGGGGCTCGACCCGAAGGAGGCCTACGAGGTCGCCCGGAAGAACCCGCACTGGATCGGCACCAAGACCTGGGCCGCGCGCAAGGTGGTCGGCACCCTGGGCACCGCCGGGGCCATCACCGGACTGGGGCGGTACTTCTGGCGCAAGGCCGGGCTCCTCGGCTGACGCGCCCCCGCGGGACCGCCCGCACGGCCCGCTCCCCGGGGGGCGTCCCTCCGCGGGACCCCTCCCCGCCGCCGTCGGACCGCCGCGCACCGCGGCCGGTCCCCGGCCCCACAGACCCGCCGTCGGAAGACGAGACGCGCCACGTCTTCCGGCGGCGGCCCCGACCTCCCGGGGGCGCAACGCGCCACGCCCCCGGGAGCCGCACCTCCCGGAGGCGAACGCGCCTCGCCTCCGGGCGGCGACTCCCCCGGGGGCGTACGCGCCACGTCCCCGGGGGCCACACCCCCGCCTCGGGAGGCACCACCCCGGGCCGGTTCGCACGAAGGGACAGAACGTGACCGAAGCACCCCCGCACTTCCGGGTGGCCGTCATCGGGTCGGGATTCGCCGGCCTCGGCATGGCCGTCCGGCTCAAGCAGGCCGGTCTGGACGACTTCGTGGTCCTGGAGCGCGCCGACGACGTCGGCGGCACCTGGCGCGACAACGACTACCCGGGCGCCGCCTGCGACGTCCCCTCCCACCTGTACTCGTTCTCGTTCGCGCCCAACCCGCACTGGAGCCGCACGTTCTCCCCCCAGTCCGAGATCTGGGAGTACATGAAGCGGGTGGCCGGGGAGTACGGCGTGGACCGGCACGTGCGCTACGGCAGCGACGTGCGCTCCGCGCGGTGGGAGCCCGACGGCAACCGCTGGCGGATCACGACCGACGGCGGCACGGTGACCGCCCAGTTCCTGGTGAGCGGGGCCGGCCCCCTCGCCGACCCGTCCTACCCCGACATCAAGGGCCTGGACTCGTTCGAGGGCAAGCTGTTCCACTCCGCGGAGTGGGACCACGGCCACGACCTCGCCGGCCGGAGGGTCGCGGTGATCGGCACCGGGGCGTCGGCCATCCAGTTCGTCCCCCGGATCCAGCCGGAGGTCGGCGCCCTGACGCTGTTCCAGCGGACCGCCCCGTGGGTGATGTTCCGCCACGACCGCGACATCACCAGGGTCGAGAGCTGGCTGTACCGGACCTTCCCGGTCACCCAGCAGATCGCGCGCAAGAGCATCTACTGGGGTCGGGAGACCTACATCCTCGGCTTCGCCAAGAACCCGAGACTGCTCACCGTCGTGGAGCGGCTCGGCAGGGCCAACATCGCCCGCAGCGTCAAGGACCCCGCGCTGCGGGCCAAGCTCACCCCGGACTTCCGGGCGGGCTGCAAGCGCATCCTGATGTCCAACGACTACTACCCGGCGCTGGCCAGGCCCAACGTCGACGTGGTGACCGACGGCATCACGGAGATCCGCCCCCACGCGGTCGTCACCCGGGACGCGTCGGGCCGCGAGACCGAGCACGAGGTCGACACCGTCGTCCTCGGCACCGGCTTCCACGTCACCGACCCGCCGATCGCCCAGCGCATCCTCGACGCGGAGGGCCGCTCCCTGGCCGAGCACTGGGGCTCCGACGTGCGGGCGTTCCGGGGCACCACGGTCGCCGGCTTCCCCAACGCCTTCGTGCTGGCCGGGCCGAACACCGGGCTGGGGCACACCTCCCAGGTGTTCATGATCGAGGCGCAGATCCGGTACACGATGGAGGCGCTCAAGTACCTCTGCAGGCACGGGCTCGACCGGTTGGACGCGCGCCCGGAGGCGGAGAGGGCCTACAACGACATGGTGGACGAGTCCATGGAGGGCACCGTGTGGGTGTCCGGCGGCTGCGACAGCTGGTACCTGAACGAGGAGGGGCGCAACACGACTCTGTGGCCCACCTTCACGTGGGACTTCGCGCTGCGCACCCGCTGGTTCGACCCGCACAACTACGACCTGCGGGTGGACCGCGCTCGCACGCGCGGCGCCCGCCGCCCCGCCGTCGCGGCCCGGGGGCCGGCGGTCGGCGGAACGAGAAGGAGAGGGAGAAGGAGGGCCGATGAGCGGGTTCGGTGATGACGAGGAGGAGTACCGGGGCACGGTCACGGTCGTGCTGCCCGGTCCGTCCGACGGGGAGGACGGCGCCGCCGTCGAGGTGGACGCCCACCTCGCGGGCAACTTCTCGCCCCTGACCGGCGACTACCGGTGGCGGGGCCGCCTGTCCGCGAGCCCCGAGGTGACCTCGGCCTTCCGGGAGGGCGCGCGCACCGTCGTGGTCCGCACGCCGGACGGGTTCGAGGGCACCGGCGCCCTGGGCGAACCCAACCTGTGGGGAGGCCACCCGGTCAACGGGGCGGGCTCCCCTCCCTTCGCGGTCCCCCGGATCGACGTCGACGAGCTCGACGCCTGACCCCCCGAACGTCCCCCCGGGCCACGCGCCGACCCGGGGGGACACCCCCGCGGCGCGACCGCCGTCCCGTCCCCGCCCCGGGGCGGCACCCCTGAGCACCCCCAGAGCGAGAGGCAACCCCGATGGCCATCCGACACGTGGGCCGCGCCCGCGAACTCCAGGTCCGCTCCGCCGACGGCACGCTGCTGCACGCCGAGGTCCGCGGCCCCGAGGACGGGCCGACCCTGGTCCTCGCCCACTGCTGGGCGACGTCGCTGGCCTCGTGGGGGCCGGTGGTGCGCGAGCTGGACCCGAACCTGCGCGTGGTGCTCTACGACCAGCGCGGACACGGCCGCTCGCAGACGCCCCTGACCCGGGCCGGGTACAGCACGGACAAACTGGCCGACGACCTGTGCGCCGTGCTGGAGGCGACCGTCCCCGAGGGGCGCCGGGCCGTGGTCGCCGGGCACAGCATGGGCGGGATGACGATCATGGCCGCCGGGGACCGCAGGGTGTTCCGGGACAGGGCGGGGGCCGTGCTGCTCACCAACACCGGGTGCACCCAGCTGCCGAAGCGCTCCACCGCCATCCCGCTGCCCGGCCCGCTGGGCGCGCTGGGCGCGAGGGCGTTCCTCCAGGCTCCGCTCCCCCTGGGCCCGGCCAACGCGGTGAGCGCGCGGGCGCTGAAGTTCCTGGTGATGGGCAAGGAGGCGGACCCGCGCATGGTGAGGCTGTGCGCGAGGCTGGTGCACGCGTGCGGCGGCGTGCCGCGCGGCCGGTGGGGCGGGGTGATGAGCGGGCTGGAGCTGGACGACACGGCGCGGCGGATCTCGGCGCCCACCGTCGTGGTGGTGGGCACGCAGGACAAGCTGACCCCTCCGTGGCACGCGCACCACATCGCCGGGCTGCTCCCGAACTGCGAGGAGGTGCGGGAGGTCCCCGGCACCGGCCACATGGGCCCGCTGGAGAACCCGCGCGTCCTGTCCGACCTGCTGGAGAAGCTCGCCGTCGACCACCTGCGGGCGGAGCTCGCCGCCTGAGGCACGGCGCCCCGGGACCGGGCCCGATCCCCTCTGCACGTCACCGGAGGTGCCGACGTGCCTCCGCGGCGAACCGGGGAGCCCCCGCCCGCTCCAGCAGGGCGAGGACGCCGGGGACCGTCGTCGGCTCCCTCCGGTAGGAGGCGGCCTGCGCCTCCAGTACGTCGAGCGTCAGGCCCGGATGGAGGTCGAGCTGGTCGAGCAGGAACTCGTCGGGGTGCAGGGCGACCAGGTCATACGGCTTCAGCGCGGGTTCGGGGAAGTCCCGGAGGTTGAAGGTGACGACGGCCTCCGCGTTGGCACGGACCGCGGCGGCGAGGACGTGCCTGTCCTTCGGGTCGTTCTCCATACCGGCGACGAGCGTTTCGTAGCCGCGCACCATCGCGTCGGGAAAGGCGCGGTTCATCTGGTCGATCCTGCGGTCCACCCTCTCCGGAGCGATACCGCGCAGAACCAGGTTCCGGCCGAGCTCCTCGAGGACGTCGGCCGACCACAGGGGGCGGTAGGCCCCGGCCACGGCGAGCCGGAGAAGGGTGTCGCAGAGGTAGGCCGGATAGAGCACACAGGTGTCGACGAAGGCGGGAAAGGCCATGGCTGACCGTTCTCACCTGGTGTTCCGGGGAATCGGGGTCACATCGTAGAGCCCGGCCTCCTCGGCGTCCGCCGCCATCTCGTCCAGGACCCGTTCGCGTTCCCTCCGGGTGGCCTCCTGGTACTCCAGCACATCGCGGAGCAGGACCCGGCGGTGGCGCCCCCTCATGCTGTGGGGGATCTCCCCGTCCTCGAGCAGGCGCACGAGGGTCGGCCGCGAGACGCCGAGCAGTTCGGCGGCCTCCTGCGTGGTCAGCATCGTGTTGTGGGGGGCGATGGAGATCGCGAGGCCCTGGGACAGAGCCGACACGACGTCGCGCAGGACTCCGTAGAGCTCGTCCGGGATCTCCAGCTCGGAGCGGTCGGGCCCGACCAGGCGCGCACGGGAGGCAGTCCCCGGTTCCGCCAGTCCCCTGGCGAACCGCACCAGTTCGGAGCGGTCGTTCGGCGGAAGGAGCGTCCGCTCGCGCAGTGTGCTCGTCATACGACCACACTACCCGTAATCGAAAAAAACGAAAGCCCTGCGGGCGGAGCTCGCCGCCTGAGGCACGGCGCCCCGGGACCGGGACCGACCCCCTCTGCACGTCACCGGAGGTGCCGGCGTACCTCCGCGGCGAACCGGGGAGCCCCCGCCCGCTCCAGCAGGGCGAGGACGCCGGGGACCCTCGTCGAAGGAAGCGAAAGCCCCGGCGGGGCGGGTCAGAGGTCGCGGGACAGGGTCGGGACCACGTGCTCCGACACCTCCGAGTGCACCTGGTGCAGCCGCGTCTGCACGGCCCGCCGCAGCTTGGCCAGGCACTCGACGAGGGTGATGTCGTCCCCCACCAGGCCGCCCTTGGCCACGGTCGGGGTCCCGTCCAGCGGCCCTCCGCTGAGGTGCCCGTGCACCGCCAGGGGCACGACCTCGCCGCCGACGTCGAAGGCGTGCACGTCCAGCTCGTCCAGCAGGCTCGCGACGAGGTCCCCCCCGGTCAGGTAGAGGCCGCTGGGCAGGGCGTGGGCGCCCGTGGTGTCGGCCACGTCGTTGACGACGTCGGCCACCAGGCGGGCGATCCGGCCGGGCAGTTCGGCCCGAGCCTGGGCGGGCATCCCCCGCACCCGCTCGGCCGGGGTGACCAGCCTCAGCACGCACAGCTCCGGGAACCCCGAGGACGTCAGCTGGTCGGTCAGCTCCGCGGCGACCTCGTCCCCGTGCCCGCTCCCCGGGTCGGCGAGGGCCACCGCGTCCACGTCCACGAAGCGCACCGCTCCCGTGCGCGCCACCGTGGCCAGCTGCCGCCGGGTCAGGTCGGTGGTGCTGCCGACCACGCCGAGCAGCGGTCCGCGCGACCCCGCCTGGCCGCGCAGCCGCAGCGCGTACGCCAGCAGCGCGCCCGTCGGCCCGGGGTCGACGGACACCCACACGACCCCGTCCCGCTGGTGGGCCTCGGCGGCGGCCTCCGCGATGTCGGTGAGGTGCTGCTCGGTGCTCGCGTCGCAGACCACGACGGGCTCGTCACCGGCCAGGAGCTCCGAGGTCAGCATCGCGTGGGTGACCTGCCGGACCGGGACGTGCCGCACGGGGAGGTCGCACTGGGCGGCGAGGATGTCCGCGACGACGCTGGTCGTCATGGGGAAGAGGGGGTCCACCGCCAGCTCCGTGCGTTCCAGCGGCAGCCCGTGGAGCAGTTGCAGGCCGTCCTCGGTGATCCGGCCGGACGCCGGGAAGGCGGGGCTGAACAGCACCCGCACCCGCGTCCCCGCGGGCACCCGCTCGCGGACCGCGTCGTAGGCGGCCTCCAGTTCGGCGCCGATGTTGCCGCGCAGCGTGGAATCGGTGCGCTTGACCACCAGACCCACCGGCCACACGGCTTCGACCACGTCGGTGACCAGGTCGGCGGCCTGGTCGGCGGGGACGTGCCGGCTGTCGAGGTTGGCCACGACCACGTCGT
Source organism: Nocardiopsis sp. NPDC006198 (assembly GCF_040613895.1). Lineage (NCBI taxonomy): Bacteria > Bacillati > Actinomycetota > Actinomycetes > Streptosporangiales > Nocardiopsidaceae > Nocardiopsis > Nocardiopsis sp. NPDC006198. Next base: position 81,759 of record NZ_JBEXSY010000026.1, on the reverse strand, counting down.
AGTCCCCGGCCACCTGGCTCACGTGCTCCGGGGTCACCGTGGCCACGCGCATCCCGGTCCGGGCGAACCTGGCACCGGTGGCGTTCGCGCCGGTGAGGTCGTCTGCGACCACGAGGACCTGGGCCACGACACGTCTCCTTCGGTCTTCGGGACGAAACCCTGGGGCAACCTCCCCCCAACATAGGGCCACGGGGAGGCGCCGCAGGCCCGGGACGCCGCCGGGGGACCCGGTCCGCCGTCCGCGCCTCCCGGGGCGGGGCGCAGCCCCTCCCCCTCTCCGCCGGGTCCCGTCCCCGCGGTGCCCGCCCGCGTCCGTCCTAGAGGGCGACGACCGCGCGGGTGCGGGCGCTGCGCCTCGCCGCCTCGATGACCTCCAGGCCGTGGACGACCTCGTGCAGGTCCACCGGCAGGGGCTCCCCCTCGCCGACCGCGTCGCGCACGCCCGCGTAGAACTCCGGGTAGGCCCCGCGCGCCGACGGCACGCGGCGGGTGTCCCCGTCCACCCCGAGCACGCCCCACCGCTCCTCGGGGACCACGCCCCAGTCGGGGGCGTCGGGCCGCTCGCCCGCCGCCAGCCGGGCCTCCTGCCCGTCCATGCCGTGGCTGGTGAAGGCCCCGTGGTCGCCCAGCACCCGGAAGCGCGGTCCGCCCTGGCCGGTGAGCGCGCCCATCCACAGGTGGGAGCGCGTGCCCCGGACGTGTTCGAGCGCGAGGAACACGTCGTCGTCGGCGCCGACCCCCTCGCGGAGGGCGTCGACCTCGGCGTAGACGGAACCGACCGGGCCGAACAGGTTGACCGCCTGGTCGATGAGGTGCGGCCCCAGGTCGTAGAGCAGGCCCGCGCCGGCCTCCACCCCGCCGGCCTCCCGCCAGGTCCCCTTCGGACGGGGCCGCCAGCGCTCGAACCGCGACTCGAACCGGTGCACGCGGCCCAGGGCCCCGTCCTCGATCAGGTTCCACAGGGTGAGGAAGTCGGCGTCCCACCGGCGGTTCTGGTAGACGGTGAGCACCCGGCCGAGTTTGTCCGCCAGGTCGGTGAGCTCACGCGCCTGCCGCGCGGTGAGCGCGAAGGGCTTGTCGACCACGACGGCCATCCCGGCCTCCAGCGCCGCACGGGCGAGGGGCGCGTGGGTGTCGTTGGGCGTGGTGACGACGGCGATCTCGTACCGGTCGGCGTCGGCCCACAGGTCGGCGACGGCGGAGTAGACGGTGACCCCCGGGTACCGCGCCTGGACCGCGCTCCGGCGGCCCGGGTCGCCGGTGACGACGGCGGACAGCCGCAGCCCCGGGACCGCGTCGACGAGGGGCGCGTGGAAGACCTCCCCGCCCTTGCCGTAGCCGATGAGGGCGACGTGCAGCTCGGGCCCGTCGTGCCCTGGGGCGCCGTTCCCCGGCGTTCCCCGGTCCGGTCCATGGGGTGCGTCAGCCATGTCCCCAATCTAGGGCCTCGCCCGGCGGGAAACCGGTGTGCCCCCTCCGAACAGCATGTTTCGCCATTGTTACGAAAGTTTTTGCAAAATATGTAGACATTTGCAGAGAAGGGGGCTTGCATCTCTTCCAGGTATGCCATGGGTCACACGACCCCCCGGGGGCGGCGCCGGTTCGGCGGCGCCCCCGTCAGATGACCAAGGGAGAACCACCCCCATGCCGAGACCAGACCCCAGGGTCCGCCGCCACCTGGCCGCGGCGGCCGCGGCCGGAACCGTCCTCCTCGTCGCCTCCGGGTGCGGATTCCTCAGCGGCGAGGGCGGCGGCGGGACGGTCGACACCTCCGACCTCGACTGCTCCCCCTACGAGCAGTGGGCCGACACCGGGGGCACCGTCGACGTCTACGCCTCCATCCGCGACATGGAGGGCGACCTCCTGGAGGAGTCCTGGGCCGAGTTCGCCGCCTGCACCGGGATCACCGTCCAGTACGAGGGAAGCGGGGAGTTCGAGGCCCAGCTGCCCATCCGCCTCGACGGCGGCAACGCCCCCGACCTGGCCTTCATCCCCCAGCCCGGCCTGCTCCAGCGAGCCGCCGCCGACGGCCACGCCGTCCCGGTCTCCGACGGTGTCCGCGAGAACGTCGAGGCCGGCTGGAGCGAGGACTGGCAGGGCTACGCCACCGTCGACGGCGACCTCTACGGCTCCCCCCTGGGCGCCAACATGAAGTCGATGGTCTGGTACTCGCCGACGTACTTCGCCGACAACGGCCACGAGATCCCCCAGACGTGGGACGAGATGCTCGAACTCAGCGACACCATCGCCGAGTCCGGCACCAAGCCGTGGTGCGTGGGCTTCGAGTCCGGCGACGCCACCGGCTGGCCCGGCACCGACTGGATCGAGAACGCGCTCCTGCGCACCTCGGGCACCGACGCCTACCACGAGTGGATCGCCCACGACATCCCCTTCGACGCGCCCGAGGTCGAGGAGGCCTTCGACCTGGCCGACGGGATCATCCGCAACGAGGACTACGTCAACGGCACCTTCGGCGGCGTGGACAGCATCGCCGTCACGTCCTTCCAGGAGGCCGGGCTCCCGCTGCTCGACGGCGGCTGCGCCATGTACCTGATGGGCTCGTTCTACGGCGCCCAGTTCGAGGACGACGTCGAGGTCGGCGAGGACGGCGACGTCTACGGGTTCGTCCTGCCCCCCATGGAGGCGGGCACGGAGGTGCCCATCATGGGCGGCGGCGAGTTCGTCGTGGCCTTCGACGACCGGCCCGAGGTCGTGGCCATGCACGAGTACCTGTCCTCCGGCGACTTCGCGAACAGCCGCGCCTCCCTGGGCTCGTGGGTCTCCGCCCACCAGGACCTGGACCCGGCCAACCTGGCCGACCCCACGGACCAGTTCACCGCCGAGGTCCTCAACGACCCCGACACCGTCTTCCACTTCGACGCCAGCGACGCGATGCCCTCGTCCGTCGGTACCAACGTGTTCTGGACCGGCATCATCGACTGGATCACCGGCAGCTCCACCGGAGACGTCCTGGAGACCGTCGAGTCCGCCTGGCCGTAACCCCCTCCCCCACCCCCGCACGGGGTCCGGCACGGTCCCGCCGGACCCCGTCACACCTCCTGGTACCGACAAGGGGTCTCCATGGAGTACTCGTTCCTGTCCGAGCTTCCCAAGATCGTGTGGATGCTCATCGGGATCGCCTCCTTCCTGGCCGCCATCGGGCTCCTGCTCGTCCTCGTGGACGTGCCCCGGACCCGGCGCGACCGCTGGCAGGCGTTCCTCTTCCTCGCGCCGGCGCTGGTCCTCCTCGTCGGAGGCCTGGTCTACCCGGCGCTGCGCACCACCGTGCTGTCCTTCCACGACCGCTCCGGGGAGGAGTTCGTGGGCCTGGCCAACTACGTGTGGATGTTCCAGCGCCCGGAGATCCTCCTCGTCCTGCGCAACACCCTCCTGTGGGTGGTGTTCGCCCCCGTCCTGGCCACCGCCATCGGCCTGCTCTACGCGGTGCTCATCGACCGCTCCCGGTTCGAGTCGGTCGCCAAGTCCCTCGTGTTCATGCCGATGGCGATCTCGTTCGTCGGCGCGAGCATCATCTGGCGGTTCGTCTTCGCCTACCGGCCCGCCGACCAGGAGCAGTACGGCCTGTTCAACCAGATCGTCGTGTGGCTGGGCGGCGAACCGCGGCTGTGGCTTCTCGAACAGCCCCTCAACACCTTCCTGCTGATCCTGGTGCTGATCTGGGTCCAGGCCGGGTTCGCGATGGTCGTGCTGTCCGCGGCCATCAAGGCCATCCCCTCCGAGACGGTCGAGGCCGCGCGCATCGACGGCGCGGGCGCGTGGCAGCTGTTCACCCGGATCACCCTGCCCTCGGTGTGGCCGACCGTGCTGGTCGTGCTCGTCACCATCACCGTCCAGACCCTGAAGGTCTTCGACATCGTCCGCACCATGACCGGCGGCAACTACGGCACCAGCGTGATCGCGAACGAGATGTACAGCCAGGCCTTCCAACAGGGACAGACCGGCCAGGGGTCCGCGCTCGCGGTGTTCCTCTTCGTCCTGGTCGTCCCGCTGGTGGTGCTGCAGATCCGCCGCACCCGCAAGGCGAGGGAGCTCTCATGACCCCGACGAAGAACCCCCCGCGCCCGGGCGGCCCGACGGGCGCCGGAGCGGGGCGCGGCCCCCGGGGCGGTCGGGGGCCCCGGCCCTCCGGCGCCGCCGCCCGGGTGCGCCGCAGGCTCAGCGGCTCGGCCGCGGGCCTGGCCGCGCTCGTGATCGCGGTGGTGTGGACGGTGCCCACGGCGGGCCTGCTCATCTCCTCGTTCCGCCCGGCCGAGCAGATCCGCACGACCGGGTGGTGGACGTTCCTGTCCTCCCCCGACGTGACCCTGGACAACTACCGCGACGTGCTGTTCGGCTCCGCGAACGACGGACGGCTCGCCAGCCACCTGGTGAACTCGTTCGTCATCACCCTCCCCTCCACGGTGTTCGTGCTGGGCGTGGCCGCGCTCGCCGCGTACGCGCTGGCGTGGATCGACTTCCGCGGCCGGGACTGGCTCTTCCTGGGCATCTTCGCCCTCCAGATCGTCCCGTTGCAGATGTCACTGGTGCCGATGCTGCGGTTCTTCTCGCAGGGGGTCGCGGTCGGCGGCGTCCAGGTGCTGCCCGCGTGGGAGCTGACCGGGGCGATGGCGTTCACGAACGTGTGGGTGGCGCACGCGGTCTTCGGGCTGCCGCTGGGCGTGTTCCTGCTGCACAACTTCATCTCGCAGCTGCCGAGGTCGCTGTTCGAGGCGGCCAGGGTGGACGGGGCGGGCCACGGCCGGATCTTCCTGCGGATCGTGCTCCCGCTCATCACCCCGGCCCTGGTCTCGCTGGGGATCTTCCAGTTCCTGTGGGTGTGGAACGACCTGCTGGTGGCCCTGATCTTCACCGGCGGGGACACGGCGACCGCGCCGCTGACCGTCCGGCTCGCGGAGCTGGCCGGAACGCGCGGGGAGGCCTGGCACCGGCTCACCGCGGGCGCCTTCGTGTCGATGGTCGTGCCGCTGACCGTGTTCTTCCTGCTCCAGCGCTACTTCGTGCGCGGCCTGCTCGCGGGCAGCGTCAAGGGCTGACGGGCGCCGCGGCCCCGCGGGCACCGTCCGCGGGGGCGGTGCCCGCGGGGCCGCGGCTGCCCGGGCTCCGGCCCTCAGCCGCCCCGCAGGGCGGCCCGCGCCGTCTCCAGGGTCGTCGTCCGGTAGGCGGCTCCGAACAGGCACACGTGCACGAGCAGCGGGTGCAGCTGGTGCAGGGCGACGCGGGAGCGCCACCCGTCGGCCAGGGGCGCCACCTCGTTGTAGGCGTCCCTCACCCGTTCCAGGTAGGGCAGCCCGAACAGCGCGAGCATGGCGAGGTCGGCCTCCCGGTGCCCCCCGTGGGCCGCCGGGTCGATCAGCACCGCGTCCCGGGCCCCCCACAGCACGTTGCCGCTCCACAGGTCTCCGTGGATGCGGGAGGGCGGCTCGGGGTCGCCCGCCAGGTCCGCGACCGAGTCCACGACCTTCTCCACGGTGCGGCCGTCCCCGGGGGTGAGCCCGCCCTGGTCGAGGGCCTGGCGCAGGTAGGGGCGGAGCCGCTGCTCGGCGTAGAAGCGCGGCCAGTCGTAGGAGGGGGTGTTGTCCAGGGGGAGGGGGCCCACGTAGCCCGGCCAGTCGGCCCCGAAGCGGTCGGCGCCGGTGAGGTGGGTGCCCGCGAGCCTGCGGCCCAGGCGCTCGGCCGCGCCGGCGGTGGGCTCGCACTGCTCGACCCACGGGAGGACGAGCAGGCGGTCGTCCCAGGCCATGACCTCGATGGCGGGCGAACCGAAGGCGCGCCCCAGCCAGTCGAGCCCGCGAGCCTCGGCGACGAGCACACCGCTGGCCGGGGCTCCCCTCACCAGGGACTTGACGAAGAGGCGGGTGCCGTCGGTGAGCTCGGCGAAGGAGATCTCCCAGTCGTGGCTGCTGCCCGCGCGGGCGGCGCGCCCGACCTCCCTGCCGAGCAGGGTGGCCAGGCGCTCGGCCATGGTGCCGTGGACGGGGTCCCGGCGGCGGCCCTCCCGGGGCCCCTCGCCGTCGTCCCCGCCGAAGGCACACACGATCGGTTCCCCCTCCACCCGCGCTACCCCCGCAGCCGGGTGACGAGCTCGCTCGTGAGGCCCTTGGCCGCGGCCTCCACCATGTTGAGGACGGCGGTGAAACCGTCGTCGCCGCCATAGTAGGGGTCGGGCACCTCCGGGTTGGGACCGCCGCCGGGCGCGAAGGACCGGTAGAGCCGCAGCCGCGACATGTCGAAGCCGTGCTCGTCGCCGTACTCGTCGACGAAGCGCCTGACCTCGTCGAGGTTGTCCAGGTCCATGGCCAGGACCAGGTCGCGTGTGGCCAGGTCGGACGGGTCGAACTGGCGGGCGGTGTGGTGGGTCAGGTAGCCGTGCACGCGCAGCGTGGACGCGGCGCGCGGGTCCATCTCGCCGCCCACGTGCCAGTGGCCGGTGCCGGAGCTGTCGACCTCGACGAGGTCTCCCAGTCCGGCGCGTTCGAGGTCGGCGGTGAGGACCTTCTCCGCCATGGGCGACCGGCAGATGTTGCCCAGGCACACCACACTGACACGGTAGGGACCGGCGGGATCACGGGGTTCCGGCAAGCTCATGCCCCAACCGTAACGAAAAACGGGTGCCGCCACCCGCTCCCCCTCCAGCGCGTCCGCTCCGTCCCCCGGTGTCACCCCTTGGGCAGGCGCACCACGGTGACGAAGAAGTCGTCGATCTGGCGGACCACCTTGATGAACTGGTCGAAGTCCACCGGCTTGGGCACGTAGGCATTGGCGTGCAGGCGGTAGCTCCGCAGCACGTCCTCCTCGGCCTCGGAGGTGGTGAGCACCACGACGGGGATGTGCGCGAGGTCCTCGTCGTTCTTGACCTCCTCCAGCACCTCCCGGCCGTCCTTGCGGGGCAGGTTGAGGTCGAGGAGGATCAGGTGCGGACGGGGCGCGTCGGCGAACTCCCCCTCGCGGCGGAGGAACCGGAGGGCCTCGACGCCGTCGGAGACCACGTGCAGGCGGTTGCCCAGCTTGTGTTCCTCGAACGCCTCCTTGGTCATCAGGACGTCCCCTGGATCGTCCTCGACCAGCAGCACCTCGATGGGATGCACCAACATGACCTCGCTCAAACTTCCAGACCCCTGACTCAGGGCCCCACCCCGTGGTCGGGGGGAACCGTACCGCCACCGGCGGCGGGCGGGGCGGGTCGCCCGTCCCCGGACATGTCGTCCGCGTCCGTGCTCTCCGCTCCGGTGTCGCCGTCGCCCGTGGGCTGTCGTGCGGCCGTCGGCACCGAGGCCTCGGGGGTGTCGGCCTCGGCGTCCTCGGTGCCCTCGTCTCCGATATCGACGGGAACGCCTCCGACGGTTCCCCTCTCCGGGGCCGCCGTGTCGTCCTCGTGTTCGGAATCCGCGGGCAAGGACCAGCATATGCGGGTTCCGGTCTGCCCGGAGTCGCCTTCGCCGGAGGTTTCGGCCCCCTCAGGGCTCCCGGACCCGGTGTCGAGCCAGATCCTGCCCCCGTGGAACTCCACGATCTTCTTGCACATGGCCAGGCCGATGCCGGTGCCCGTGTACTTCTCCCTCGTATGCAACCGCTGGAAGATCACGAAGATGCGCTCGGCGTACTGCGGTTCGATCCCGATCCCGTTGTCGGCGCAGCAGAACACCCACTCGTCGCCCTGCCGCTCCACGCCGAGGTGGACCCGCGGGTCCTCGTCGCCGCGGAACTTGACCGCGTTGCCCACCAGGTTGAAGAACACCTGCGTGAGCAGGGTGCGGTCGCCCTGCACGGTCGGCATCGGATCCCAGGTGACCTCGGCGCCCACCTCCTCCAGGCGGGTGGACAGGCTGCTCAGGGCGTCGTCCAGGGCGGCGTCCAGGTTGACCGAGGCGAAGTTCCTGGTCCGCCCGACGCGGGAGAACGCCAACAGGTCGTTGATGAGGGTCTGCATGCGCTTGGCGCCCTCGACGGCGAAGTCGATGTAGGAGTCGGCCCGTTCGTCGAGCTGCCCCTGGTAGCGGCGCTGGAGCAGCTGGCAGAAGCTCGCCACCTTGCGCAGCGGCTCCTGGAGGTCGTGGGAGGCGACGTAGGCGAACTGCTCCAGCTCCAGGTTGGAGCGGCGCAGCTCCTCGGTCTGGTGCTCCAGCAGCGTGGACTGCTCCTGGAGCTTGCGCCGCGCGGACGCCACCTCGTCCAGGTCCTGGACGATGCGCTCGCGCATGGAGTCGACGTCCCGGCCCAGCCGGACGATCTCCGGCGGCCCGTGCAGGGAGATGCGGTGGGCGTAGTAGCCCTCCGAGACCTGGCGCATGTGCCCGGCCAGTTCGTCCAGGGGACGCAGCACCCACTGCTGCAGCATCACCCACAGGAACACCGACAGGAAGACCACGACCAGCCCCACCAGCACCAGGAGGGCGACGACCTGCTGGGTGGCCAGGGTCAGCCCCTCCCGAGCCTGGTCGATCTCGCTCTGGAGCTGCTGGGTCGTGGCGTCGGCGATCCGGGACAGGTCGAGAAACAGCATGCGGCCGCGCTGGAGGTCCTCCCGGGAGATCTCCTGGCCGCTGCTCACCTGCTCCAGCGCGGGCTCGGCGAACTCGTCGGTCCACAGCCGCCCCGCGGCGAGCAGGTCCTCGACGTTGGACTCGACCTCCGGATTCTCCTCGGCCAGCTCGGAGAGGGCCGCCTGGTTCTCCGCCAGCGTCAGCTGGGAGGCGATGTAGGGCTCCAGGAAGTCCCGGTCCTGAGTGAGGATGTAGCCGCGCAGGGCGTGGTCCTGGCTCAGGTAGGACGAGTGGGTCTGGTCGACGGAGCTGACCGCCGGGGTCAGGGAGTCCACCTGGAGGGCGAGGTTGTCGCGGGCGTTGAGGGCGGCCAGCGTGATGACGGACACGGCCACGACCAGGACGACGGCGACGACCGTCAGGAGGCTGGTGACCCGGCGGCGCAGGCTCCACGACTCGTGGGCCGGGCGCGAGCGCTCCCGGTCGGCCCCGTTGACGAACTGGCCGCCGCCGATCGAGACGCCTCCGGGCAGGCCGGTGCCGTGGTCCGTCCCCGGTCCCTCCGTCGTGTCGGTGTCCATGGCCGTTCCCTCCCGGGTCGGGCTCACTCCAACTCTCCGTGGGTGATGAGCAGCATCGCCACGTCGTCCTGGAGCGGGCCGCCGTTGCTGCGTTCCGCCTCGTCCACCAGGTGTTCCGGCAGTCGGGCCAGTGAGACGCCCTGCCCCAGGACTCCGGTGACCATCCGGCGCAGGCCCGCGACCTCCAGGCGCTCGGGCGGGCCGCCGTCGTAGGCGTCCACGAGGCCGTCGGTGTAGAAGAGCACGCTCGCCCCGACGGGCAGGACGACCTCGTCCGTGGCCGTCTCCTCCACCGGGAAGACGCCCAGCGGGGGCTGCGGGGTGACCCGTGTCTCCTCGACCGCGCCGTCCTGGACGATCATGGGCGGCGGGTGTCCCAGGACGCGGAGCCTGACCCGGTCGTCGCCGGTGTCCAGGCTCGCCATGCACAGCGTCGCGTACATCTCCTCCTGGGCGCGTTCGCTGACCAGGATGGCCTCCAGGTTGGGCAGCACCCTGGCCTCGTCGACCCCGCCCATGATGAGGGCGCGCCACGCGATGCGCAGGCTGACCCCGAGGGCGGCCTCGTCGGGGCCGTGCCCGCTCACGTCGCCGATGACGACGTGGGTGGTGCCGTCCTTCTCGACCGCGTCGTAGAAGTCGCCGCCGACCAGGGCGCGCTTGCGGCCGGGCCGGTAGTAGGCGCGGTGGCTGAGCGGCGAGCGCTGGAGCAGGACCTGGGGCAGCAGGCCGCGTTCGAGGCGCATGTTCTCCCGGGCGCGGATGCGCGCCTCGCGGAGCTGCCGTGCGCCCTCGTCGGCGCGGCGGCGCTCCAGGGAGTAGCGGAGGCTGCGGCCGAGCAGGGAGCCGTCGACCTGCCCCTTGACGAGGTAGTCCTGGGCTCCGGCCGCGACCGCGGCGACGCCCTCGTGCTCGTCGTCGAGCCCGGTGAAGACCACGACGGCGGCGGCCGGCGCGCCCTCCAGGATCTCGCGGAGGAGCTCCAGGCCGTGGGCGTCGGGCAGGTTCAGGTCGAGCAGGACGCAGCCGCGGAAGCCCTCCAGGTGCTCACGCGCGTCCGCCAGGGTGGAGACCCAGGTGATGCGGGTGTTCAGGGCTGTGTCGGCGAGCAGTTCCTCGGCGAGGAAGGCGTCGCCCGCGTCGTCTTCGACAAGCAGGACGTCAAGCGATTCGACGGTGGCCTCCACCCGGTCGTTGAGGACGGCGTCGTCGCCCAGGGAGGCGCCGCCGTGGGGGGCAGCGCCGTTGGCGGGAGCGGCCTGTGCCGCCCCCTCACCGATCACCGTCCGGGGATCGTGCCCTGTTCTCCTGGTATCCACTCATCGCCTCTGGTCTGCCGGACCGCGGGTGCCTGCCCCGCACGGCGCGCCGAGGAGATCCCTCGGTGCTTCCCGGCGGTTCGGACCACACGACACACAAACGATAATCGCCCCGGCGACCTGTTGACCAGCAGGCGTAACGAGACACATCCGACGCCGACGGCCGGAACCGCCCCCGGGGCGGCCTCCCGGGGGTCTGCGTCCCGCGTCCCGGGCGCCCGGTGCGACGCCGCCCCCACAACCACGCAGAACCGGCATATGCGCATGCAAGGGCACGTGCAGGACATGACCGCGCGACGCCGGGACCCCTTGCGGCGCGGGGGTGCGGGAACGGGGAGGGGCGGGCCCGGGAGCACGGGCGGCACACCGGCGGATTTTTTCACGACGACCCGTCATATCCGTCTTGACAGCCCCTCCCACCTAAATGACATGATGTCATAAAGTTTCCGACACGGAAGGCGGACAGCGCAGATGAGCGCAACGGCCGAGGCCCCCTCGACGGCCGCACCCGGCTCGCCCGAGCTGTTCTCCGAACGGCTCAAGGCCGCGACGTGGAACGACCACCGGGCCGCCGAGGACCACGGGTTCACCCGGGCCCTCCTCGACGGCTCCCTCCCCCTGGCCGGCTACACCGAGATGGTCGCCCAGCACTACTTCGCCTACGCCGCGCTGGAGGAGGTCGGCCGGAGGCTGTCGGACGACCCCGTCGCCGGAAGGTTCCACCACCCCGAGCTCGAACGGCTTCCCGCGCTCGTCCGCGACCTGGAGCACCTGCTCGGCCCCGACTGGCGCGAGCGGATCTCGCCGGGTCCGGCCACCCGCACCTACGCGGCGCGGATCGAGCAGATGGCCGGCCACCCCGAGGGGTTCGTCGCCCACCACTACACGCGCTACATGGGCGACGTGTCCGGCGGGCAGTTCATCCGCCGCGCCGCCGCCGGGGCCTACGGCCTGTCCGACGGGGCGGGCGTCGCCTTCTACGTCTTCGACGCGCTCGGCAGCCTTCCCCGGTTCCGTGCCGGGTACCGCGAGCGCCTCGACTCCCTCGACCTGGACGAGGCGGCCGCCGCGCGCCTCGTGGCCGAGACCCGGCTCGCCTACCAGCTCAACACCGAGGTGTTCGCCGACCTGGGCCGCGTCCACGCCCCGGCCGCCTGAGGGGCCGCCCGCCGCCGGCCCCGGACTCCCGGCCATGCCGGTCCGGCCCCCGGACGTGCCACCATAGGGGGATGCCCAAGATCACGGCGCCGACCATCGCCGCCCACCGTGCCCGCACACGGGAGCGCATCATGGAGGCCGTCGACCACCTGATCCGGAGCCAGGGGATCGACCGCGTCTCCATGACCGACGTTGCCAACTCCGCCGGCATCACGCGCACCGCCCTGTACAACTACTTCCCGGACAAGCCCGCACTGCTCCTCGCCTTCACCGAGCAGGTCAACAGCGCGTTCGTGGAGCGGTACAGGCGCGAGCTCCCCTCGGGCGTGTCCGCCGCCCGGAGGCTGTCGGCGTTCGTCCGCCTCCAGCTGGAGGGGATCATGGCGCACCCGCACCCGCCGGCCGCCGAACTCGGCGCCAGCCTCGGCCCCGACGCCTACCAGGCGCTCGCCGACCACGTCGCCCCCATGCACCGCCTGCTGACCGAGATCCTGGAGGAGGGGACGTCCGCCGGCGAGTTCGAGCCCCTGCCCGCGGAGCCCGTCGCTCGCCTCACCCTGTCGATGGTCGGCTCCCAGCGCCTCCCGCTCGTGAGCGGCGAGATCGACCTGGACGAGACCCACGCCCTTGTCACGCGGTTCGTTCTCCGCGCCCTCGGGGTGGAGCCCGAAACCATCGACACCGTCCTCCCGAAACCCTCCCCCGGAATCACGCAGAGCGAGAGCCTGTAATCACTGAGTCATAAGGGCTGGTCCGTAAGAGGAGCCTGGACAGGGAGCGGTCGAAACAGACTCGCCACGGCATCTCGGCATCGGTAAGAATCGGTCACCCGCCCGCCCCTCGCGGGCGGGCGGCCCTCCGACCGAGAGCGAGGCCCCGACGTGTCACTCGTCCTGCTCGCCGTCGGCACCGTCCTGGTGTCGATCGCGCTCTTCAACAAGCTGCCCCACTACGTGCCCGGACGGCTCCCGGCCCCCGGGGCCGGCCGCGCCGCCGCCGAGGGGCCCCTGGCCACCGCACGCCGCGCGGGGACCGCTCCACGCGTCCGCCTGGAGTCGGCCCGGCTCACCGAGCAGGGCAAGGCACTGCTGGCCACGCTCGGGGGCAGCGCCCTGATCGTGGCCTTCTTCCTCACCCTGTCCGGCCTCTGAGCGCCTCCCGGGCCGCCACGGCCCGGCGGGCGATCGCGGAGCCCGTCGCCCGGCTGCCCGCCATGCGCACGAGCAGGCCCCCCGCGGCGGTGGCGGCGATGCCGCCCGTCACGGCCGCCGCCGTGGCCAGCCGCTCCCGGAAGCGGGTGTCGCGCTGGGCGGCCAGCTCCGCGATCGCCCGGTCGGTGGCGCCGAAGGCCCCGCCGCAGAGCAGGGCGTCCAGCTCCCGGGGCCTCCAGTCCGCCCGCCATGGGCTCAGCGGCGCCAGGCCGCCCGGCACCGAGGCCGTGCGCGGCTTCCAGCGGACCGGCTCGACCACGCCCCACGGTCCCCGCACCGGCGCGGCCTCCGGCACGGCCAGGGTCCGGGGCGCGGGCCCGTTGTAGCGCAGCTCCCCCGGAGCGTTGGCGATCATCTCCGCCAGGAGCTTGGCGCAGGCACGGGCGTCGCCCAGCGCCGTGTGCTGGCCGGTCGGCCAGTCTCCCCCGAGCCGGAAGGACGCCTTGGGCAGCGAGTACCGGTCGAGGTCGATCTGGGAGCGCAGCGCGCGGAGCGTGCACAGCCCGGACTGCCCCGTCGGCAGCCCCGCGGGCACCAGCTCCGAGCCGAGGAAGCGCAGCTCGAAGTCGAGGTTGTGGCTGACCACGACCGCCCCCGAGAGCAGCTCCGCCAGCCGGGGCACGACCTGGGCGATGACGGGGGCGCCGACGGTGTCCCCCTCGCCGATCCCGTGGAACTCCCGGCCGCCCACCTCCGCACGCGGGTCCACGAGGGTGCTGAACTCCTCGACGACCTTGCCGTCGCCCCGGACCCGCACGACCGCGATCTCCACGATGCGCGCGCCCTCGCGCGGTTCGAGGCCCGTCGTCTCCATGTCGAGTACCGCGTACTCCAGGTCCGCCGCCCGCATTCCGACCCTGCGCCGGGTCAGCGCGCCCATCCGCAGCGTTCCCATCGTGTGCCCCACTCCTTCGTCGCGCCGTGCCACAGGCCGTTTCTCCTGGTGCGTACCGGCATCGACCTTACTCCCCGCGTCCGACAGCGAACCCCCAGCACGCGTCGTCCGGGCAGATCGTGTCAGGGGACACGGCCGGAGCCCGGGCCGAGCCCCTGCTCCGCGTCCCGCCGGCCGGCTCCGGGCGCCCGGGCCGCCGGGGCCCGGCCGCACCGGGGCGAGCCGGGCCCGGCCACCTGGACACACGGAAGAAAGGGGGGTTATGTAACGTTCTTACGCGTGTCCGCCCGCCGGAGGACACCCCGCGCCCACCGAACCTCACCGTCGAGGAGAGCCCGCATGCCCCAGAGCCCGCTGCCCGAGTACGTCCCCCTGGCGGAGGTCGTCCGGTCCGGTATGCGCGAGAGCGTCCACTACGGCGCGGTCGTCGGGCTGACGGCGTCCGGCGAGATCGCCTACGCCCGCGGCCCGGTGCACCAGCCCATGTTCCCGCGCTCCTCCGCCAAGCCCTTCCAGGCCCTGGCGTCGCTGCGCGCGGGCGCCCCCCTCGCCGGCCGCTCCCTCGCCATCGCGGCCGGCAGCCACGGCGGAGAGGACTTCCACGCGGACGAGGCCAGGAGCATCCTCGCGGCCGCGGGCCTCACCCCCGACGCCCTCGGCTGCCCGCCTGCGGCCCCGGGTGGCTCCGGGGCCCGCACCGCGTTCGTCCGCGCCGGGCGCGAGCCCGAGCGCCTGCTCATGAACTGCTCGGGCAAGCACGCCGCCATGCTGGCCGCGTGCGTCGCCCGCGGGTGGAGCACCGGCGACTACCTCGACCCGGACCACCCCCTCCAGGTGCTCGTCCGCGAGACCACGGAGGAGGTGTGCGGCGAGGAGGTCGCGCACACCGCCGTGGACGGCTGCGGTGCGCCCCAGCTCGCCGTGACCCTGGTCGGGCTGGCCCGCGGCCTGTGGCGGATGCGCACCGCGCCCGGGGGCAGCCGCGAGCGGGCCGTCCTGGACGCGATGAGCGCCCACCCCGAGTACGTGTCGGGCCCCGGCCGCGTGGACACCGACCTGATGACCCGGATGCCGGGCCTGGTCTCCAAGATCGGCGCCGACGGCGTCCTGGTGCTCGGCGCGGCCACGGGCGAGACCGTCGCCGTCAAGATCAGCGACGGGGACGCGGAGGAGCGGGCGCGTACCCTGGTCGCACTCGACGCGCTGCGGACCCTCGGCGTGGACGTCTCCCCCGTCCAGGACCGGCTGCGCGTGGACGTCCACGGCGGTGGCGCCCCCGTCGGCGAGGTCCGCCCACTCTGACGCCCCCTCCCCGGGGAGGGACCACCGAAAGGCACAGCACCGTGCGGGACACCCTGAACGAGATAGTCGTCGTCGGCGCCGGGATGGCGGGGCTGCACGCGGCCGAGGCGCTGCGCGCACAAGGGTTCGAGGGGCGGCTGACGCTCCTCGGCGAGGAGGCGCACCGCCCCTACTCGCGCCCGCCCCTGTCCAAGGAGGTGCTGACCGGCATCGGCATGGACCCCTCCGGCGGGGGGCCCGGGTGGCTGGCGGGCCACCGCGCCCTGCGCCTGCGCGACGACGCGGCCGTCGACGCCCTCGACCTGGACCTCCGCACGGGCACCCGGGCGGTGGCCCTGGACCCCGCGGCCCGCGAGGTGACCGTCTCCGGTCCGGGCGGCGCCGCCGGGACCGTGCGCTACGACGGCCTGGTCATCGCCACGGGGGCGCGGGCCCGGCGCCCGGACACCGACCTGGCGGGGGTCCACGTGCTGCGCACGCTCGACGACGCCGAGGCGGTGCGCGCGGCGTTCGCCCCGGGGGGCCGCCTCGTGGTGGTCGGCGCGGGCTTCGTCGGCGCGGAGGTCACCGCGAGCGCCCGCGCCGCGGGCATGGACGTGACCCTGGTGGAGGCGGCGGCGACGCCGCTGACCCGCGTGGTGCACCCGCGGATCGGCCGCCTCCTGACCGAGCTGCACCGGGAGAACGGGGTCGACGTGCGCCTCGGCGCCGGCGTGGCCGGGTTCGAGGGGGACGGCCGGGTGGAGAGGGTCCGGCTGACCGACGGCAGCGCCGTGGAGGCGTCGCTGGTGGTCGCCGGGATCGGCGTGCACCTGAACACCGAGTGGCTGCGCGGGTCGGGGGTGGAGCTGCTCGCCGACGGGGCGGTCGCGTGCGACCGGTACTCGGCGACGGCGGTGCCGGACGTGTACGCGGTCGGCGACCTCGCGAACTGGCCGCACCCCCGCTACGGCGGCCGGATCCGGCTGGAGCACTGGACCAACGCGGGCGAGCAGGGTGAGGCCGCGGCCCGCAACCTGCTCGCCGGGGAGGGGCGCACGCCCTTCACCCCCGTGCCCTACTTCTGGTCGGACCAATACAAGATGAAGCTCCAGCTGCTGGGACAGGGAGCACCGGCGGATCAGGTCACCTTCGTGCACGGTTCACCGGAGGACCGAAAGTTCGTGGCCTTCCTCGGCCGGGGCGGCATGCTCACCGGCGTGCTGGGGCTGCGCTCCACGCCCCGGACGATGCGCTACCGCGGGCTGTTGGAGAAGCCGACGACGTGGGACGAGGCCCTGGCCGCGGCGGGGGTCACTCCAGCACGGTGATGGCCCGCTTGGGGCACAGCCGCTCGGCACGGCGGACGCCGTCGTGGGACCCGGCGGCGGGCTCCTCCGTCAGCAGGTACAGGAAGTCGTCGTCGCGGATCTCGAACACCTCCGGCGCCGCGCCCATGCACAGGGCGTTGCTCTCGCACTGGTCGTAGTCGACCTCGACTCGCATGCTCGTGTGCCCCTCGCGTGGTCGGTCGCAGGACCCGAGCCTAAGCCACTTCCCCCGGCCGGGGCAGGGCCTTGTCACCACAGGGACCGAGGGGATTCGCCCATTCGACCCGATCCAGAACTTGATGACACAAGTCGGGCATTCGGTGAACCATGGACACCGTCCGGCTGTCCAACTGTCACGACAGCACGGGCCGTCCGGGCCGTCGTGGAGAGGGGTGGCATGCCGAGCGAACACACGGCCGACGGGGGCGCGCAGGGTCCCGGCGGAGGCTCCGGGCACGGTCCCTCCGCCGGGGCCCTGCGCGGGCCCGGGGACACGGCCGGACACGCCGGGACGGACGGCCGCCCGGGCCGGCCCGGGGACACGACCCACCCGCACCCGCCGCACCAGGCCCACCAGGCGTATCCGGCTCACCAGGCGTACGGCCCGTACCCCGCCCGTGACCGGCAGAGCTACGCGCAGCTGTACCAGCAGGACTTCTGGGGGGCCAGGCCCCGGATCCCCCTGCCCGAGGCGCCCGTGTGGCTCCCCCTCGCGCTCCTCGGCGTGGGCGTGGTGGCGGCCTTCCTGGCGACGCTCGACCGCCCGGGGCTCGGCATCGTGATCACGGGGGCGGTCGCGGGCCTGACCGCCCTGACGGCGCTGATGGTGCGTCCCCCCATCCCGGACGGCGCCCCCGGCGGGGCGGACGGCCGCGACGAGGGGCCGGACGGGAACGCCTCCCGGGCGCGCCCGGAGGCGGACGCCCCCGCCGCGCGGGAGGCGGACGGGGCACGGGCTCCCGGGACCGGCAACGCGGTCCCCGGCGGGGAGGGCGGGAGCCCCCGCTCCGGGGAGACGCGTCCCGACGCCTCCGGCTCCGGGGGCACCGAATCCGGGCATGACGGTTCCGGGCACGCGGACACCGGGTGTGCGGGGCCGGGGTCTTCCGAAGGACCGGGTCCGGAGCACGCGCAGGAGACCGGGGACACCCCCGCGGCGGGGACGACCGGCGCCGCGGAGGAGGCCGAGGACGCACAGGAGACCGGCGTCGTGCAGGCACCGGAGGACGCGGACGCGCAGGAGGACGGCTCCGCCGTCGCGGCGGGGACGACCGGCGCAGCACAGGAGGCCGGGGACGCCCGAGAGACCGGGGACGCAGAGGCACAGGAGACCGGCGCCGCGCAGACACAGGCGGACGCGGACGCCCGGCAGGACGGGGCGGAGCAGCACACGGCCGCCGACCCGTCCGGCCCCGGGCCCACCCGCACCGGAACGCCGGACGCCCCGGCGCCGGCCCCCGACACCGGCGCCGCCGGACCGGCGGCCCCGCCCGCCCCCGCCACCGCCCGCGGCGGGGACGCCGACGAGCCGCGTCCCGACCGCTACGCCCACGCCTGGTCGGCGGGCTACGGCGTGATCGCCGCCGCGCTGCTCCTCACGGCGGCCCTGCGCGACGCGGGCTGGGTACTGTTCTGGACGCTCACCTCGTCCTTCTTCTTCGCCTCGCTCGCGTTCTCCGTACGCAACCCCTCCTCGCGCGAGGGCGCGGTCGGGGTCGTCAGCGGCTCGCTCGGCCTGTTCCGCAACCTGCCCTCCACCCCCCTGTTCCTGGTGGGCCCCCTGCGCAGCGGCCGCGGACGGCGCCTGGCCGGCCCCGTCCTGCTCACCACGCTCGTCACCGGCGCGCTCCTGCTCGTCTTCGGCCTGCTGTTCTCCTTCGCCGACGCGGTCTTCGCGAGCTACATCGCGCGGTTGTTCGAGGGGGCGTTCTCGGGGAGCACGTTCTTCGACGGGTTCTCCCGGCTGTTCGCGATGCTGGCGGCCGTCCTGTTCACCGGATCCGCCGTCCTGGCCGCCAGGCGCCGCCGCGCCCCGGGGGACGCACCCGCCCGGCCCGCCGGGGCCGGGCCCGCCTCCCCCTCGCTGCCCGTCTGGGTGTGGACCATCCCGCTCGGCGCGCTGGTCGCCCTGTTCACCGCGTTCCTCGGGGTGCAGGCCGTCGCCATGTTCGGCGGCGACGACCACGTCCAGCGGGTCGCCGGGGTCACCTACGCCGAGTACGCGCGCCAGGGCTTCTTCCAGCTGGTGGTCGTCAGCCTGCTGGTGCTGTGCGTCATCGCGGTCGCCGTGTACGTCCTGCCGTCCCGGCCCGCGGCCACCCGGACACTGCGCAACGCCCTGCTCGGGCTCCTGTGCGTGCTCACCCTGGTCATCCTCGCCTCGGCGATGATGCGGCTCCAGCTCTACATCGACACCTTCGGCCTGACACGGCTGCGGATCAGCGCCGAGGCGTGGATCGTGTGGAGCGCCGGGGTGTTCGGACTGGTGATCGCGGCCGGGATCCTCAACACCCTGGGCCGCCGCGCCGCCTGGCTGCCCCGGGGCACCGCGGCCCTGGCCGGCGTCGCCCTGGCGGTGTTCGCCTACGGGAACCCCGACCTGCGCATCGCGGAGAGCCACCACGACCTGGAGCTGACACAGGTCGACACGTGGTACCTGAGGGACCTGTCCGCCGACGCCCTGCCCGCCCTGGTGGAGCTGGAGGGCGGTGACCGCGCGTGCGCCCTGAGCGGGATCGCGTACCGCCTGGACGACGCCGGGGAGGAGGGCCTCGCCTCGTGGAACCTGTCGCGGCACCGGGGCCGCGCGCAGCTCGCACAGTTCGCGCAGACCGGCCCCGCCGACGGCGTCACGGCCCAGGAGGGCCCCTGCCGGGCCCTCTACTGAGCGCGGGTCCGGGGCCGGAACCCCGTCACGGGGCCCCGGGGCCGGAGCCGGCCGCCCGGGGCCCCGTGACGGGCGCCCCGGGCTCCGGGCTCACTCTCCGGCGAAGCGGTCGGTCGCCTCGACGAGGCGGTCGAGGATGCCCGGCTCGCTGAAGGCGTGACCGGCGTCGTCCACGATGTGGAACTCCGCTTCGGGCCACGCCTTGTGCAGGTCGTAGGCGGTGCGCACCGGCGTGCACACGTCGTACCGGCCCTGCACGATCACGCCGGGGATGTGCCGGATCGCTTCGGCCCCGTCCACGAGCTGGTTCGGCTCCAGGAACCCCTTGTTGACGAAGTAGTGGTTCTCGATACGGGCGAACGCCAGCGCGTACTCCTCGTCCGCGTGGTGCTCCCGCAGGGACGGGTCGGGCACCAGCGTCACCGTGGACCCCTCCCACACGCTCCACGCGCGGGCCGCCTCCAGCCGGACCTCCCGGTCGGGGGAGGCCAGGCGCCGCGCGTAGGCGGCGACGAGGTCGTCGCGCTCCTCCTCCGGGATCGGCGCCAGGTAGGACTCCCACAGGTCCGGGAAGAGGTTCGAGGCGCCCTCCTGGTAGAACCAGCGCAGCTCCTCGTCCCGGAGCGTGAAGATGCCGCGGACCACGAGCTCGCTGACGCGCTCCGGGTGCTTCTGCGCGTACGCCAGTGCCAGGCAGCTCCCCCACGAGCCGCCGAAGACCTGCCAGCTCTGCGCGCCGATCATCTCGCGCAGGCGCTCCATGTCCTCCACCAGCGCCCACGTGGTGTTGGTGGACAGGTCGGTGTCCATCTGGCCGGCGTGCGGCGTGGAGCGACCGCAGTTGCGCTGGTCGAACAGCAGGATCCGGTACCGTGCCGGGTCGAACAGCCGCCGGTGGTCGGGGACGCAGCCGCCGCCGGGCCCGCCGTGCAGGAACACCACGGGCTTGCCCTCGGGGTTGCCGCACAGCTCCCAGTAGACGCGGTGTCCGTCGCCGACGTCGAGCATGCCCGAGTCGTACGGCTCGATGGGCGGGTACAGAGTGCGCAAGGCGTGAGCCCTTTCCTGTATGCGGCCTCCCGCCGGGGTCCCGGCGGGAGCTGGGGATGGTGTGCGGGGGCGCGCCGGGAGCTCCGGCCGCGCCCGCGGGCGGACCGCGGCGGAGCGCGCCTGGCCGGCCCGCCCACCGCCGCCCCGGGCCCGGCCGGTCCCGGGGCGCCGGAACGCGGTCAGAGCCGGTCGAGGAGCTGCGCCTTCTTCGCGCTGAACTCCTCGTCGGTGAGCAGCCCCTCGGAGTGGAGGCGCCCGAGTTCGCGGATCGTGGCGAAGACCGCCTCGCCTCCGCCGTCGTCGGCCTGGGGGCCGGCGCCGGCGCCCAGGGCCGCGGGCCCCTCCCCCGGTACGTCCGCGGCCCGGATGTGGGCGTTGAGGGTGGCCGCCATCAGCAGCGTCTCCTCGCTGCCCTTCGTCCCGTGCGAGGCCAGGGTGAAGAAGTCGTTCGCGAGCTCGGTCGCCCCCGGGAGGGTGACGCCGCGCAGCACGATCCGCAGGTGGCCCTCGGTGACGTCCACGGGGGGCCGCCACTCCGCCTCCAGGACCTCGGACAGCCGGTAGTCGCGGGCCTTCTCCTTCTCCTTGGCCGTGCTGGCCAGCCAGCCGTCCCACTGCAGGCGCACCCGGGCGCCGTCGAAGGACGCCGAGCCCTCCGCGGTGCGGACCTGGAGAGGGGGCTTGCCGACCAGTCCCAGGGCGACCTGCCGGGGGTCGAGCTCCCCGGCGAGGGTCTCCCCGGCGTAGCGGGCCGAGGAGGCGATCTGCTCGGAGAGGTACTCCGCGACGAGCTCCGTGTCGTGGGGGCCGGTGAGCAGCAGCGGGGTGGAGGAGTCCCGGCCGGGGAACCCCAGGGCCGCGTACGGGTCGGCGCCGTCCGCGAGCCCGAGGCGCAGGCGCCACCCGTGCTTGCGGTCGCCCCGGTCGAAATCCACCTCGCGGACGGCCGCCAACGGCACCGTGCAGCTTCCCAGGGACTTGAGCAGCGTGGGGACCTTGCGGCCGGACTCGAAACGGATGCGGACCGTCTCGTCGTCGATCCGCCAGGTTCCGTGGTGTCCGCGCAGTTCCTCCATGTCCACACATCCTAGAGCCAGCCGGGGCGCCCCCAGGGGAGGCGTCGGGGGCGCGCATCCCGGGTAGGACCAGCGGGGCACACCCGTTCCACCGCCCTCTCCGGGCGGAGTCCGCGGACAGTGCGGTCGGCGCCCTGTCCCTGAACCGGAGGTCGCCAGACATGTCGAGAGAGATGGCCGCCGAGGGCGCCGCGGAGTTCCGTGCCGCACGGGACCTGCTCCTGGCGCACCGCACGGACCAGGAGGCCGCCCACCGCGAGTTCACCTGGCCCAGACCGGACGTGTTCAACTGGGCGCTGGACTACTTCGACGAGGTCGCCGAGCGGCGCCCGGACCGGACCGCCCTGTGGATCGTGGAGGACGACGGCAGCGAGGCCAAGTACACCTACCGCCACCTGTCGGAGCGCTCGAACCAGGTGGCGAACTGGCTGCTCGGCCAGGGCGTCCGCGCCGGCGACCGGATCATGGTGATGCTCGGCAACCAGGTGGAGCTGTGGGAGACCACCCTGGCGGCGGTCAAGCTCGGGGCGGTCGTCACGCCGACGGCCACCGCCCTGTCCGAGGGCGACCTGGTGGACAGGCTGGAGCGGGGAGAGATCGCGCACGTGGTCTGCTCGGTCGCCGAGACCGATAAGTTCGCGCAGCTCAGAGGCCACTGGACGCGGATCTGCGTGGGGTACATGGACGGGTGGCTGAGCTACGCCGACTCCGAGCACGCCGCCCTGGAGTTCCACCCCCCTCACCACGCCGGCCCGGACGACCCGCTCCTGCTGTACTTCACGTCCGGGACGACGTCGCGGCCCAAGCTGGTCACCCACACGCAGCGGTCCTATCCCGTGGGCCACCTGTCCACCATGTACTGGCTGGGCGTCCGCCCCGGCGACATCCACCTCAACGTGTCCTCCCCCGGGTGGGGCAAGCACGCCTACAGCAGCGTGTTCGGGCCGTGGAACGCCGAGGCGACGGTCCTGGTCGTCAACCAGGAGCGGTTCGACCCCGGACGGCTGCTCGACGAGGTGGTGCGCTGCGGCGTGGACACCCTGTGCGCACCGCCCACCGTGTGGCGGATGCTCGTCCAGGCCGACCCGGCCGGGTGGAAGGTGGGGCTGCGCGAGGCGCTGTCCGCCGGCGAGCCGCTCAACCCCGAGGTGGTCGACCGGGTGCGGGAGGCATGGGGGCTGACCGTCCGCGACGGGTTCGGCCAGACCGAGACGACGCTGGTCATCGGCAACGGGCCTGGCCAGGAGGTCCTCCCCGGGTCGATGGGGCGGCCCATGCCCGGCTACGACATCGTGCTGGCCGACCCGGTCACCGACGAGCCGTCCGACACCGGGCAGATCTGCGTGGACACGACCCGGAGTCCCGTCGGGGTCATGAAGGGGTACGACGACGACCCGGCCCTCACCCGGGAACTGACCCGCCGGGGGCGCTATCGCACCGGTGACATCGCGAGCCGGGATTCGACCGGGCACATTACCTATATCGGTCGGATCGACGATGTTTTCAAGGCCTCGGATTACCGCATCTCACCCTTTGAACTCGAAAGCGTCCTGCTCGAGCACGAATACGTGGCCGAGGCCGCGGTGGTGCCCTCGCCGGATCCGCTGCGCCTGTCGGTCGCCAAGGCGTACGTGACCCCGGCCGAGGGGGCGCCGCCCGACGCGGCCACGGCGCGGGCCATCCTGCTCCACGCCCGCACGCGGCTGTCGCCGTACAAGAGGGTCCGCCGCCTGGAGTTCGCCGACCTGCCCAAGTCCGTGTCCGGTAAGATCCGCCGCGTGCAGCTGCGCGCGGCGGAGTCCGAACGCGGCGCGGTCGTCGACGGCACCCGCAATCCGCACGAGTTCTGGGAGGAGGACCTCCCGGGCCTGAAGGACTGAGCCCCCGGGCCCGGACGGCGGTTCCGTCCGCCATTGCCGCGGATTTCCACGGGAATGGCGTCCTACATCGCGAGACACCCGATTTCCCCCCTCGGCGGGTGTGGCGTTTCCCATCCCGTGACCGGTGCCGGTGTTCCGGATCGACGCCTCCCCGCACGCACGGCCGCGCTAGTGTTTTCGTGGCGACAGCGTGACAGCAGTGCGATACATGGACAGACGGGACCAAGGGGAACTACACGATGCCGAGCACCAACGACACACGGGTGGCGAGTTACAAGCCGCTCATCGCCCCCCGGGACCTGCTCGCAGAACTCCCGCTGGGCCCGGACCGCAGCGCCCTGGTGGAGGAGTCCCGCGCCGAGGTCAAGCGCGTCCTGGACGGTGAGGACGACCGGCTCCTGGTCGTCGTCGGCCCCTGCTCGGTGCACGACCCCGAGTCCGCCCTGGACTACGCCCGCCGGCTGGCCGAGCTGGTGCCGTCCCTGCGCGACGACCTGTGCGTGGTGATGCGCGTGTACTTCGAGAAGCCGCGCACCACCGTCGGCTGGAAGGGCCTCATCAACGACCCGCACCTGGACGACACCTACGACGTCCACCACGGCCTGCGCACCGCCCGCAAGCTCCTCCTCGACATCAACTCCCTCGGCCTGCCCGCCGGGACCGAGTTCCTCGACCCCATCACCCCGCAGTACATCGCCGACGTCGTCTCCTGGGGGGCCATCGGCGCCCGCACCACGGAGAGCCAGGTGCACCGCCAGCTCAGCAGCGGCCTGAGCACCCCCGTGGGCTTCAAGAACGGCACGGACGGCGACGTGCAGGTCGCGGTGGACGCGGTCGGCGCGGCCTCCGCCTCGCACACCTTCTTCGGCGTCGACCCGGCCGGGGCCGGGTCGGTCGTCGTCACGGAGGGGAACCCGGACTGCCACGTGATCCTGCGCGGCGGCCGCAGCGGCCCCAACTTCGACACGGAGCCGGTCGGGGCCGCCCTCGACGTCATCGAGAACGCGGGCCTGCCCCGGCGCCTCATGATCGACGCCAGCCACGCCAACAGCGGCAAGGACCACAAGCGCCAGCCGGGCGTGGCCTCCGCGATCGCGGCCCAGGTCGCCGCGGGCCAGAAGGGCGTCATCGGCGTCATGCTGGAGAGCTTCATCGTCGAGGGCGCCCAGAAGCTCGGCGACCCCGCCGACCTCACCTACGGCCAGTCGATCACCGACAAGTGCATGGGGTGGGAGACCACCGGCGAGGTGCTGAACCAGCTCGCCGAGGCCGTGCGCAAGCGCCGCGAGAACGCCGCCTGACGCACCCGGGGCGCCCCGGGTCGGGGCGCCCGTCCGGGGCGGACGGGCCCGGCGGACGCCGTCCGCGGACGCGGCCGGTTCCGCGGTCGGAACCGGCCGCCGGTCCGGGGCGGACCTCCGGCGCCCGCCCCGCCCCTCTGCTCCGCATGGCGCCCGGGGGCCGCCGGCCGGTCCTCAGGAGGCCCTGATGTCCTTCACGACCCGGCCGCCCTGCACCACCATCACCACGCGCCCCGGGTCCCCGAGCAGGGCGACGTCGGCCAGCGGGTCGCCGTCGCACACGACCAGGTCGGCGAGCTTGCCCGCCTCCACGGTCCCCGCCCGGTCCGCCGTACCGAGCAGTTCGGCGGCGTTGCGGGTGCCCGCCACGATCGCGTCCATGGGGCTCATCCCGACCGACACCAGGTGGCGCAGCTCGTTCAGGTTGCGCCCGTGCTCGGAGATGCCCGCGTCCGTGCCCATGGCGACCCTCACGCCCCGCCGCACGGCCTCGGCGATCCGCTCGAAGGTGCGCTCGGCGAGGGCTCGCTTGGTCTCCACCGCCTTCCTCGTCATCAGGTGGACGCGGTCCTCGAAGTCGAAGGTGGCCAGCGTCGGGACCAGGAAGGTCCCCCGCTCCAGCATCAGGTCGATGCCCTCGTCGTCCACCAGGTAGCCGTGCTCGATGCTGGCCGCCCCGCCCAGGACCGCGTTGCGGATGCCCGCGGCGCCCTGCGCGTGGGCGGCGACCGGCCGACCGCCGTGGCGGGAGGCCTCCTCCACGATGACCGCGATCTCCTCCGTCGTCAGCCCCTCGTCGTCGGGGGTGTCCGACGGGCTCGACACCCCGCCCGTGGCGCACACCTTGATGACGTCCGCGCCGTCGCGCATGAGGCGCCGCGCGGCCACCCGCGCCTCCTGGGGGGAGTCGACGATCTCGGTCACCGACAGCCCGTGCGCGTGGGGGTCGTGGCCCGAGGGGAGCGTGAAGTCGGCATGGCCGCCCGTGTGGCTCATCAGCCGCAGCGCCACACGCATGCGCGGGCCGGGCACGAGCCCGCTCTCCTGCGCGGTGCGGAACCCGGCGTCGGCCCCGCCCAGGTCGCGCACGCCGGTCACGCCCGCCGCCAGGGTGACCCGCATGCGCTCGGCGGTCTCCAGCGCGTGCAGGCTCAGCGGGATGTCGGCGTGGTTGACCGCCAGCGCCCGGCCGTCGGCCACGCCGAGGTGCACATGGGTGTCGATGAACCCGGGCAGGACGGTGCGCCCGCCCAGGGACACGGTCTCCGTCGCCCCGTCGGCCTCCGGGGCCCCGGCCGCGGGGCCGGCGTAGGCGACCGTGCCGTCCTCGACCAGCACGGCGGCGTCGGCGACCGGGCCGGCCCCGGTCCCGTCGATCAGGGTCAGGTCTCGGTACAGGGTCCTGGTGCCGGTCATGACGACTCCTCACGTCGGTGCTGCGCGGCGGCGCCGCGCGGTGCGGTGGTGCGGACGGTGCGCGTCCCCGGCGGGGAGCGCCCGGGACGTGCGGGGCCGGGGCCCGCGGACGCGGGCCCCGGCCGGGCGGTCGGATCAGATGCGCACGTTCATCCCGGGGCCGACGGGGATGCCGCCGAAGTAGAACACGGCCAGCACGCCGATCCACAGGACGGTGAACACGACCGTGAAGGGCAGGCACCGGGCGATCACGGTGCCGATGCCCGCCCTGGGCTCGTAGGCGCGCAGGAACCCCAGCATGATCACCAGGTACGGGCTGAGCGGTGACAGGACGTTCGAGGTCGAGTCGCCGATGCGGAAGGCGGCCTGGATGAACCCGGGCTCGTAGCCGAGCAGCGCGAACATCGGCACGAAGACCGACGCGAGCAGCGCCCACATCGCCGACCCGGAGATGATGAACAGGTTCACCATGAACGCCAGGAGGATGAAGCACAGGATCGCGCCGAAGCCCGTGAACCCGGTCGCCTCCAGTCCCTCGGCCCCCTGGATGGCGATCCAGCTGGACATGTTGGTCCAGTTGAACAGCGCCAGGAACTGCGCCATCACGAAGGCCAGCACGATGAACGGCGACATCTCCTTGACCGTCTGGCCCATCACGAGGGCCAGGTCCGCCCCCTTGCGGATGCTCCCGGTCACGACGCCGTAGGTGACGCCGGGGAGGAGGAGCACCATGAAGACGATGAAGACCACGGAGCTGAGCAGCGGGGACTCCGGCAGGAAGGCGCCGTCCTCGTTGCGCATCGGCGCCCCCGGGGGCAGGCACAGGGCGAGGACCGCCGCGGCGGTCAGCAGCAGAGCCGCCCCGGCCCGGCGCAGGCCGCGCCGCTCGGTGTCGGTGAGGTTCGGGTCCATGACCTTGGCCTCGGACTCCTCGGTCCCCGCCTCGGCCCGGACCTTGTCGCGGGCGATCCCCCGGCGGACCAGGGACGGCTCCAGGACGCGGTCGATCATGAACCCCGCGGCGAAGCTGAGGATCAGCGCGATGGCGAGGGTGATGAAGTAGTTGGAGATCGGGCTGACGTAGGTGCCCAGGCCCAGCGGTTCGGCGGCGGCGTTGGTGACGCCCGAGAGCAGCGCGTCGGTGCTGGTGACGAAGGGGCTGCAGCTGAACGCGGCCGTGGCCGCCGCGTAGGCGCCGAGCAGGCCCGCCACCGGGTGCCGCCCGGCGGCCTTGAACACCATGGCGGCCAGCGGCGGGATGACCACCATGGCCGCGTCGCTCATGATGCTGCCGGAGACCGCGACGAACGAGGCCACGTAGGGCAGCAGCCAGCGGGGGGCGCCGCCGAAGGCGCGCCGCACCAGCGCGGTGAGCAGCCCGGTCCGCTCGGCCACGCCGACACCGAGCAGGACGGTCAGCACGACGCCGAGCGGCGGGAACGACACGAAGTTGGTGACCAGGGACGTGGTCAGCCAGGTGATGCCCTCGGCGGAGAAGAAGCTCCTGACGGGCTGGACGCCGTCCTCGCTCCCGGGCACCTCGACCGTGGCCCCGCTGAGCGACATGACCGTCGACAGGACCGCGATGATCGCGAAGAGGATCAGGAAGAGGACGAAGGGGTCGGGGATCTTGTTGCCGACGCGCTCGATGCCGTCGAGGGAGCGCGCGAGGAGGCCGGGGCGCGCCTGGGCGGTCCCACCGCCGGTCGCGCCCTTCTTCGGGCTCTGCGTGGTCATGGTCACCTCACGGGGGGATGGGGGGCGGGGGCTGGGGGGCTCAGGCGGTGGCCGGCGGCCGGCCTGGGGCGGTGGTGTCCTTGTGGACGACGCCGTCCTTGACGACCACCGTGATGTTGGCCGGGTCTCCCGGCAGCGTGATGTCCTCCAGGGGGTCGCCCGCGCAGACGACGATGTCCGCGCGCTTGCCGACCTGGAGGGTGCCGACCCGGTCGGCGACGCCGAGGAGCTCCGCGGCCTCGCGGGTCCCGGCGAGGATCGCGCCCATGGGGGTCATGCCGTGCTCGACGAGCAGGGCCAGCTCGTGGAGGTTGCGGCCGTGCGGGAAGATGCCGGAGTCGGTGCCCAGGGCGACGCGCACCCCGGCGGCCACGGCGGCGGAGATGTTCTCGCCGAGGTGCTCCTGGAGCCTGAGCTTCTTCTCCACCGCGTAGCCCGCCGACTTCGCGGGGTCGGGCGGCGTGGTGGCGGTGGCCAGGGTGGGGACGAGGAAGGCGCCGTCGCGGAGCATCGCCTCGATGCCCTCGGCGTCGATCTCGTAGCCGTGCTCGATGCTCGTGACACCGGCGGCGAGGGCGTTGCGGATGCTGCGGGCGCTCTGGGCGTGGGCGGCGACCGGGATCCCGTGCGCGGCGGCCTCGCGGACGACGACCGTCATCTCCTCGATGTTGAGCCCGTCGTGCCAAGGGGTGTCCTGGGGGCTCCACACGCCCCCGCCGGCCATGACCTTGACGACCCCGGCGCCCTTGCGCATGACCTCGCGTGTGCCGCGCAGGGCCTCGGCGGCGCCGTCGGTGTTGATGGACACCGCGCCGCCGGGGCCCAGGACGGTGCCGAAGTCGAACCCGCAGCAGGTGCGGAAGTCGCCGTGGCCGCCGGTGGGCCCGAGCGCGCGGTACGCGGTGGTGATGCGGGGGCCGGCGACGATGCCCTCCTCGACCGCGCGGACCACCGCGAGGTCGAGGCCCGCGAGGTCGCGGACGCTGGTCACGCCGGCGTCGAGGGTGGCGCGCAGCCGGGGGATGGCCGTGTAGTAGCCGTAGTGCGGCGGCTGGTGGAGGAACGCGGCGGGGTTCATGCCGTCGCCCCCCATGGTCATGTGCACGTGGGCGTCGACGAACCCGGGGAGGACGGTGCCGCCGCGGGCGTCGATCTCCCGGTGCGGCGCGGTGATCTCGGGCGCGTCGGCGGCGGGTCCCATCCAGTCGATGCGGCCGCCGCGGGCCACGACCACCCAGTCCTCGCGCGGTCCGGCACCGGTCGCGTCCACGACCGTCCCGTTGCGAAAGACGACAGCGGTGTCCTCCGAAGCCATCGGCGCCACCTTCACCCTTCTCCTCGCCAGATCTCCGACATTGATTCCACAATGCGAAATCAATGCTCCGGCCATGGTTAACATTCTGGAAATACGCAGCTCAGAGCCGTTTGACGGCTGTGCGAAAACCTACGCTCGGCCACCCCTAAGATGCCCAGATCGCCGGAAAAGAGTTTTTCGAGGTCGCTGATGCAGGAATCCACCACACCCAACGAGTTCGACCTGTCGCTGGTCAACGCCCTGCAGATGGCGCCCCGCGCCTCCTGGGCCGAGCTGTCGCCGATCCTGGAGGCGGACCCGACCACGCTCGCGCGCAGGTGGAGGCGGTTGGAGGAGGAGGGGCTGGCGAGGATCGCCGTCTTCCCGCGGCAGCGCGTGATGGCGCGGCGCAACCTGTCCTACGTCGAACTCAGCTGCCGCAACGGCACCGTCGAGCGGGTGGCCGCCGCCCTGGCGCAGGACCGGGACACCCTCAGCATCCAGTTCGTGGCCGGGTCGCACCAGCTGATGCTCACCGTGGTCCCCGGCGCGGGGCTGGCCGACTACCTGCTCAACTGGGTCGGCGGGTTCCCCGACGTGGTGTCCTACCGGGTGCACGTCGTGACGGAGGTGCCCCGGGAGGCCTACCTGTGGCAGGTCCGCGCCCTGTCCCCGCACCAGCGGCGCCGGCTGCGGGCCCTCTCCCCCGTGCGGGGGCCCGGACCGGGCGACGAGCGCGTCACACCCCTCGACCAGCGGATCATCGACCTGCTGTGCGTCGACGCGCGCCTCGGGTACCAGCACATCGCCGAACGCCTCGACATCGCGCCCACGACCGCCGCGCGGCGCGTCAACCGGCTCCTGCGCCAGGCGCTCGTCGGGCTGCGCTGCGACATCTCCCGCGCCCGCATGGGCTGGCACGCGGCCGCCACCCTCTGGGGAACCGTCGACCCCCGCGTCCTGGAGGGCGCCAGCGACCTGGGCGAGCGCATCCCCGAAGTACGCCTGTGCACCACCATCGCCGGGCCCGAGAACACCCTCTTCATCCTGTGGCTGCGCAACGCCCCCGACCTGACCCGGGTGGAGCGCCAGCTCCTGGAGGAGCTGCCCGGCCTGCGCATCGCGGACCGGCGGATGACCCTGCGCACCTTCAAGTTCATGGGCGGGGTGATGGACGCCGAGCAGCGCTTCACCCGCTCGGTCCCCGTCCAGCTGCTCCCGGCCGGGACCCCCTGACGGCGGCGCGCCCGGTCAGTCCCCGGCGGCCCCGCCCGGCAGCGCGCCCAGCTCCACCAGCAGCTCCCGGGCCAGGGGCTCCCGCAGCTCCGCGTTCGCGTCGTCGTCCATCTCGATGCGCAGGGCGAACGTGTGCAGGTCCTCCCCGCGCTCCACCCAGCCGACCCACCAGCCGGGGGCCGGATCGACGTCCACCGCCCAACCGCTCTTGGCGAAGAGCGCGTGGCCGTCACCCTCCTCCACCAGGGCGATCTCGCGCAGCGCCTCCTGGTGGGCCGCGTCCACCGGCAGCTCCGAACGGGCCAGCGAGGCCAGGAACTCGGTCTGCTCCACGGCGGAGACCTCCAGCGGACCGTCCAGCCAGAACCGGTCCTCCACGTCCTCGCCGCCGATGTCCCGGTTCCCGTAGTCGAAGCGGTCCACCCAGGCCGCCATCCGCTCGTGCCCCACCCTGCGGGCCAGCTCCTGGTAGACGGGGAAGTTCGAGGCGGGGAAAGCCTCCCTCAGGGACATGTCCTGTTCCCACGCCTCGACGGGCTGCGGCCCGCCGCCGTAGGGCAGCACCTCGTCCAGTCCCGACACCGCGCCCGTCTCCAGGCCGATCAGGGTGTTGGCCAGCTTGAACGTGGACGCGGGCACAGCGCGCTCGTAGGCCGCCTCCGCCCCGACGAGGGTCGACTCCCTGGCACGGGTGTCGTGGAGCACGAACGTGCCCTCCACGCCGGCCTCGGCGAACACCGACTCCAGGTCCTGGCGCTCCACCGCGGCGACGTCGCCCCGCCGCTCGTGCGCGCTCGCCTCCAGCCGCCCCTCGGACGGCGCCTCCGGCCCGCCACCGCCGCCCTGCGCGCACCCGCTGCCCGCGGTCAGCCCGAGGACGCACGCCGCGGCCAGCACCGCCGTGCCGTGCACGGCCGCCGGCCGCCCCCCTCGGCGCGCCGCCCGCGCCCGTCCGCCCGTCTCCCGGTTCCCGTCGGCTCGCACCCGTCATCCCTCCCACGCAGGAAGTCCGTCCCCGGATCACGCTAACCCCCGGAGCCCCCCTCCGCGACGGGTTCGGCCCGACTCCTGCGGCCGGGCGGCGGCTCCCCCCCGGGGCCCGTGCCGGGCCCCGCCCCCGGCTCCCGCCCCGGCCCGGGCACCTTTGGGGGCCGTGTGCGCCCGCTGCTAGGCTGAACGTGTTGCTGACCCCGTACGGGAGAGTGCCCGCGTAGCCATCTCGGGCCGCCGAAGGAGCAATCCCTCCCCACGACAACCTCTCAGGCACAGCGGACCGTACGGGCGAGACCACTCTGGAAAGCAGGGACCAGCGTCCCTCGCCGAAGGTGCAAGCCACGCCGAGCGCGCGGCGAAGCTCTCAGGCACAGATGACAGAGGGGGAGGATGGCAACGCCTCTGCACGACACGACGCCCATCCTCTCGGGAGTGCCCATGTCCGATCCCGCATCAGCGCCGCGCGCCACCGCGCTCCGCGAGGTCCACGAGAAGGCCGGCGCCACGCTGGTCGACTTCGCCGGATGGCTCATGCCGCTGCGCTACGGCAGCGAGACCGCCGAGCACAAGGCGGTCCGCGAGGCCGCCGGGCTCTTCGACCTCTCCCACATGGGCGAGATCCGCCTCACCGGCCCGCAGGCCGCCGAAGCCCTCGACTTCGCCCTGGTCGGCCACCTGTCCCAGGTCAAGGTCGGCCGCGCCCGCTACACCATGATCACCGACGCCGGGGGCGGCGTCCTGGACGACCTCATCGTCTACCGGCTGGGCGAGGGGGAGTACCTCGTCGTGGCCAACGCCGCCAACGTGCCCGTG
Organism: Nocardiopsis sp. NPDC006198; assembly: GCF_040613895.1. NCBI lineage: Bacteria > Bacillati > Actinomycetota > Actinomycetes > Streptosporangiales > Nocardiopsidaceae > Nocardiopsis > Nocardiopsis sp. NPDC006198. Next base: position 49,799 of record NZ_JBEXSY010000026.1, on the reverse strand, counting down.
GTCGCCGCCGCGCTGGCCGAACGCGCCGAGGGCTTCGACGTCGAGGTGGCGGACGAGTCCGCCGACCACGCCCTGATCGCGATCCAGGGGCCGCGCGCGGTCGAGATCCTCGCGCCGCTCACCGACGCGGACCTGGACGGCATCCGCTACTACGCGGGGTACGAGCACACCGTCGCCGGCCAACCCGTCCTGCTCGCACGCACCGGGTACACCGGCGAGGACGGCTTCGAGATCTTCGTCCGGCCCGCCGAGAAGGCCCCCCTGGTCTGGGACGCCCTGATGGCCGAGGGCGAACGGCACGGGCTCGTCCCGGCCGGGCTGTCGGCCCGCGACACCCTCCGCATGGAGGCCGGGATGCCGCTGTACGGGCAGGAGCTCACCGCGGAGCTCACCCCCTTCGACGCCGGGCTGGGCCGCGTGGTCAAGTTCGAGAAGGAGGGCGACTTCGTGGGCCGCGGCGCCCTGGAGGAGGCCTCCCGCACCGCCCGCCCCCGCCGCCTCATCGGCCTCGTCGCGCGCGGGCGCCGCCCGCTGCGCAAGGGCCAGGACGTCCTCCGCGACGGCGAGACCGTCGGAACCCTCACCAGCGGCGCGCCCTCCCCCACCCTGGGCCGCCCCATCGCCATGGCCTACGTGGACGGCGACCTCGACACCTCGACCGGCGCGTTCACCGTGGACGTGCGCGGAAGGGACGAGGACGTCGACGTGGTCGAGCTGCCGTTCTACAAGCGGCAGCCGTAGCAGCAGGGGCCTTCACACCCCGAAGGCCCGCGCGCCCCGCGCGGCCGGATCCCCTGACCGGGGACCGGCACGCACGTGGCGCGACCGGGCGTAGGCCGGGCCGGGCAGCACAGGTGCACGGCAGGAAAATGGAACACCTCCAAGGAGAGTTGAAGTGAGCGTTCCCACGGAGCTGGGTTACACGGCCAAACACGAGTGGGTCGCGGTCGAGGACGGGATCGCCACCGTCGGGATCACCTCGTTCGCCGCCGAGTCCCTGGGCGACATCGTCTTCGTCGAGCTGCCCGAGGTCGGCAGCGAGGTGACCGCCGGTGAGCCGAGCGGCGAGGTGGAGTCCACCAAGTCCGTCAGCGACATCTACTCGCCGGTCAGCGGCGAGGTCGTCGAGGTCAACGAGTCCCTCGAGGACGCGCCCGAGACGATCAACACCGCCCCCTTCGAGGGCGGCTGGCTGTTCAGGGCCCGGCTCGCCGAGGAGCCCTCCGGGCTGCTCTCCGCCGAGGAGTACACGAAGCTGACCGAAGGCGAGGAGTAGGCCCCCGATGGCTACTGACAACACGCTCAACCAGACACTGGGCGAACTGGACCCCGAGGTGTCGGCCGCGGTCGACGCGGAGCTGGCCCGCCAGCGCGACACCCTGGAGATGATCGCCTCGGAGAACTTCGCCCCCCAGGCGGTGATCGAGGCGCAGGGCACCGTCCTGACCAACAAGTACGCGGAGGGCTACCCCGGCCGCCGCTACTACGGCGGGTGCGAGCACGTCGACGTCGTCGAGCAGCTCGCGATCGACCGCGCCAAAGCGCTGTTCGGCGCCGAGCACGCGAACGTGCAGCCGCACTCGGGCGCGCAGGCCAACACGGCCGTGTACTTCGCACTGCTCAAGCCGGGTGACACCATCCTGGGCCTGGACCTGGCCCACGGCGGCCACCTCACCCACGGCATGCGGATCAACTACTCCGGCAAGATCCTCAACGCGGTCGCCTACCACGTGCGCGACGAGGACGGCACCGTCGACTACGACGAGGTCCAGGCGCTCGCCAAGGAGCACCAGCCGAAGATGATCGTCGCCGGCTGGTCGGCGTACCCGCGCCAGCTGGACTTCGCCCGCTTCCGGGAGATCGCGGACTCCGTCGGCGCCCTGCTGATGGTGGACATGGCGCACTTCGCCGGCCTGGTCGCCGCCGGGCTGCACCCCAACCCGGTGCCGTTCGCCGACGTGGTCACCACCACCACGCACAAGACGCTGGGCGGGCCGCGCGGCGGCATGATCCTCGCGAAGTCGGAGTACGGCAAGAAGATCAACTCCGCGGTGTTCCCCGGCATGCAGGGCGGCCCGCTGGAGCACGTGATCGCCGCCAAGGCGGTCTCGTTCAAGGTCGCCGCGGGCGAGGAGTTCGCCGAGCGCCAGCGCCGCACCGTCAGCGGTGCGCGCCTGCTCGCCGAGCGCCTCACCCGGCCGGACATGGCCGAGGCCGGCGTCAAGGTCGCCTCCGGGGGCACGGACGTGCACCTGGTCCTGGTCGACCTGGTGGACTCCCGGCTCAACGGCCAGGAGGCCGAGGACCGCCTGCACGGCATCGGGATCACGGTCAACCGCAACGCGGTGCCCAACGACCCGCGCCCGCCGATGGTCACCTCCGGTCTGCGGATCGGCACCCCGGCCCTGGCCACCCGCGGGTTCGGCGACGAGGACTTCGCCGAGGTCGCCGACGTCATCGCCGAGGCGCTCAAGCCGGAGTTCGACGCCGAAACCCTGAGCGGCAGGGTCCGTGCCCTGACCGCCAAGTACCCGCTCTACCCCAACCTGTAGGGCGCCCGCCGTGCGGGGCCCCGGGCCCCGCACGGCACCCCTGCTCCCCGGGCCCTGTACTCAACGAGGAGGACAGCCATGGCCATCAGCGCGTTCGACCTGTTCAAGATCGGCATCGGGCCGTCCAGCTCGCACACGGTCGGCCCGATGAAGGCGGCCCGCACGTTCGCCACCGGGCTGCGCGAGGCGGGCACGGCCGACCGGACCGCCCGTGTCCGGGCCGAGCTGTACGGATCCCTGGCGCTCACCGGCAAGGGGCACGGCAGCGACACCGCCGTGGTGCTGGGGCTGATGGGCCACACCCCCGAGCACGTGGACGTGGACGGGGTTTCCGAGCTCGTCGAGGGGGTCCGGGACGACCGGGGCCTGTACCTGGGCGGCCCGGACGGGCCGCGGGTGGCCTTCGACCCGGCCGTGGACATCGACTTCCGCCGCCGGGAGAGCCTGCCCGACCATCCGAACGGGATGCGGTTCGCGGCCCTGGACGCCGACGGGGGCGAACTGGCCTCCAAGGTGTACTACTCGGTGGGCGGCGGCTTCGTCGTGGACGAGCGCGCCGCCGGAGCCGACCGGATCACACCCGACGCCACCGTCGTCCCGCACCCGTTCGACAGCGCCGAGGAACTGCTGGCGATCTGCGCGGAGACGGGGAAGTCGATCAGCGCGGTGATGCTCGACAACGAGCAGGCGTTCGGACGCACCCCCGAGCAGATCCGCGAGGAGCTCCTGGTCATCTGGACCGCGATGCGCCAGTGCGTGCGCCGGGGCGTGATGACCGAGGGCAGCCTCCCCGGCGGCCTGAAGGTGCCGCGCCGGGCGCACCGCCTGTACCGGCAGCTGGGCGGGAACTGCGACGAGGCGGGCCTGCTGGCGCCGACCGGGGTGGACCCCGACCCGATGCGCGGCAGCGACTGGATCACCCTGTACGCCCTGGCCGTCAACGAGGAGAACGCGGCGGGCGGCCGTGTGGTGACCGCTCCGACCAACGGCGCCGCGGGCATCGTCCCGGCCGTGCTGCACTACTACCTGCACTTCAGCCCGGGGGCCGGCGACGAGGGCGTGGTGCGCTTCCTGCTCACGGCCGCCGCGATCGGCATCCTGTTCAAGCAGAACGCGTCGATCTCGGGCGCGGAGGTCGGCTGCCAGGGCGAGGTGGGCTCGGCCTCCTCGATGGCCGCCGCCGGCCTGGCGGAGGTCCTGGGCGGCACCCCGGCCCAGGTGGAGAACGCCGCCGAGATCGCCATGGAGCACAACCTGGGGCTGACCTGCGACCCGATCGGCGGCCTCGTGCAGGTGCCGTGCATCGAGCGCAACGCCCTCGCCTCCGTGAAGGCGATCAGCGCGACCCGCATGGCGCTGCGCGGCGACGGCAGCCACTTCGTGTCGCTGGACAAGGTCATCCGCACCATGCGCGACACCGGCCGCGACATGATGGACAAGTACAAGGAGACCTCGCGCGGCGGCCTCGCCGTCAACGTCATCGAGTGCTGAGGCTCCGGCCGCCCGCGTCGACCGGGAGCCCCGCCTGCGGCTGCGCGGGGACGCCGGCCGGGCCGCGCGTGAGCGCGGCCCGGGGGCGGGTCACTTCGAGGCGTCGGCCTCGGCGCCGGTGTCGGCTTCGGGCGCCGCGACGGCGGCGGCCACCCTCTCCGGGTCCGGCGCCTTCGTGAGGAGGCTGACGACGACCAGGGCGACCAGGGCCGCGGGCAGGGCCGCGATGACCCCGTTCAGGCCGGCCGGGGTCCCGGCCAGCTGCCAGCCGATGGTCGTGGCCGCGCCCACGACGAGGGCGGCGACGGCTCCGGCGGTGGTCGCACGCTTCCAGAACAGCACCGACAGGACCACCGGGGTGATCGCCGCGCCGTAGACGGTGTACGAGTACATCTGGAGCTCGAGCACGGTCGGGAAGTACAGGCTCAGGGCCAGGCCCGCGAGCGCGATGCCCAGGACCGACAGCCGCTGGACCACGAGCTTGCTCCGCTCGCTCACCCGGTCCCCGACGAACCGCGCGTACAGGTCGTAGGCGACGTTGGAGGCTCCGGACAGCATGTACGACGAGCCCGTCGTGATGACGAAGGCGACCGCGCCGGCCAGGATCAGGCCGCCCAGGACGGCGGGCAGGTAGCCCTCGGAGGCCAGGGCGAGAACTGCCATGTCCCCGTTGATGCCGGGCATGAGGACGGCGGCGGCCGTGGCGAGCAGGACGACGGGGATGAAGACGAAGAAGCTGCCCACCAGCATGCCCAGCGTGGAGGACCTGGCGTCGCGCTCGTCCTTGGCAGCGGCGAGGCGCTGGTACATGTTCTGGTCGGCGAGGAGCAGCAGGAACAGCGGGAGGAAGTAGCCGAGGAGCTGGAGCGCGCTCAGCCCGCCGCTGAAGGTCCGCGCCTGCTCGGGCAGCCCGTCCCAGTAGGCGCCCGGACCGCCGACCGCGGCGAACACCAGGGGCAGCGCCATGCACAGGCCGAGCACGATGAGGATGGCGGACACGAAGTCGGTGTAGGCGACCGAGAACAGGCCGCCGCTGATCGTCAGCAGGGTCACGACGACGGCGATGAGCACGGTCCCCTGGGTGGCGGACAGCGGGGTGACCAGGCTGACGACGTACCCGCCGCCGACGAACTGCGAGGCGGTCAGCCCCAGGAAGGCGATGGTGGTGACCACCGCCGCGACGGTGCGGACCCCGATCCCGAAGCGCACCTCCAGCAGTTCGGGGATGGTGTGCCTGGACGCCCTCCGGATGCGGCGGGCCGCCAGGAGCAGGACGAGGATGCCCAGCGGGGTGCCCGCGAAGAAGACGAGCCCGGCCGTCGGCCCGTAGGTGTAGGCGAAGTTGGCGCCGCCGATGATGGTTCCGGACCCGACCCAGGTGACCAGCATGGTGGCGATCATGACCGGGCGGGGGAGGCTGCGTCCGGCGAAGAGGAAGTCGTCACCGCCGCTGACCCTGCCGGAGCGCAGGAAGTAGAGGGCGATCCCCAGCATGGCCAGGATGTACACGGCGAGGATCACGAGATGGGTCGTCTGCATTGGCCACCTGCGAGGTTCGGTTCAGGGGATGGGCACGGGGGGAGACCACCGGCGGTGATCCGTCCGCCATGAAAGCAGCCGCGCCAGTGAAGTGCAACACTTATTGCAAAGAACGTGATCCTGATCACGTCATGTGCGCGTCACTCCGTCGCCGCAGGTCATCCACCCGGCCGTCGCTCAGAAGAGCTCCGTCTCCTCCCACAGGCGCTCCGTGTCGCGCACGGCCCGCAGCACCCCGTCCCCGCCGATCCGCGCCAGCTCGGCCAGCACCGCGTGGATCACCGACATCGCCGGGACCAGCGAGGGGAACATGCCCACCCCCTCGCTCGGGACGAGCAGCAGGTGCGCGGCGCCCTCCGCCAGCGGGGAGTCCCTGCGGTCGGTGATGACCGCGACCGGCACCGACCGCTGCCCGGCGACCCTCACCGCGGCGCGCAGCGCGGTGGGCAGCCGCCACAGGTCGCACGCCAGCAGCAGGTCCTCCGGTCCCATCCGCCCCAGGGCGTTGACCAGCGCCGTCCCCCCGACGTCGAACCGCTCCACGTCGTAGCCCATGATCCCGGCGGCGTGCGCCAGTTGCAGGCCGGGCGCCGCGAAGGTGCCCGAACCCACCACCCTGGTCCTGCGCGCGGCGTGGATGGAGGCGGCGAGCGCGCGCACCCTGCCGGGTTCGAGCGTGAGCTCCAGGGTCCGCAGCCCCTCGCGGTCGGCGCGGACCGCCGCCCGGACCGGGTCGGCGTCGGACCCGGCGTGCTCGGCCAGCACCTCCCCCGCGCTGAGGGAGGCCAGGTAGCGCGAGCGCAGTTCGACGCGGAGCGCCGGCCAGCCGCTGAACCCGAGGGCCTGCGCGGCGCGGACCACCGTGGCGACGTTGACCCCGGCGCGCTCGGCCAATTCCGCGGTGCTCGCGTAGGACGCGAACCTCGGCTGGTCCCGCAGCACCCTGACCACGCGCTCGGCCGCGCGGCCCAGGCGCCCGTCGCCGAGCGCGGCCTCGATCCAGTCCGCCATCACCCCTCCGTCCCGGCGCGGCCGGAACACCCCGGGCCGCGCGTCCACCAAGCGATACCACCCCCTGGCCGTCCGCGCGCCTTTGATGCAACATATATTGCAGATGCGTGGCCCACACGCCGAGCCGTTCCATCGGAGGTACACATGACCCGCCAGTCCCAGCCGCCGCTCCTCTTCACCGGGGCGGGCCTCCTCGACCCGGAGGCGGGCACCAGGACGCCGGACTCCTGGCTGCTCGTGGAGGACGGGCTCATCGCGGGCAGCGGCCGCGGCCCCGCCCCCGAGAAGGACGGGGCCGTCGAGGTCGTCGACCTGGGCGGAGCCACCCTCATGCCGGGCCTCATCGACGGCCACATCCACGCGACCGCCTTCAGCGCCGACCTCGGCGCGGCCATGGACCACTCGCCCTCCTACATCGCCAGCTACGCCGCCACGTCCCTCAACGCCATGCTCAAGCGCGGCTTCACCACCGTCCGCGACGTCGCCGGGGGCGACTGGGGCCTGGCCCTCGCGGTCGAGGAGGGGCTGGTCGACGGTCCCCGGCTGATGTTCGGCGGCAAGGCCCTCTCCCAGACGGGCGGGCACGGCGACTTCCGGGGCCCCGGCCGCCAGGGCAACGACACCCACGCCTGCTGCCCCGGCGCCGGCGTGGTCTGCGACGGCCCCGACGAGTTCCGCCGGGCCGCGCGCGAACAGCTCCGCACCGGCGCGCACCACCTCAAGATCATGCTGTCGGGCGGGGTCGCCTCCCCGACCGACCGCATCGACTCCACGCAGTCCTCCGAGGACGAGATCCGCGCCGTGGTGGAGGAGGCCGAGGCCGCCAACCGCTACGTCACCGGCCACGCCTACACCGCCCGCGCCGTCAACCGGGGCCTGCGCCTGGGCGTGCGCTGCATCGAGCACGGCAACCTCATCGATCGGAGCAGCGTCGAGCTGTTCCTGGAGCACGACGCCTTCCTGGTGCCCACGCTCGTGACCTACGAGGAACTGTCCCTCCAGGGCGCCGCCTACGGCCTGCCCGCCGCGAGCCAGGAGAAGGTGGACACCGTCCTCACCCGCGGCATGGACGCGCTGCGCATGGCGCACGAGGCCGGGGTGAACCTGGTCTTCGGCAGCGACCTCCTCGGCGGTATGCAGGACCGCCAGAGCCGGGAGTTCGCCATCCGCGGCCGGGTCCAGCCCGCCGCCGACGTCCTGCGCTCGGCCACCGTCAACGCCGCCCGGCTCCTCGGCCTGGAGGGCGTCGTCGGCACCCTGCGCGACGGCGCCCGTGCCGACCTGCTGGTCGTGGACGGCGACCCCCTCGCCGACATCGGGGTGCTCGCGGACCCCGAGCGCAACGTGCGCACCGTGCTGCGCGACGGCCGCGTGCGGCACGAGCGCGGCGACGCGGACGCCGTCCTGGCGTAGGCCGTGTTCCGCGGGTCGTCCCGGGCCCGCGGCGATCGGCGCGAGCGCCGGGCCCACCGAAAGCACCCACGGACCACGCCCAGGTGTGCTGGCCACTGAGGTCGGGAACCGCCCACCCCGCCCGGCCCAGGCGAAGAGGGCCTCCGGTATCGGTGTGGATCGTCTGGATCTGCACCGACTCACCGGAAGGCCCTCTGCGACCCGCACCACCCGTGCCGACGCACCCCTGGCCCCGTGGGCGCCTCGCGCCGGCCCGCTGCGTGGTCGAGGACGGATGGTCGCCGCGCCGAGCCGGGGAGGGTCCGCCCGGGCCCTCCCCCTCAGGCGAGGCCCCGCCGGGGGTTCTTGGCCGGAGCGGTCATCGACATCCGCACGACGGCGGGCACCCTCTCCAGGTCGAGAGAGCTGCGCAGGTTCGCCAGGGCGTCCGAGCGCACCCGCTGCCACACCCCCCTGACGTCGGCGTCGTCGTCCAGGGTGAGCGCCAGCCGCAGGTGCGGCGCGTCGGAGGACTCCGTCAGCCTCGCACGTGCGCGGCGCACACCCGGGTAGTCCGCGACCTCCTGCTCCAGCGCTCCGCGGGCCACGCTCTCGGACATCTCCACCCGGCCGTCGTTGCCCTTGTCCAGGACCAGGCGCCCCACGGTGTCGTTGAGCCCCTGGATCATCAGCCAGCGCAGCGCCAGGAACCCGGCGACGAACGCCACCGCGACCGCCGCGTACGGCACCCACGGCCGTCCGAGGAAGTCGGCCGCCGACGCGCTGAGCAGGGGGCTCTCCGCGAGGGACGCGCCGAACAGCCCGCGCCCCGCGGCGAGCGCCGCCAGCCCCGCGGCGAGCGGGACCGCACCCACGACCGCGAGGCCCCACCGGTTCCCCCGGGCTGACCTGCGGGCCCTGTCTCGCACCACGGTCACACCTCCGCGTACCTGACATGGGTGGCGATCCGCATGCTGCGCAGCGGCGCCAGCTCCTCCAACCGCCGCTCCACGGCCGCGGTCACCTCCGCGGGCAGCCCCGCGGCCTCCCGCATACCGGTGCGCACGTGCACCCGGAGCCTGTTGCCCCGGACGGCGACGTTCACGGCGTCGACACCGCTGACCTCGTGCGCCGCCGCGGCCACCGCACGGCGCAGCGCGGGCCTGGTGAGCCCCACCACCAGTGCGGGGTCGTCGGTGCGCAGCGCGGTCCAGTGCCCGTGCCCGGGCGTGAGGGCTGCCACGATCAGCGCCAGGCCGATCAGCGCCAGGACGGCCGACGCGATCTGCACCGAGGGGGCGGACCAGGTGGTGGCCCCGGCGTATCCGGTGGCCGCGCCCACCGGGATGAGCCGCAGCGGGCTCCCGGCGAGCGCGGAGATCACCTCGGCGGCGGCGACGACGGCCACGAGGAGGATCACGAGCCCCGTGATCACCGCGGGCCACGACCTCCTCGGCCGGAAGGTATGGACCGCCACCCGCTTCGCCCGACGGTCGACGCCCTGGTCCGGGCGGCCGAGCACCTCTTCCACGGTGGTCATGTCAGCGCACCAGCTCCGCGATCTCGATGTCGATGTGGTGGACTTGCTTGCCGGTGGTCCGCTCGACCCGGTCCTTGACGTGTCCGCGGACACGGGCGGCGACCTCCCGCGCCGAGCGCGGGTAGCGCACGGTGATCCGCAGCCGCAGGAGGACCACGTCACCGCTCACCTTCGCCCGTGCGGCCCTCGACCTGGCCGCGCGGGCCCCCTCGACCTCGCGGACGGCCCGGGCCGCGACCTTCTCGACCACTCCGGGCTCGATGACGGTGCGGCCCGCGGGGCCGTGTCCGCGCTCGTGCCGCCCGTGGTCCGGCCCGCCGGGCGGGTGCTCCCTCTGCCTGGGGACCGTATCGGTCCGCACTCCGGCCACGACCGCTCCTTCCCTCCGGGGCGTGTGTGTCGGCGGCGCCCTCGCCCGTCCGAGGGGCCCGCCTCAGGCCGATCGCCGCGAGAACATCTCGCCGAGGTCGATCTCGCCCTCCATCGCCCGGCCCGCGACGAACCCGACGAGGCCCAGAACCAGGACCAGCGCGAAGGCCGCGAACCCGCCGAAGGCGGCGGCGAGCCCCAGTACCGTCCCGTAGGACAGGCCGACGATGGGCCACATGGCTTCCCCCTCTTGTCCAGCACCTGTTGCTTCCACGTTCAGAGCCCCGTCCGGCTGCCGTCGCCGAGACCGGCGACCACGTCCTCCACCGAGATGTGGACGGTGCGGCCGCCGGCCAGCGGGGCCAGGCCCCGGCGCAGCTCGGCTGCGATCTCCGGCAGCGGTCTCCCGAAGCGGACCACGACGCCCACCTCGACCCCGTCCGAGCGCACCGCGACGCCGTGCACGCGTCCGCCGGGCACGGGGGTGGCCAGCGTTCCGAACCCTCCGGACGACAGCTCCACCACGTCCGGGAAGCGGACGGCCTCCTCGGCCACGCGCCGGGCCACCTCGCCCGGGTCCCCACCGCCGGCCGCCACTACCGGACCCGGGGCCCGGAGTCGTCGGAGTCGTCGTCCTGGTCCTCGTCGGGCAGGTGGATGTCGTCCACCCTGATGTTGATCTCGGTGACCTCCAGGCCGGTCATGCGCTCCACCGCCGTGGCGACGTTGCGCCGCACGGAGGCCGCGAGGTCCTGGATGGCGGCCCCGTACTCGACGACCAGGTCGATGTCCACGGCGGCCTGGCGCTCGCCCACCTCGACCGAGACCCCGCGCGAGACGGAGCCGCGGTCGGCGCCGCCGCCGGTCACGGCGTCCCTCACGGCGCCGACGGCGCGCGCCGTCCCGCCGCCCATCGCGTGGACGCCGCCGATCTCACGCGCGGCCATCCCGGCGATCTTCGCGACCACCCCGTCCGCGATCTGGGTGCGTCCTCCCCCGTCGCCGGAGGCGTCCCCCCTGCCCGCCTCGCGGGCGCCCGGCACCTTCGCTTCGGTCCTGATGTCCGACACTGGTCCCCCCTGCGCAGTGTGCAGAAACCCCGTGGTCACAGCGGTCGTCAGCGCTTGAAGACGTTCTTGGCCTTCTCGCTCGCGTCCTTGGCCTTGTCCTTGGCCCGGTCGGCCTTGTCCTTGGCATCGGCCTTGGCCTGGTCCGCCTTGCCCTCGGCCTCCTTGCCGCGGTCCCCCGCGGCCTTGCCGTAGGCCTCCTTGGCCTTGCCGGCGGCGTCGTCGAAGTGCTTGCCCATGTTTTCTGCCCCCTCCTCCGAGCGCATTGCTCTCGGAGATTTCGGACCGAAACCCGGTATCTGCGCCAAGGGATGGCCAGATGAGTTCCGAACTAAACACACCATATACACACTGTACGTAGCGGCCAAGATACTTTGAGTAACGAATCGCTGGTCAGAAGAGGAGAGAGTCTTTCCCATCCCGCCTCCACGGGCACGACACACCCCTGCGTCGCGGGAAAACGAAAAGGGCGCCCCGGAAGGCGCCCCTGAGTCCGAAAAGCGGTCCCGCCCGGCGATCCGCCGAGGAGGCCGTGTCCCCGGCGTCAGCCGAAGACGACCGTCTTCCCCCCGTTGAGGAGGACCCGGCGCTGCGCGTGCCAGTTGACCGCGCGTGCCAGCGCCACCGACTCCAGGTCCCGGCCGATCGCGGTGAGCTGCTCCGGACTGTGCGTGTGGTCCACCCGGGACACCTCCTGCTCGATGATGGGCCCCTCGTCCAGGTCGGCGGTGACGTAGTGGGCCGTCGCACCGATCAGCTTGACCCCGCGCGTGTGGGCCTGGTGGTAGGGGCGCGCACCCTTGAAACTCGGCAGGAAGGAGTGGTGGATGTTGATGATCCGACCGGACATCTTGGTGCACAGCTGCTCGGAGAGCACCTGCATGTAGCGGGCCAGGACGACCAGGTCCACGTCGTAGGAGTCCACCAGCTCCAGGAGCCGCGTCTCCTGCTCCGGCTTGTTCCCCGCGGTGACCGGCAGGTGGTGGAAGTCCACGCCGTAGGAGTCCGCGAGGAACCCCAGGTCCGGGTGGTTGGACACCACCGCGGCGATGTCGGCGTCCAGGAGCCCGCTGCGCTGGCGGTAGAGGAGGTCGTTGAGGCAGTGGCCGAACTTGGACACCATGACGATCATGCGCGGGCGCACGTCGCGGGGGTTGAGCGTCCACTCGACGAACGCCTCGCCCGAATCGGACCCGAAGTCCCCCGCCAGCGCCGCGAACGCCCCGCGCAGCACGTCCTCGCCGACCGGCCCGTCGCCGCCCCGCTCCGCCACGAACTGCATCCGCAGGAAGAAGCGGCCCGTGTAGTGGTCGCCGTACTGCTGACTCTCGGTGATGTTGCAACCGTGGTCGGACAGCAGGTTGGCCACTGCCGCGACGATGCCCCTGCTGTCGGGACACGAAAGGGTCAGGACGTACTCGCGCTCACTCATGGGAAAGAACCATTCCTGGGGTCGGACCGGCTGATCAGCCGTGACGCCCCAGGATATCGACCCGGGCCGCCCGGCGGAGCGGTTCCGGGGCGTCGTCCCGGCCACAGGGTTCACCGAACCGTTCACCACCGGGAATATGAAACACATTCATGTTCTGGCATCCTCGGACGCATGACAAGCCTGCGTGAGAAGTACGAGGCCGCGACGCGCGAACTCCAAGCCCCCTTCGCCATGGTCGACCTGGCCGCCTTCCGCGCCAACGCGGCCGACCTCACCCGCCGGGCCCACGGCAAGCCCGTCCGCATCGCCAGCAAGTCCGTGCGCAGCCGCGCCCTGCTCCGCACCGCCCTCGCCCTCCCCGGCTACGCGGGGATCATGGCCTTCACCCTCCCCGAGGCGCTCTGGCTGGCCGAGGGCGACTCCGAGGGCCCCTTGGACGACGACATCCTCGTGGCCTACCCCACCGTCGACCGGGAGGCCCTCACCCGGCTCGCGGGGGACCCCGCCGCCGCCCGGACCGTCACCGTCATGGTCGACGACACCGCCCACCTGGACCTGATCAGCGCCGCCGTGGCCGACGCGGCCGCCTCCGGCGCGCGCGGAGCCGGGGCCCCGCCCGTCCGCGTCTGCCTGGACATCGACACCAGCTGGCAGCCCCTCGGCTCCCGCGCCCGCATCGGCTCCTTCCGCTCCCCCGTGCGCACCCCCGCACAGGCGGCGGCGCTCGCCCGCGCCGTCGTCGAGCGGCCCGGGCTGGAACTGGCCGGGATCATGGCCTACGAGGGGCAGATCGCCGGGGTGGGCGACGCCCCTCCCGGGCGCCCCCTGTACGCGCGCGTCCTGCGCGCCGTCCAGCGAAGATCGGCGGTCGAGCTCGCCCGGCGCCGAGCCGCCGTCGTGCGGGCCGTGGGCGCCGTCGCCGACCTGCGCTTCGTCAACGGCGGCGGCACCGGCAGCCTCCACACCACCGGCCGGGAGAAGGCCGTCACGGAGCTCGCGGCGGGGTCCGGCCTCTTCCACCCGCACCTGTTCGACCACTACCGGGCCTTCCGCGGCCGCCCCGCCGCCCTCTTCGCGCTCCCCGTCGTGCGCCGCCCCGCCCCGGGCGTGGTGACCGCCCTCGGGGGCGGCTACCCCGCCTCCGGGCCCGTCGACCCCCACCGGGCGCCCATCCCCCACCTCCCCGAAGGACTGTCCTACACGGCCAACGAGGGCGCGGGAGAGGTGCAGACCCCCCTCGTCGGCGCCGCGGCCGACGGCCTCGCCGTCGGCGACCGCGTGTGGATGCGCCACGCCAAGGCGGGCGAGCTCTGCGAGCGCTTCGACACCCTGCACCTGGTCGACTCCGACACCGGCGAGTACGTCGGCGCCGTCCCCACCTACCGGGGCGAGGGCCGGACCTTCCTCTGAGCCGGGCGGCGGCCCGGGCTCCGGGCCGCGCCACCGGCGCCCGCGGAGCGGCCCGGAGCCGCCTGAACACAGGACCGCCCGTACGACGAGGGGCCCGTGCACCGAGCGCACGGGCCCCTCCCACCGGTTCCGCTACCCGCGGCGGCGGACCGCCCAGGCCACCACGCCCACGGCGATCACCGCGCCCACGCCGACCGCGAGGATCAGCGCCTCCGGGGGCAGCCGGCGGCGCGACTGGTAGGTGGTCACGACCTCGTCATCGCCCTTGATGACGATGCTGCCCTCCTCGGGGGCCACGAGGTGGCTCTCCACACGCACAGCGCCTCCGCCGACCACGAGGGCGCGTGCCTCGTCGACGATCCGTGCGCCGCGTTCGCGGGCCCTCCCGATCTGTCTACGGGCGATGTTGGCAGGCCGGGCCTGCTCACTCAGCTCGTCCAGGGTCTCCGCCAGCCGCCGCTGTTCGCGGGTGATCTCGGCCTGGATCTCAGCCGGGGTCTGGCGCGGTTCGGTGTCGCGTCCCGTCATGGGGCTCCGCCTCTCTCCACTGGCGCAGGGTCGTCTGAGAGCCCGAGTCCGAGTCCGAGCCGGAGTCCCGGCTCTCCTCCGCGCCGTCGGACGGACCGGAGAATCTCAGCGCGCCGTCGATTCCGTCGACCACGCGGAAGAAGTCCCGCGTGGACAACCACAGTTTATAGATGATGGCTATCTCGAAGGCGAGAAGCAAAACGCCCGCGGCGGCGGTGATCCAGCCGATCAGCGACGTGGCGCCGAGGACCGCGACGGCCAGGGGAGCCACCACGAACACCGCCAGCTGGAACTCGATACCGCCCACCAGGTGCGTCCTGATGCGCCTGGCGTTGAGCGCCGACCAGAAGCGCTGGTACCAGGGGAAGCGGGAGCGGAACTCCTGGTGGAGGTCCACCTTGGGCAGCGTCAGGTCCGGCTGCTTGCCCGCCGTGCGGTGGTTGCGCGCCTCCCGCTCGTTCTGGCTGTGCAGTATCTGCTCCAGCACGCCGATGCCGTGGCGGAGCACCGCCTGCTCTCCGCCGTCGCTCATCGTGCGTCCGCCGCCGCCGGTGGCCGAGGCCGTGTCGTCGTCCTCGGGCTCCAGCATCGACAGGGTCGCACGGGCCCTCTCCAGTGCGGCCGCCAGGTGCGAGCGCATCTCCCTGCGCACCTTGTAGACCTGCAGGGCGTTGAGGTACCGGAGCATGTCCAGGAAGACGACGGCCAGGGCCAGCCACACGAACCACACCGGGTTGGAGTCGGGGGCGACCTCCTCGGACACGACGTACTGCCCGCCCATGAGGGCGACCGCGCACACCAGCACCCGGAACCGGTCGGACACGTAGTCCATCCACGACCCGAACAGGGACTCCGAACCGGTGAGCCGCGCCAGCTTGCCGTCCACGCAGTCCACGAGGAAGCACAGGATGTACAGGACCGCGCCCAGGGCCAGGAACTGCCGGTAGCCCAGGGCGAAGCAGACCGCCGCGCCGAGCCCCAGGAAGAGCGCGACCACCGTGAGCTGGTTGGGCGTGATCGAGGTCCGGTTGGCGACCAGGCGGACGAGCCGGACCGCGACCGGGTCCACGAGGGAGACCGTCAGCCAGGAGTCGCGCTCCTTGAGCGTGCGCTCCCTGACCTCGTCGAGTGTGAATCCAGGCATCGTCGCCAATACTCCCCAACACGAAGCGGATGTGTTCCGGCCCGGAGGCCGTGCCGACCACCACCGGAGGGGCGTGGCGCCCGGGTGCGCGAAGGGCGTCACCAGCGGGTCGACCGAAAGCACGAGTGCGGTCAACAATAGGTGATCGAACCGCTGGTCACCCCCAAAGCGGATGAACCGAACCGGAATCGCAACCGAAGCCGGTAAACCCAGCCTGACACAGGTGAAGAAGCGCCGATCCCCGGGGCACCCCGCGCGCTCGCTACGGTAGGAGCAGTGAGCGGGCGGGGCCCCACCGCCCCGCCGACGAGCAGATGGGAACACCACGTGAGCGACCCGATCCGCCTGGCGCCCGGCGACCAGGCCCCCGACTTCACCCTCGACGACGCCGACGGCAAGCCCGTCACCCTCAGCGAGGTGCTGGCCTCCACCGGGCAGCGCGTCGTCCTGTACTTCTACCCGGCGGCGATGACCCCCGGGTGCACCACCCAGGCCTGCGACTTCCGCGACAACCTCCGCGAGTTCGGCTCGGCGGGCCTCACCGTCCTGGGCGTCTCCCCCGACACGACCGACAAGCTGGCCGCGTTCCGGGAGAAGGAGGGCCTGACGTTCACCCTCCTCGGCGACCCCGGCAAGGAGACCCTGCGCGCCTACGGCGCCTTCGGCGAGAAGAAGAACTACGGCCGCACGGTCCAGGGCGTCATCCGCTCCACCGTCGTCGTCGGCGCCGACGGCAAGGTGGAGAAGGCCTTCTACAACGTGAAGGCCACCGGGCACGTCGACCGCCTCAAGAAGGAACTCGGCGTCTGACCCGCCGGCCTCCGGCGGCCCGGCCGGGCCCGGCCCTGCGGGGCCTGGCGGCCGGGTCCGCCCGCGTCCCCGGTACAGTTGTCCCGACGGGGCCGTAGTCCAACCGGCAGGAGACGACAGCTTTAGGTGCTGTACAGTGCGGGTTCGAATCCCGCCGGCCCTACGAGGTGGCATGCGCTGGTCGGTGGGCTCCGCCCACCCTCCGCACGACCCGCAACACCCCGGGGGACACCCCCCACCCCGAACCGCAGGTGGCATGCGCTGGTCGGTGGGCTCCGCCCACCCTCCGCACGACCCGCAACACCCCGGGGGACACCCCCACCCCGAACTGCAGGCGGCACGCGCCGATCGACGGTCCCGGCCCGCCTCCTGCGCACCGCGGTCCCGCACGGCGGGCCCCGGCGCCGAACCCCGCCACGGGCACAGGACCGGTGAGGACAGGGGCGTCGGGCCGCGACGGCCGCTCCCGCGGCCGGCCCGCTAGCGGCCGAGCAGGGCCCAGAGCACGACGGCCAGCAGGAGCACCACGCCGAGGGCGACGCCGGCGAACACCGGCAGCATGCTCTTCTCCGCGTGCCGGCCCGAACTCGTCAGCCCCAGCGTGTCCGTGGACTCGCGGATCGACGTCATGATCGAGTTCATCGCCTCGGGGCTGTTGCGCAGCCGCTCGTTGATGGACTCCGCCAGGACGTGGGCGCCCGCCTTGAAGTGCTCGCGGGCCGACTCCCGGTCCTGTTCGTCCCCGCCGCCCTCGCCGGGACGCGGCTCGGCCGGACGGGCCCCGGAGGCGGCCGTCTCCACGCTGGTCTCGGGCGCCCACGGGGCCAGGGCCGCGATCCGCAGCATCTTGGTGGCGTTCTCCGCGGTCAGCCGCTCGCCGGGCTCGACGCGGAGCAGGCCGGCGAGCACCGGCGCGAGCGGGCCCGCGTTCGCGGCCTCCGCGGGCTCGTCCAGCTGCTCCTGGCGCAGGATCTTGATGTAGCCCTTGCGGTCGTAGGGAGGGTGGCCCTCCACCGCCGCGTACAGGGTGGCGCCCAGGGACCACAGGTCCGACTCCGGCCCGACCGGTCCGGCCTTGGCCCTCTCCGGCGGGATGTAGGCGGGAGAGCCGATGATGCGGCCCGACGCGCTCAGCGCCGACTCGCCGTTCCAGGCGGCCAGCCCGAAGTCGGTCAGCACCACGCGCCCGGCCTGGCTGATCATCACGTTCTCGGGCTTGACGTCGCGGTGGACGATCCCCTCGGTGTGCGCGACCTTGAGGGCGTCGATCAGCTGGAGCCCGATCTCCGCCACCCGCTGGTAGGGCAGCGGGCCGCCCACCTGGATCAGCTCCTCCAGGGTGGAGGCCTCGACCAGCTCCATGACGATCCACGGCCGGTCGTCCTCGTCCACGACGTCCAGGACGGTGACCAGGCTCGGATGGGTGAGGCGCCCGGCGACCCGGGCCTCACGCGTGGTGCGCTGGAGGAGGGACTCGCGCTCGGAGCGGCTCAGGTCGGCCGGGAGTCTGAGCTCCTTGACGGCGACCTCGCGGTCGATGACCAGGTCGACGGCGCGCCACACCGTGCCGACACCGCCCCTGGCGATCTCCGACACCAGCTGGTAGCGCCCTTTGAGCAGGCGCCCCTCAGGACCGGAGTCGCCCATACCGGCTACCTCCGGACCTTCGGAAGAGCGCGACGCCCGGGGCCGCTGTGTGTGAGGGTTGTCTAGGGAGGACACGGTTATCCACGGGTCCATTCACCGGCCATGGTGGCCTCCTGCGGAGCATTGCGGTCGCTGTCACCATGTAGGTGCACGGATCACTCGTTATACCAGCAGGACGCCGAGTCCACGCTGGTAGTTGCCATAACACTGGCACATAGGTTCGCTTTCGTTATGTCCGACGAAAACCTGCGCATGCCATGACCTGCCTCTCCTTTACCCGTCCTTGCCCCGGCCATGGGGCGGGCGTGCGGGCGCGACACGCCCGCACGCCCCGGATCAGGACCAGAGGGACTCCGGGTCGCGGACCTCGACGGGGCCGATCCCGGTGTCGGTGAGCGGCTGCCGGAGGCGGTCCGCGTCGCCGACCACCACGACGACGGCCTCCTCCGGGTGCAGGTACTCGGTGGCGGCCGAGTCCAGGCTCTCCTTGGTCAGCCTCTCGTAGCCGGCCCGGTTGCGGTCCACGTGGTCGTCCGGCAGGTCGTGGACGACCATGTCGACCAGGGCCCCCGCGAGGGAGCGCGCCGTCGAGTAGCTGACGGGCAGGCCCACCGTGTTGGACTCGCGCACCGCGGTGAGCTCCTCCTCCGTGACGCCCGACTCGCGGAGCTCGGCGACCTGCTCCAGCGACGAGGTGACGGAGTGGGCGGTGGTGTCCGCCTCCACCTGGGTGGACATGAAGAACACGCCGCTGTCGCGTCGCAGGTCGAACCGGGACCCGGCGCCGTAGGTGTAGCCGAGGCGTTCGCGCAGCTCCATGTTGAGCCTGGACGTGAACATGCCGCCCAGCACCTCGCTGATGCCCTCGGCCCTGGGCAGGTCGACCTGCGAGCGGGACGGGGCGCGGTGCGCGATGACCAGGGCCGACTGGACGGAGCCGGGGCGGTCGACGATCAGGATGCGGGGCAGCTCACCGGGCGGCGGCGCCGGGACGGAGGACTCGCGCTCCGGGACGGAGGCGGCGTCGCCGAAGACCGTCTTGCCCAGCTCCTCCAGGTCGATCCCGTCGAGGTCGCCGACGACCACCAGGGTCCCGGCGACGGAGGCGATGGACTCGGCGTGGAAGGACGCCACGGTCTCCGGGGTGATGTCGGCCAGCCGGACCGGGCCTCCCCCGAGCGGGGTGGCGTAGCGGCCGGTGAACAGCTGGCCGCCGAGGCTGCGCATGGCCAGGGTCCCGGCCGTGGCGGCCTCCAGCCAGAACCGCTCCAGCAGGTGCTCGCGGCGGCGGACGACGTCGTCCGGGTTCAGGGCGGGGCGCCGGACCGCGTCCGCGAACAGGCGGACGGCCTCGTTGACGCGGTTGGCGGGGGCGTCCAGGCCGGTGATGAATCCGTCCCAGTTGACGCGGGACATCCACTCGGCGCCGTGGCGCTCCAGGGCGGGGGCCAGGGAGCTGTTGCCGTCGGGGCCGTCCTCCAGCACCTCGCTCGTGAGCACGTTGACGCCCATGGCGTCCAGCGGCTCCACGGCGCCCCCGTGGGGGTGCACGAGGCGGAGGGAGACCAGTCGCTGGCCGGGCACGTCGATGGCGACGACGGTGCCGCCCCCGACAGTGACCCGTTGGGGCTTCGGGAAGGAGTAGGACGCTACGGCACCGAGTGGCGGGCGGGTCTGCGGCATGCTCTGCGGCTCTTTCTGCGGCTTGCGGTGACAGGGCCAGGGGTGGCGGCGCGCCCTAGGAGGCGCCGGCGGCGTTCGCCTCGGCGTCCGCCTGGAGGGTCTCGGCCTCCGAGGACTCCTCGGGGTCGAAGCGGACGACGAGCAGGTTGTCGTCGACCAGCAGGCGCTCGGCGGCGGCCCGCACCTCCTCCGCGGTGATGTCGTCCCAGCGCCGGGGCCAGGTGTAGGCGAGCTCCGGGTCGTCGAACAGCTGCGTGCAGCTGCTGATGCTGTCGGCCAGCCCGGCGGGGCTGGAGATGGACTGGAGGTGGTCGCGCTCCATGACGGCGCGGGCGCGCTCCAGCTCCTCCTCGGTCACGCCGGAGGCCAGCTTCGCGATCTCCTCGCGCACGGCCTCCTCCAGCACGTCGCCGTCGACGCCCTCGCGGGCGAGCATGTTCACCAGCAGGAGGCTGTCGGTGTAGCGGAAGGGCAGGATGTCGGCCGCGGCGCCGCCGTCGTCGGCGGCGATGGGGCGGTCCACCACCAGTGAGCGGTAGAGGCGGCTGCCCTGCCCCTGGCCGAGCACGGCCGAGGCCAGGTGCACGGCGTCGAACTCCCGCTCGCCGTACGGGGGGACGCGGTACCCGATGAACACCCCGGCGGCGGGCACCGTCTCGGTGACGGCGTCGCGCACCGGACCGCCCAGGGGCGCTCCGAGGGAGGCGTCGGGCGCCTCGGGGACGAAGTCCCTGGCGGGGATCGACCCGAAGTACTTCTCGACGCGGGCCAGGACGTCCTCGGGGTCGAGGTCGCTGACCACGGTGAGCACGCAGTTGTCCGGCCCGTAGTGGGCCTTGTGGAACGACTTGACGTAGTCGAGGTCGGCGGCGTCCAGGTCGGCCATGGAGCCGATGGTCGGGTGGTGGTACGGGTGGCCCTCGGGGTACGCCAGGCGCAGGATGCGCTCCAGGGCGGTGCCGTAGGGCTGGTTGTCGTAGCGCTGGCGGCGCTCGTTCTTGACGACGTCGCGCTGGTTGTCCAGGACCTCCTGGGTCATGCCGTCGCGCAGCGTCTCCAGGCGGTCCGCCTCCAGCCACAGCACCCGGTCCAGGGCGTGCTCGGGGACCGTCTCGTAGTAGTTCGTGCGGTCGCTCGACGTGGAGGCGTTGATGTCGCCGCCGAGCCGCTCGATCTCCTCGAAGTGCTCGCCCTTGGACACGTTGCCGCTGCCCTGGAACATGAGGTGCTCGAAGAGGTGCGCGAAACCGGTGCGCCCGGGGACCTCGTGCCGGGAACCCACGCCGTACCACAGGTTGACCGCGGTGACCTGGCCGGTGGAGGCCGCCGCCGTCACCAGGCGCAATCCGTTGTCGAGCGTGTACTGACCAACCCGTCCCGCCGCTCCGATGGTGGTCACCAGTGCTGCACCCCGCTTCGCGCTGTCGCCTGAACTGCCGTCGTCCGCGCGGCCGTGCGCCGCCCCGGACGTCCTCTGCCGTGACGAGTACGACCCTATGGCCTAACGGGACCCGGGGGACACTGGAACGGCGCAACCGGTGGCCGAATCCGGGACGGACGCGCCAGGTGTCAGCTCCGGTACTCGGTCGTGTCCATGGAGGCGGCCATCTGGTCGTAGACGGCGGAGTGCTGGGAGTCGGCGGACCAGACGTACAGGAGGACGTCGCTCGTGGGCAGGAACCACATGCGCACCTCGAAGGTGTCGTCGTTGGCGCAGGTGACGTCCCAGACGGAGTGGTGCGACTTGAGGGTGTCGGCGTGTTCGGTGAAGTCGGAGACCCGCAGCTCGGCGTCCTTGATCCCGATGTCGCCGGAGGCCGCGGTGTTGAGGCTGCGGCAGCGGTCGGTGTTGTCCGCCCAGCCGTCCGCCTTGCTGTGGGCCCCGCCCCTGGAGGGCCACTCCTGCGGGTGGTTCTCCGCCGCGTGGGCGGTCAGCTGCACCGACCCGTAGGCGCAGGCGGCCTGGCCGGGAGGGCTCGCGCACAGCGTGCCGCCCTGGTTCTGGACGTCCCAGCCGTCGGGGACGTCGATGGTGATGCCCTCGACCGTCTGGGGGGTGAAGCCCTCCGGGCCGGGCGGTTCGACCGCCGGGACCATGCCGCTCTCGCCGCGCTCCAGCTCGATCGCGGTGCCGCCCTCCTCCGCGCCGCCCGAGCAGGCGCCCAGTAGCAGCAGTGCGGAGGCCGCTACGGCCGTTCCCGCCCCGGCGCGCACGCCTCGCGCCCGATGCCGTCGCCCGTGGATGCCCGCCATGCGTCGTCCCTCTCCCGCGTCCCGTGGTCAGAACCCAGTCGACCATAGCGCCCCCGGCACACGGTGCGAACCCGAGGATCCCGGCACGTTCGCGACAACCGAGGCGCCGCCGGGACGGGCGAGGGAGTCGCTGGACAGCGGCCACTACGCTGGGGCCATGGTGGACCTCGCGAAGATCACAGAACCCTTGTCCCTCACCCGGTTCGGGCCGCGCCCCCGGGGGCCGCTGGTACTGGAGCTGGACCTGACGGAAGGGGTGGCCGACGAGGCCCCCGGGGACCCGATCAGCCAGATCGTGAACCGGCGCCGGCAGCACTACCTGGACATCGTCGAGGGCATCCGCCGCGGTGCGCGCGACCCGGGGGTGGCCGCGCTCCTGGTCCGCGTGGACGCCAGGTCGCTGGGGTTCGCGAAGGTCCAGGAGCTGCGCGACTGCGTCGCCGACTTCCGCGCCGCGGGCAAGACCGCCGTGGCCTGGGCCGACTCCTTCGGGGAGACGGGCGAGGGCAACCTCCCGTACTACCTCTCCTGCGCGTTCTCCCGCGTGGTCATGGCCCCCACGGGGGTGCTCGGGCTGACCGGCCTGATGATGCGCGTGACGTTCCTCAAGGGCGCCCTGGACAAACTGGGCGTGTCCTACGAGGTCGGCAGGCGCCACGAGTACAAGAACGCGCTCAACAGCGTCACCGAGACCGGTTTCACGGAGGCCCAGAGGGAGGCGTCCGGCCGCATCGTCTCGTCGCTGGGCGACCAGCTGGTGGAGGCGGTGTCCGAGGCGCGCGGCCTGCCCGAGGAGAAGGTGCGCGAGCTGGTCTCGCGCGGTCCGTTCATGCCCAAGGAGGCCCTGGACGCCGGCCTGGTCGACGGCCTGGCCTACCGGGACGAGGTGTACGCCGACCTCCTCGGCGAGGTCCGGTCGCAGGCGGACGGGGCCGGGGACGGCTCCGCCCCGGAGCCCTCGCTCCAGTTCGTCACCCGCTACCACCGCAAGCACACCCCGGCGCCCCGCCCCCGCGCGGCGGGCGGACCGGGGTACATCGCGCTGATCTCCGCGACCGGGGCCATCAGCCTGGGACGGACCCGGCGGTCCCCGCTGGGCGGCGGCACCGTCATGGGTTCGGACACCGTGACGGCGGCGTTCCGGGCCGCCCGCAAGGACCCGCAGGTCAAGGCGGTCGTGTTCCGGGTGGACAGCCAGGGAGGGTCACCGACCGCCTCCGACGCGATCCGCCGCGAGTCCGAGCTGACCAGCCGGGCCGGCATCCCGGTGGTGTCGGCGATGGGCGACATCGCCGGTTCGGGCGGCTACTACGTGACGCTGGGCTCCGACGCGGTCGTCGCGCAGCCCGGCACCCTCACCGGGTCCATCGGCGTGATCACCGGCAAGCCGGTCCTGGGCGGGCTGCTGGAGCGGTTCGGCGTGACCAGCGACTCCGTGAGCACCGGGGAGCACGCGGGCATGTTCGACACCCGCAAGCCGTTCACCGAGTCCGAGTGGGAGCGGGTGAACGCGCTCCTCGACGAGATCTACGAGGACTTCACCGGCAAGGTCGCCGAGGCGCGCAAGATGACCCGCGAGCAGGTCCACGAGGTCGCCCGGGGACGGGTGTGGACCGGTCGCGACGCCAAGGAGCGGGGCCTGGTGGACGAGCTGGGCGGCCTGGAGACGGCCGTGCGCCTGGCCCGGGAGAAGGCGGGCGCCGGCCCCCTGCCCCTGCGCGCCTTCCCGCGCGCGCACCCGCTGGACCGGATCCGCCAGCACGAGTCCAGCGAGGACATGGCGGCCTCGCAGCCGCAGACGGTGCTCGGCGCGTGGGGCCCGCTCCAGCACGCGGCCGTGGCGATGGGGCTGCCCGCGGCCGGTCCGCTGACGATGCCCGACGTCTGGGACATCCGTTGACCGGTCCGTACCTGGACGCCATGGCGCTGCTGCCCGCCGGGGTCACCGTGGTGACCGTCGCCGACGGCCGGGACGACGTGGGCGCGACCGTCACCGCGTTCGGCTCGGTGTCGGCCGACCCGCCGATCGTGTGGGTGGGCGTGGGCGCCGAGGGCTACATGGCCGAGGTCATCGGGGCCGCCGGGGCGTTCGCCGTGAACGTGCTCGGCGCCGGACAGCGGGTGGTGGCGGGCCGCTTCTCGGCCGAGGGGCGCCCCAGCGCCAGACTCCTGGTGACGGACCAGCCCCACCACCGGGGCGGGCACACGCGCGCCATCGTGCTGGACGACGCGCTGGCCGCCCTGGAGTGCACGGTGCGGCAGCGCCTGGAGGTCGGCGACCACGTGGTGTACCTCGCCGACGTGGTCGGCCTGGCCGGTGTGCGGGGCGAGGGTCCGGCCC
The DNA here is from genome assembly GCF_040613895.1 of Nocardiopsis sp. NPDC006198. Lineage (NCBI taxonomy): Bacteria > Bacillati > Actinomycetota > Actinomycetes > Streptosporangiales > Nocardiopsidaceae > Nocardiopsis > Nocardiopsis sp. NPDC006198. Next base: position 25,590 of record NZ_JBEXSY010000026.1, on the reverse strand, counting down.
TGGTGCGCCGCTCCGGCCGCTACCACGCCCTGGACTGACCGCGGGGGCCGTGCCGGGACCGGAGCCCTCCGGTCCCGGCACGGCGCTCACTCACGGGCGATGAGCTCCCGGAAGTGGGCGTGCAGGTGCTCCGGCGAGGGTTCCAGCCCCGTGATCAGGCCGAACGCGTCACTGGCCTGGAAGACGGCCATGCCTCCGCCGCTCAGGGTCCGGCAGCCGCGCGCCTGCGCCGCGCGCAGCAGCTCGGTGCGGACGGGCCGGTAGACGACGTCGGCGACCCACAGGGACGGGCGCAGCAGGCCGGGGTCCAGGGGGATCCCGGGGTGGTGCGCCATGCCCGTGGGCGTCGCGTGCACCAGGCCGTCGGCCCCGGCCAGGGCGGCTCCGAGCCCGTCCGTCCCCGCGGGACGGCAGACCGCCCCGGGGAACCGCTCCGCCAGACGGGCGGCGAGGGCCTCGGCGCTCGTCCCGTCGACGTCGACCACGGCCAGCTCCCGCACACCGGACACCAGCAGGGCGTAGGCCACGGCCGCCCCCGCGCCGCCCGCCCCCAGCACCACGACCCGGTCCCCGGGCGCGTCCGGCAGCTCCTGCCGGAGCGACCGCGCGAACCCGGACCAGTCGGTGTTGTGCCCCACCGCTCCCCCGGCCCCGAACACGACGGTGTTGACGGCCCCCAGGGCCTCCGCCTCCGGGGAGAGCCCGTCGAGGGCCGGCAGCACGAGCCGCTTGCACGGGTGGGTGATGTTCAGCCCGTCGAAGCCGAGCCTGGACGCCGCCTCCACCAGGTAGCCGACCGACCCCGGCTCCATGCCGAGCCGGTCGATGTCGATCGTCCGGTAGACGAGGCGGCGTCCCAGCCTCGCGGCCTCCCTCTCGTGCATGGGGGGTGTGAGCGACGGGCCGATCCCCGCGCCGATGAGCCCCGCGAGGAAGGACCGCCCCGGGGCGCCGGACGCGCCGCTCACCGGGAGCGCTCCGCCCGCTGCGCGGCCATGCGCACGGTGCCGTTGGCGGCCCCGTACCCCTGGTAGCCGCCGACGCGCTGGACCACCTCGAAGAACAGCCGCCCGTCCACGGTCGGCGTGTAGAAGTGCAGGAACTCGCCCTCCTCCGACCGGTCGTGGAGGATGCCGCCCTCGCGCATGCGCTCCCTGGTGTCGGGGCGCAGGTCGGTCCGGCAGGCGAGGTCGTCGTAGTAGTTGTCCGGGATGGCCAGGGGCGCGACCCCCGCCTCGCGCAGGGAGCGCGCGACGGCGAAGACGTCGTCGCAGCCCAGCGCCACGTGCTGGGCGCCTCCGCCCGTGTCCGCGTGCTCGCCGCCCAGGACGGACACGTGCAGGGCGACGCGCAGGGCGGACGCCGGGTCGGTGAGGGCCCGGCTGCGCACGAGTCCGTCGGGGGCGGCCATCTCCACGCTCGTGTCCGGGCGCAGGCCGAGCAGCGAGCGGTAGAACAGGGACGCCTCGTCGAAGTGGTCGAAGGGCTGGAGGAGCCCGACGTGGTCGATGCCGGTCAGCCGTGCCCCGCCCCCCTCCCGGTAGCCGTCGACGGGCGGGGCCGAGAAGTCCTCCAGCCACGGCTCGCCGTCGCCCGGACCGTCCGCGCAGAAGAAGACCGCGGTCCCGTCGGGCGCGGCGACCGCGCTGAGCGCGGACTCCGCCGGGTCGCGTCGGCGCGGCAGGGAAGGCGCCAGGAGCCGCTCCGCGCGGCGCATCGCGTTGGCGGGGTCGGGGACGGAGACGCCCAGGGCGGTCACGGAGGCGGCGCCGCTCCAGGTGTGCCCGAGCCGGGGGTCGCTGGAGTTGAGCAGGACGCGCGCGTCGCCGTTGCTCCACAGCTGCACCGGTTTGGAGCGGTGGTCCCGGGTGTGGGCGAAGCCGAGCGCGCCGAGCAGCACGCGCACGCGCTCCGCCGACGACGGCTCGGCCGCCACCTCCACGAACGCGAACCCGGACGGGCGGACCGGTTCGGGCAGCCGGCGCAGCCGCACGGCCCCGCGCGCGCCCTCCCCCTCCGCCGCGGCGGGTTCCTCCCCCGCGGACCGGCTCAGCCCGTCCTCCAGCAGCGACAGGGACCGCAGGGCGTCCGCGGCCGTGCGCCGCGCGTCCGAGGCCCTGAACACGTCGTTGAAGACCTCCAGGGACAGCGGGCCCGTGTAGCCCGCGGCCAGGACGTGGCCGGTGAAGGCGGTGAGGTCGAACCCTCCCTGGCCGGGGAAGCAGCGGTAGTGGCGGCTCCACTGCAGCACATCCATGGCCATGCGCGGCGCGTCCGCGAGCTGGAGGAAGAAGATCTTCTCCCCCGGGATGTCGCGGATCCCGGACGGGTCGCCGTCACGGGAGAGGATGTGGAAGCTGTCCAGGCAGACGCCGAGGGACGGGTGGTCCGCCTCCCGGACGAGGCGCCAGGCGTGTTCGTGGTCGTCGACCCGGGTTCCCCAGGCCAGTGCCTCGTAGGCCACGCGCACCCCGTACTCCGACGCCGTCTCGGCGAGCAGGCGCAGCTGGGCCGCGGCCCGGGCGTCGTCGTCCAGGGCCGCCGCCGTGGCGTTGGAGCACACGAGCACCGTGTCCGCGCCGAGTTCGACCATGAGGGCGAACTTGTCCCGGGCACGGCGCAGGTTGCGCCGGAACCGGTCGTCGTCCACCCCCTCGATGTCGCGCATGGGCTGGTAGAGGTCGATGCCCAGGCCGAGCGAGGCGGCGAGCGCCCGTATCCGCCGGGGCCTGAGCGGCGACGCTATGAGGTCGTTCTCGAAGATCTCGACGCCGTCGAAACCGGCCTCGGCCGCCGCCCGGAGCTTCTCCTCCAGCGTGCCGCTCAACGACACCGTGGCGATGGAACGCCGCATGTCCGTCTCCCCCGTCCTTCCGTGTTCCGTCCGGTCCGCGGCCGTCTACGACCCGGAGTGCAAGGACTCGTACAGGGCCCGCTGCCCCTCGTCGAGGTGCTCCGCGAAGTAGTCCCTGGACCTGGTGCGGAACGCGTCCACGTCGACGTCGTCCACGACCTCCATGGCCCCGTCGGCGGCCCACCGGTCGAGGATCTCGGCCTCCGACTCCTCGATGCAGGCGCGGTTCTCCTCCCGGACCGTGCTGACCGCCTCCTGGAGCGCCTCCTGCTGGCGTTCGTCCATGAGTTCCCAGCTCTGGCCGGAGACCACGACGAGCTGCGATCCGATCTGGTGGCTCGTGAGGCTGATGTGGCTCTGGACCTCGTCGAAGCTGTCGGCGGAGATCGTGGGGATCGGGTTCTCCTGGCCGTCGGCGGTCCCCTGCTGGAGGGCGAGGTAGACCTCCTCGAAGGCGACGGTGGTGGGGGTGGCGCCCATCGCCTCTGCGTTGGCCAGGTAGATCGGGGAGTCGGGGAACCGCATGCGCAGGCCGCTGAGGTCGTCGGGGGTGCGGATGGGCCGGTTCGCGGTGAAGTGCCGGTCGCCGAAGTACCAGACGTCGAGGATCCTGACGCCGGTCGCGGCCTCGAAGTCCGCCTTCAGCTGCTCGGACTCCTCGGAGTCGAAGTAGCCGAACATCTGGTCGACGTCGTCGAACGCGTAGGCCGCGTCGAGCACCCCGATCGGCTCGTACGCCGAGCCGAGCGCGGCGGAGCCCTGGACGTCCATGTCGATGTCGCCCGACATCACCGAGGTGAAGGTCTCGGTGTTGTTGCCGAGCTGGCTGTTGGGGAAGGTCTCGACCGTCACTCCGACGCCGGCGTCCGCGACGCGCTCGGCGACCAGGTCGAGACCGCAACGGGTGTGGGGGTGGTCCGCGGTGTAGCTGTTGGCGAAGGAGAGGGTGATCTCGCCGTCGGCGGCCTCGTCGGCGCCGCAGCCCGCGAGGGCGAGGACGGCGACGGGGACCAGGGCGGTCCAGCGGTGGGGGGTGCGCATGCGGTGCTCCCTGGGGGGGTCGTGCCGCCGTACGGCGGCGGTGGTGGTGGCGGTGTGTCGGGGCCGGCCCCGCTCCCCGGAGCGCGGGGCCGCGCAGGGGCGCGCCCCGGGGAAGCTCGGCTCAGAGGCCGAGGTACCGGGGCAGGAAGAGCACGAGGTCCGGCACGAAGGTGAGCAGGACCAGGATGAGCAGCAGGGGCACGAGGAAGGGCGCCGTGCCGCGGAACACCTCGTGCATGGGGCTGCGGGTGGCCGAGCCGAGCACGAAGAGGACGCCTCCGATCGGCGGCGTGAGCAGCCCGATCATGAGGTTGACGATGACGATGATCCCGAAGTGGACGGGGTCGACCCCGAACTGCGCCGCGATGGGCAGCAGGACGGGCACGGTGATCATCAGTGCGGCGACGGGCTCCAGGACCGTGCCGAGGAGGATGAGCACGAGGTTCACCAGAAGCAGGAACACGATCGGGCTGTCGGTGAGCCCCAGCAGGAACGACGCGATGTCCTGCGGCACGCGTTCGCGGGCCAGGATCCAGCCGAGCAGGCCGGACGCGGCCAGGACGATCGCGATCGACGCGGTGGTCGTCGCGGTCTCCACGAGGATCCGCCACAGGGTGCGCGGGTCCAGCCGGCGGTAGAGGAGGCCGAGCGCGAGCACGTAGGCGGCGCCGACCGCCGCGGCCTCGGTGGGGGTGAAGAGCCCGCTCAGGATGCCGCCGAGCAGGATGAGGGGCGCGCCCAGCGGGCCGAGGACGCGTACGACCGCGGTGCGGACCTCGCCGGCGGTCGCCCGCTCGCCGGCCAGGTGCGGCTGCTTGCGCGCCCACAGGTGGACGGCGAGGGCGAGTCCGGCGGCCACGAGGAACGCCGGGACCACCGCCGCGGCGAACAGTGCGGCGGTGGAGACCGCGGCGACGGAGGCGTAGACGATCGCGGGGATGCTGGGCGGCATGATCGGGCTGATCAGGCTGGAGGCGGCGGTGAGCCCCAGGGCGAAGCGCTTGGGGTAGCCGCGGTCGGTCATCGCCGGGACGAGCATCTTGCCCATGCCCGCGACGTCGGCCAGGGCGGTGCCGCTCACCCACGAGAAGCCGACGCTGACACCGATGTTGACGTAGCCCAGGCTTCCCCGGAGGCGCCCCAGCAGGACCTGCGCGAAGCCGAAGATGCGGTCCGCGATACCGGTGTGGTTGGCGGCGACGCCCACCAGGATGAACAGGGGGATGGCCAGCAGCGGGAAGCTGTTGATCTCCTGCGTCGCGGTGCGCAGGCTCAGGCCGGTGGACTGGTCGGTCAGGAGCATGTACGCCAGGGACGGCCCGAGGATGGCGAAGGCGATCGGTACGCGCAGGGCCAGCAGGACGACGATTCCCAGGAGGACGAGGCCGGCGCTCATCGGGTGGGCTCCTCGTGGTCGGTCGGTGCGGGGGGAGGGGTGCCGGGCGCGGGCGGCCCCGGGACGAGGACCGCGTTGGCCAGGGCGCGCAGCACGGCCACGGCGAGCCCGGCCATCGGGATCACGTAGGTCCAGGCCATCGGGATGCCCATCACCGGCGTGGTCTGCGGTCCGCCCGCGAACACGAGGTCGGCCGCTGCCGCGACGAGCAGGCCGCACGTCGCCGCGACGACGAGGTTGGCGAAGATCCACACGGCGCGCATCGCCCGGCCCCGGGCGACGAAGTCGACGAGCTTGAGGGTGATGTGCTCGTCGCGGCCGACGAGGTGCCCGACGAGGGAGAAGGCGAGCCAGACCAGGCCGAACCGGGCGAGCTCCCCCACCCAGACCCAGCTCTCACCGGGGACGTAGCGCTGGCCGGCCTGGACGAGCATCAGGACGAGGAGCATGGCCAGGAGCAGCGCGCCGAGGACGAGTTCCGCGGTCTCCAGCCATCGGACGGGTGCCGGGCGCGAGCCCGAGGGCCCGTCGCCGGACGTACTGGGGGGATTGGTCATCCCGGGCTCCACTCGACAAACGGGGGGTTGCATACGCCCTGTTCAGAGACGTGCTCCTGGAGGCCGTATGTCGTGGTTGTGAACTCTAGGTTTCGGTCGTCGCGCATGGCAAGCGATTGCCAAAAGTTGCCGTCCGGCGTAGAAAGTCCCCATGAGCCCGGTCAGGAGAAGCACGGTCTACGACGTGGCACGGGAGGCGGGCGTGGCCGCGTCCACGGTGTCCCGCGCCTTCAGCGACCCGCGGCGGGTCAACGCGGTCACCCGCGAACACGTCCTCAACGTCGCCGAGCGCCTGGGCTACCGGCCCAACCCGCTGGCGAGCGCCCTCCAGTCCGGCCGCACGGCCACGATCGCGCTCCTGGTCCCCGACATCGCCAACCCGCACTTCTTCGGCACGATACGGGGCGCCGAGGCCCGGGCCAGCGCCTCGGGGATCACCTTCATCCTGGGCTACACCCAGGAGTCCGCGGACAACGAGCGCGAGCAGATCCTGCGGCTGGACCGCTCGGTGGACGGCTTCGTCCTCGCCTCCAGCCGGATGAGCGACGCGACCACCGTCGAACTGGCCCGGGAGCACAACATGGCCCTGGTCAACCGCCAGGTCGAGGGGCTGCCCAGCGCGATCGTCGACAACGGCGGCGGCAGTCGGCAGATCATCGACCACCTGGCCTCCCTCGGGCACCGGTCGGTGGTGTACCTCAGCGGGCCCGAGCAGTCGTGGCAGGCGAAGGAGCGGTGGAGGGGGCTGAGCGCGGCGGCGGGGCGGTGCGGCATGGCGGCGACACGCCTGGGCACCTTCTCGCCCCGCGTGGCGGGCGGCGCCGCGGCGGCGGACGCCGCGCTGGTGTCGGGGGCGACGGCGTTCGTCGCCCACAACGACCTGCTGGCGATCGGCATGCTGCGCCGCCTGGCGGAGCGCGGGATCCGCGTGCCGCGGGACCGCAGCGTCGTGGGGTACGACGACATCTTCGGCGCGGACTTCTGCGTGCCGGCGCTGACCACGCTCGCGGGCCCCCACGAGGAGGCCGGGCGCGCGGGTGTGGAGCTGCTGCTGAACCGGGTCTCGCGGGCCGCCGCCGGGGAGGCCCCGCGGCAGGTGGTCCTCCCGGCGCACCTGGTGGTCCGCGACTCGACCGGCCCGGCGCCGGACTGACCGCGCGCCGTCCCGGAGGGCCGGCGCCGCCCGAGCGGCGGGGCCCGTGCCCGCGCGCACCGTCCCTCTCCGGGACGGCGGGAGGGCGCCGGGCCCGGCGCGCCCTCGCACCGGTCCCGACGCCCTCCGTCACGCCCGGGGGTCCGCCGTCACGCCCGCGGACCGGCCGGAGGCACGGCGGGTGTGAGGGCGGCGCCGGCGTGGGCGATGTGGGCCGCGGAGGGCCTCCTGACCTTCCGGTGTCGATCTCGACGATCCACGCCCATGTCGGAGGCCCTCACTTGCCGTCACATCGCTGCCGGACTGTATCCGACCTCTGTGGTCGGTACAGCTAGGCGAGCCCCTCCTCCTCCAGCCACTCCTGGGCGACGTCGGCGGCGTTCTCGTTCTGGACGACGACGCGCTCGTTGAGCGAGGTCAGGGCCTCCGTGGTGAGCGCCGCCGAGACCGCGTTCAGGGCGCCTCTGGCGGTCTCGTCGACCTGCTCGCCGTTGATCAGCGGGGTGATGTTCTGGGCGCCGAACAGGTTCTCCGGGTCCTCCAGGACCACGAGGTCCTCCACCGCGATCTGCGGGTCGGTGGTGAACAGGTTCGCGGCCTGGATGTCGCCGTCCAGGAGGGCCTGGGTCAGCAGGGCCACCTCCAGGGAGCGGAACTCGCCGAACTCGATGCCGTAGACGTCGGCCAGGCCCACCACGCCCTGCTGGCGGGTCTCGAACTCCGGCGGCCCCCCGAGGGTCAGCTCGCCGGCGACGCCGGCCAGGTCGGCGAGGGTGCTCAGGTCGTGCTCCTCGGCGGTCTCGGCGGTGACCGTCACCGAGTCCTTGTTCTCCGCGCTGGAGGAGTCCAGGATCTCCAGGCCCTCGGGGAGCGCCTCGGTGATGAGCGCGTTGGTCTCCTCGCTGTTCCCGCTGGGCGCCTCGTCGTCGAGGTAGGCCAGGGTGGCGCCGTTGTACTCCGGGAACACCGACAGGTTCCCGGACTCGATCTGGGAGTAGTACACCTCGCGGCTGCCGATGTTGAGCTGGTAGGTGACGTCCACCCCCTCGGCCTCCATGGCCCGGCCGTAGATCTCGGCGAGCAGGGTGCTCTCGGGGAAGTCGGCGGAGCCGATGACGACGGAGCCGGATTCGGCGCCGCCTCCTCCCTCCCCGTCCTCCGCGTAGGGGTCGCTGCCGCCGCAGGCGGTCATGAGCACCGCTGCGAGTGGGAGCCCGACGAGGGCGAGCCTCTTGTCCATGTCCGAACCTTCTCTTCTCTCAGTACTGCGTCAGCATGCGGCGCCCGAGACCGCCTAGCGCGCCGACGCGGCCTCGGCGCGCAGCCCGGGTGCGACGAGCAGCAGCCGCAACCCGGCGAACAGGAGTGTGGTGAGCACCGCGAGCAGCACCACCAGCACGGAACCCCCCAGCATCATCGTCAGGTCCTGGCGGGCCTGGCCGTCGACGATGTAGCGTCCGAGCCCGCCCACGCCCACGTACGCGGCGATGGTCGCGGTGGCGACCACCTGGACCGCCGCGGTGCGCATCCCGATGAGGATGAGCGGGGCGGCCACGGGCAGTTCGAGCTTGAACAGCACCTCGCGGCCGCGCATCCCCATGCCGAACGCCGCGTCGCGCAGGCGGGGCTCCACCCCGCGCACGCCCTCGTGGGTGTTGACCAGGATCGGCGGGACGGCCAGCGCCACCAGCGCGCAGACCACGGGGACGAGCCCGATCCCGGCCGCCAGGACGATGAGGAACAGGACGCCGATGGTCGGCAGGGCGCGGGCGAAGTTGGCGAGGCTCGCGGTGAGGAACCCGCCCACGCCGGTGTGCCCGGTGAGCAGTCCCAGGGGGACGGCGATGACGGCGGAGATCAGCAGGCCGAGCAGGCAGAAGTAGACGTGCTCGGCCATGCGCGCGGGGATGCCCGCGCTCCCGGTCCACTGCGCCGGATCGGCGAACCACGCGACCAGCTCGTTCAGGATGTCCATGGCTGCCTCTCCCCCGGCGTGGTGCGTTCCCCGGCCGGGGTTCCCGACCCGGCACGCGCGGCGGCCCCGGCGGACGCGCGGGCGACCGCCCTGCGTCCCCGGCCGCTCCTCCTGTCGTCCCGGCGGGCCCAGGGGGTGAGCCCGCGCTGGGCGAGCACGAGCAGGGCGTCGGTGACGAAGGCCAGCAGGACGGTGAGCAGGACGCCGACCACGATGGGCGCGTCGAACTGGCGGCGGAACCCCTCGCTGAGGATCAGCTGGCCCAGTCCTCCCAGACCCACCAGGGAGGCGACGCTGACCATGCTGATGGTGGCGACCGAGGCCACCCGGAGGCCGGCGATGACCACCGGCACCGCCACCGGCATCTCCACGAACACCAGGCGACGCAGCGGACCGAAGCCCATCGCCACGGCGGCCTGGCGCACGTGCTCCGGCACCTGGCGGAGCCCGTCCACCACGTTGGGCAGCAGGATCACCAGCGTGTACAGGGCGAGCGGCACGACGGCCGTCCAGTCGCTGAACCCGGTGTAGGGCAGCATCAGGAAGAACAGGGCGATGGACGGCACCGCGTAGAGCACGTTGACGCCGGTCAGCACCGGCGGGTACAGCGCCTTCCAGCGCACGCACGCCAGGCCCAGCGGCACGGCCACCGCGAGTCCGATGAGGATGGACAGGTAGGCCAGCCGCATGTGCTCGGTCAGGCGGGGCAGGATCCCCCGGTCCGGCTCACCCGGGTAGCTCCAGTTCGCCACGCCCCAGTCGAGGACGCCGGCCGCCCACTCCCAGGCCCCGCCCATCACTCGGCCACCGACCACAGTGCGGTGCCCAGGTCGTCCTGGGTGACCACGCCGGCCACGCGCCCGTCGGAGTCCACGCCGACGGCGCGGCCGGCCGGGGAGAGCACGGCGGCGTCGAGGGCGGCGCGCAGGGAGTCCGCGCCGACGTCGAACGTGTGGCCGTAGGGTGCGAGGTCGAGCGAGCCGAGGGCGGCCCCGGCGGGGGCGCGGTCGAGCCGGTCCGCCGCGGCCCACCCCAGCGGCATGCGGTCGCCGTCGACGACCAGCACCCAGGGCTCGCCCTTGCCGCGTGCGACGGCGGCCGCCTCGGTCACCGGGGTGCCGTCGCCGAACACGACGTCCTCGCGCAGCGACAGGTCGCGTGCGGGGAAGAACGACAGCCGCCGCACGCCCCGGTCGTAGCCGACGAAGGACTCCACGAACGCGTCGCGGGGGGCGGCCAGCAGGTTCTCGGGGGTGTCGTACTGGGCGAGCCTGCCGCCGGGCCGGAAGACGGCGATGCGGTCGCCCAGGCGGACCGCCTCGTCGATGTCGTGGGTGACGAACACGATCGTCTTGTGCAGGTCGGCCTGGAGCCGCAGCAGCTCGTCCTGGAGGCTGGCGCGCACGACGGGGTCGACGGCGCTGAAGGGCTCGTCCATCAGGAGGATGGGCGGGTCCGCGGCCAGCGCGCGGGCCACGCCGACGCGCTGCTGCTGGCCCCCGGAGAGCTGGTGCGGGTAGCGCCCGGCCTGGGAGGGTTCGAGTCCGACCAGCTCCATGAGCTCGTCGGCCCGGGCCCGGGCCCGGGACCTGTTCCAGCCGAGCAGCAGCGGCACGGTCGCGATGTTGTCGCGGACGGTGCGGTGCGGGAAGAGCCCGGCCTGCTGGATGACGTAGCCGATGGATCTGCGCAGTTCGGCGGGGTCGCGGCCGCGGATGTCGTCGCCGTCGATGAGGACGGCGCCCCCGGTGGGCTCGACCATCCGGTTGATCATCCGCAGCGACGTGGTCTTGCCGCTGCCGGAGGGACCGACGAAGACCGTGGTCTGTCCGGTCTCCACGGTGAGGTCCAGGTCGTCGACGGCGACCGTGCCGTCGGGGTAGAGCTTGGCAGCGCCCTCGAATGTGATCATCGGCCGGGCTGTCTCCGTTCGGGGACCGGGGTGGTGGTGAGACGGCGGTGAGCAGGCCGTCCGCACGTTACCCGTGTGCAGGTGGATCAAACGGTATGGTCTCGGCCGTGACCCGACCGGGACCTCGTGTCCGCGGCGGGTGGCGTCGGCGGCGGGGCAGGACGTCGCCGTCCCGGACGCGGCCGGGCCCGGGGGCGCCGGCGGGGCCTTCCGGGTCCGGACACGCGAACGGGCCGGGCCCGTTCGTGGGCCCGGCCCGTGGGCCGGTTCCGCGGTGGTGGCGGCTCAGTCCTGAGCGGCGATCCACGCGGCGAGCTGGTACAGGTCGTCCAGGACGGCGTCGGCCCGGGCCGCGTCGTCCATGGCCGAGTGGCGGTAGCCGTAGATGCCGCGGCGGAGCAGGACCGCGCGCATCCCGGCCTTGAGCGCGGGGACGACGTCGTTGTCGACGCGGTCCCCGACGTAGAGGATCTCGCCGGGCGTGATCCCGGGGCGGCTCCGGCCGGCGAGCTCCGCGACCCGGTCGAAGAACTCGGGGGCGGGCTTGGCGACGCCCCAGTCGTCGGAGATGCCGATGCCGTCCACGCCCAGGTCCATGGCGGCCAGGGCGGGTCCGGCCTCGGGCGGCTGGTTGCCCGCGACGACCAGGGAGAGCCCGGCGTCGCGCATGGTCGCGAAGGCCGGGCGCACGTCGGGGTAGAGGTCGCGCACGCCGAAGTGCTCGCGCTCGCCGCCGGGGTCCTCCGCCCGCCACCGGGCGCTCTCCCGCGCCAGGTCGAACCCGGGCACGAGGAGCCGGAAGCCCTCGGTGAGGGTCCCGCCCGAGGCGATGACACCGCCGATGGTGCCGAAGAACGCCATGTGCGGGATGCCGAAGCGGTCGGCCCAGCGCGCGAAGATGCGCGTCTCGTCGACGAGCGTCTCTCCGACGTCGAACACCACGGTACGAATTGTCACGGTCAGGGAGTCTACAAGCACCCCTGTACCGTTCCGGGGGCGGACGGAGCCGGTGACCGTCCCCGGGACCCCGGTCAGCCGGGCGGTCGCAGCACGGCGAACGCGTCGGTGATCTCCAATCCCCGTGTGCGGAAGCGGAAGAGGGCCGCGGGGCGCCCGCCCGAGCGCCCGGAGGGCACGGAGCGGCCGGTCTCCTCGATCTGCCCGCGCCGCAGCAGGACCCGGCGCAGGTTGGTGGCCGCCACGTCGTGCCCGAGGGCCGCCCGGTAGTAGCCCGACAGCTCCGACATCGTGAACTCGGGCGGGGCGAGCGCGAACCCGACATTGGTGTAGCTGAGCTTGGCGCGCAGCCGGTGGTGGCCGGAGCGGACGATGGACGCGTGGTCGAACGCCATGGGGGGCAGGAGCGCGGCGGGGTGCCAGCCGGTGTCGGCCGGCACGACCGGGTCGATGTTCGCGGGCACGAGCCCGAGGTAGGCCGTGGCCAGGGTGCGGCGCTGGGGGTGGCGGTCGGGGTCGCTGCGCGTCTCCAGCTGCTCCAGGTGGGAGAGGTCGCGCACGTCCACCTTCTGGGCGAGCTGGCGCCGGATGGAGGCGCCGAGGCTCTCACCCGCCCCGAGCCGCCCGCCGGGAAGGGCCCACTCCCCCTCGCACGGGGGGAGGGCCCTGCGCCACAGGAGGACGCACAGTTCTCCCGCGCGGATCTGGAGGACGACGGCGAGCGCCTCGTGCGCCGACAGCACCGCGTGGTCCGCCTCGCCGCAGACGGAGGCCCTGACCTGTCCGTTTGCTTCCGGGTTGTCCACCCTGTCCCTTCCGTTCCTCGTCATGTTAAGCTGCACCAGGTTTGTGCCTGACAGACGAAAACCTGTTCATCCGCATCGACCTCTCACGGCACGGAGTCCGTACGACGTGCCCACAGCCCCAAGGAAGTAGTTGGACATGGCACCGGTCACCGCCACGGCGGACACCATGACCAGGCAGGAATGGGCCACCGAGGTCCGCCGCCTGGCAGAGGAGCGCGACGCTGTCATCCTCGCGCACAACTACCAGCGCCCGGAAATCCAGGACGTGGCGCACTACACCGGTGACTCCCTCGCGCTGTCCCGCCTGGCCGCCACCGTGGACGCCGGGACCATCGTCTTCTGCGGCGTGCACTTCATGGCCGAGACCGCGAAGATCCTCGCCCCGGAGAAGACCGTCCTCCTGCCGGACCCCGCCGCGGGATGCTCGCTCGCCGACACCGTCACCGCCGCGGACGTGCGCGCCTGGAAGGCCGAGCACCCCGACGCGGTCGTCGTCGCGTACGTCAACACCACCGCGGCGGTCAAGGCCGAGACGGACATCTGCTGCACGTCCTCCAACGCCGCCGACGTCATCCGGTCCATTCCGGAGGACCGCGAGATCCTGTTCCTCCCGGACCAGTTCCTCGGCGCCCACGTCAAGAGGGTCACCGGTCGCGAGAACATCCACATCTGGATGGGCGAGTGCCACGTGCACGCGGGGATCGACGGCCACACCCTGCGCGAGCGGGTCGCCGCCGAACCCGACGCCGAGGTGTACGTCCACCCCGAGTGCGGCTGCGCCACCTCCGCCCTCTACCTCGTGGGCAGCGGCGCCGTCCCCCAGGAGCGCGTGAAGGTCCTCTCCACCGGCGGCATGCTGACCGCCGCCGAGAACACCACCGCCAAGAAGGTGCTGATCGCGACCGAGACCGGCATGCTGCACCAGCTGCGCGGGGTCAACCCGACCACCGAGTTCGAGGCGGTCAACTCCCGCGCCGAGTGCCACTACATGAAGATGATCGACGCCGACAAGCTGCTCGGCTCCCTCCGCCACGGCACCACGGAGATCACGGTCGACGCAGACACGGCCGAGCGCGCACGGCGCTCCGTCGAGCGCATGGTCGCGATCGGCTCGCCCTCCCGGGGCGGCGAGTAGCACCGGCCCCGCCCCTCTCCGGCCGGCCGGGTCCGGTCCGCCCCCGCGGCCGCTCCCGGCCGGCCACGAAAATTCGGGTAACAGAACTCTTACCTTCGGGACACAGCTGTCTCTTTATCTCCACGCCGCTCCCCTCCCCTCGCTACCGTCACGGTTGAGCGGGGGAGAATCGTGACCAGAGATGGCGAAACAGGCGAACCAGCACGGACGGCGATCGAGGCGCTCTACGACGCCTTCGCCCCACCCCTGTACAGGTACGCCTGGGCGCTCCTGGGAGACGATCCGGAGCAGGTCTCCGATGCCGTGCACGACGGGCTGGTGGCGGGCGTCGTCCTCGACGCGCGCCGCTCCGACCCCGCCGACCGGGGCCCCTGGCTGTACGCCCTGGTCCGCTCCGCCTGCCAGCGGCGCGGCCTGGCCCACGTCAGCCCCTACACCGGCCTGGCCACGGTGCCCGCCGAGGCCCCGGTCGCCCGCATGTTCGCCGGGCTGCCCGCCAGCCACCGCGAACTGGTCGAACTGCACCTGCGGCACGCGCTGCCCACCTCGGCGACCGCCCGCGTCCTGGGCCTGGACCCCGCGATCTGCGGTGAGCTGACCCGCTCCGCGATCCGCCGCGCGGCCGAGTGCCTGGCGGAGGAGACCGGCGGATCCGCCCTCGCCGACCGGGGGGAGGCCCCTCCCGAGGGGGCCCGGGCCGGGGAGGCCCTGCCCGATGCCCCCGGGGGGATCGGCTCCCCCGGCTCCGCGGCGTGGCGCGCCCAGGTCCACGAGGTCTCCTCCGCCCTCGCGCTGCTGCGCCCTCCCGGCCCGCCGCCCGGCCTCCGCGAGCAGGTGCTCCTCACCTGCCTCGACCCCGGGTCCTCCGGCGTCCGCGACCGGATCGCCGCCCAGATGCACCCGCTCACCGGCGAGGGCTACCCCCTGCACCGGTCCCGCGTGCCGGGAGAGCCCGAAGAGGTCCCGGAGGCCTTCGAGCCCGGCCCCGACCCCCTCCCCCGGGCCCTGCCCGGAGACCGCCTGACCACCGCGGACCACCCGGCGCACGAGGAGGGGGCGACCCCGCTCCCCGGTCCGCGCCCGGAACAGGACGACGAGGGGGCGCGGCGCCGCCGGGCCGACCACCGCCGCTGGTCGCTGCCCGCCGTCTCCGGCCTGGCCACGGTCGCGGTGGCGGTCTCCCTGTGGGCGTGGGCGAGTGCCGTGGGCGGCCCCTCCACGATGATCGGCACGGCCCCCGCCGAGGCCGAACGCGGTCCCGGCGCCTCGGACGTGGAGACCGCCTCGACCGCCTCCGACGCCAAACCCGAGGCCGGGCCCACCGGCCCGGACTCCGAGCCGACCGCTCCCGCCTCCCCCGAGGTCCCGGGGAAGCCCGGGGACGAAGCTCCCGGGGAGGAGGCCTCCGGGGAGGGCACACCGGACGGGGGCGCCGCGCCCGCGCCGCCGGCCGGGGAGCAGAGCCCGCCCGCCGACGGCGGACCGGACGACGACCCCGACGGCTCGGACAGGGACGGCTCCGGGGACGACGACGCCCCCGGCGACCCGCCCGAGGAGGACGGGTCCGACGACGGGGGCGGTGGCGGTGGTCTGTTCGACGGACTGCTGGGGCTGCTCTTCGGCGGTGGCTGACGCCGGGGCGCCCCGACCTCCCGCGCGGCCGTCGCGGCCGGACGTCTAGGCGGGTGTCAGAAGGCGACGAGGAGGTGCTCGGCCGCGGTCCGCAGCCGCCGCTCGACCTCGTCGACGTCGCGCCGCCCCTTGAGGACCTCGACCAGCTCGAAGATCCACACGCTGGTGAGCGAGCCGACCAGGACGTACCCGGCGCCGGTCCGGTCGACCCCGGCGGCGGGGTCCTCCTCCGGCGGGGCGGTTCCGGCGCCCTCCAGGTTGCCGGTGGCCACCCGCCACACCAGGTCGGAGATGCGCACGTCCAGCTCGATCTTGACCTCGGCCATGATGAGCGACCGGATGAGCGCGTCGGCGAGCTCGGGCTCGCGCATCAGCCCGCGGGTGGCGCGCAGCAGGACGTCGACGGCGCGCTCGGCCGGGGAGTCGGCCGTGGGCGGCCGGCGGACGATCCCGCCCTCCAACAGGTCGAGCTCCTCGGTGACCACGGCGACCACGAGGTCCATCTTGGAGGGGAAGTACCTGTACAGGGTGCCGAGGGCGACCCCGGCCCGCTCGGCGACCGACCGCATCTGCATGGCCTCGACGCCACCGCGCACGGCGAGCGCGGCCGCCGTCTGCACGATGCGCTTTCGGCGCTGGGTCTGACTTCGCGACATGGTTCCGCTCGGCGCCTGCACCGCCACAGGATCTCTCCCATTCGTCGTCAGTCCGCGCGCTGCCCGCTCGCCACGGCGCTGAGGGCCAGGACTCGGCCGAGGCTCCTGTGAACCCCGGCCGTACGAGAACACGTTATCCAACGGTTTCCCTCCCGCGCAGTTCTTCACGCCCATGATCCACACCTCATCGCACGACGTAGCAGTAGCAATACGAAGAGGACGCCAGGCTTTTCGGATATCCCGTCCAAGCTTTATAGAATATGTTCTATTTAGGGGGCTCGCTTGACCCCCGCCCCCTATGCCCCACCCGGCCCCCTCCGGCCGCGGCCCCGGAACGACCACATCCTAGAATCGAACCGGATTCGGTTTCTAGTGAGAGGTCGCCCCCATGCCTGACGTGCCCCCCGTCGAGGACCTCGGGGACGGGGTGTGGAGCCTTCCGGTGCCCATCCCCGGCAGCCCCCTCGGCTTCACCTACGTCTACGTCCTGACCGGCCAGGACGGCCCCGTCCTCGTCGACACCGGCTGGGACCACGACGAGTCGTGGGAGGCGCTCGTCCAGGGCCTCGGGCGGACCGGGCACGCGGTGGAGGAGGTCCGGGGAGCGGTCCTCACCCACTTCCACCCCGACCACTCCGGCCTGGCCGGCCGCCTTCGCGAAGCCTCCGACGCCTGGATCGCCATGCACCCGGCCGACATCGCCGTGACCGAACACCTGGGCTCGGTCCCCGCTGAGACCCGCCGCGCCTCGATCGCCGACCAGCTGCGCCGCTCGGGCTTCCCCGACGAGGACGTCCGGACCCTCCTGGACGGACCGCGGCCGTTCACGCCCTCCGCCGTGCCCGACCTCGCCCTGGAGGACGGCGCCGCCGTCGACCTCCCCGGCCGCGACCTGCGCGCGGTGTGGACCCCCGGCCACACCCCCGGACACCTGTGCCTGCACCTGGCCGACGGCGGCAGGCTGTTCACGGGGGACCACGTCCTGCCCCGCATCACCCCGCACGTGGGCCGGTTCCCGCTCCTGTCCGACACGGGCGACCCCCTCGGCGCCTTCCTCGACTCCCAGGCGCGCATGGGACGGCTCCCCGACGCCGACCGACTGGTGTGCCTTCCCTCACACGAGAGCCGCTTCACCGGACTCACCGCCCGCTCGGAGGAGATCACCGCCCACCACGAGCAGCGCCTGGACGAGATGGCCGCGCTCCTCGCCGAGGGCCCCGCCACGCTGTGGGAGGTCACCTCCCGCCTCGCGTGGAAGCGGCCCTGGACCGGCATGCGCGTCCAGGCACGCCACATGGCCGCCGCCGAGACCGCCGCCCACCTGCGGCTCCTCGAAGCGCGCGGTCTCGCACACCGTTCCGAGAAGGACGGCCTGCCACGCTGGGTCGCCGTCGCCCCGGCACGGCGCCCGGCATAGGATCCCTTACCAACCGGCCCGACGCCGCCGCCGACCCAACTGCCGAGTAACATATGGGGCGCTCATGCCCGTCACCGGCGAACACGCGCGTCCGCGACGGCGGCCACCCCGCCCACACACCGGCGGCACGCAGCGGCGAGCGGGCCAGCGACCCAACGAAGAGGTGGACTCTTGACCCAGCCGGGCAACAACACGGGACCGGGCCCACGGCCGTCCGCCGAGCGCCCCCTCCGCGTCGCCCTGCTGTCCTACCGCAGCAAGCAGCACGTGGGAGGACAGGGCGTGTACGTCCGCCACCTGTCGCGGGAGCTGGCCGCCCTGGGCCACGAGGTCACCGTCTTCTCCGGCCAGCCCTACCCGGCCCTGGACGAGGGCGTCACCCTGGAGAAGGTCCCCTCCCTGGACCTCTACAACGACGCCAACCCGTTCGTCGCCCCGCCCGTGCGCGAATGGCGCGACTGGATCGACGTCCTGGAGGTCGCCACCATGTGGACCGCCGGATTCCCCGAACCCCTCACGTACTCCCTGCGCGCCAACCGCGAACTGCGCCGGCGGCTGGACGAGTTCGACGTCGTCCACGACAACCAGACACTGGGCTGGGGCCTGCTCGGCATCAAGTCCGCCGGCCTCCCCCTGGTCACCACCATCCACCACCCCATCAGCGTGGACCGCAGGATCGAACTGGAGGAGGCCAAGGGCCTCCAGAAGCTCTCCAAGCGCCGCTGGTACGGGTTCGTGGGGATGCAGGCCCGCGTCGCCCGCAGACTCGACCCCATCCTCGTCCCCTCCCGGTCCTCGGCGGAGGACATCGCCAGGGAGTTCGGGGTCGACCCCGCGGCCATGGAGGTCACCCCCCTCGGCGTGGACACCCGCTACTTCCACCCGCGCCCCGAGCTGGAGCGCGTCCCCGGCCGCATCGTGTGCACGGCCAGCGCCGACAGCCCGCTCAAGGGCGTGGCGGTCCTCCTGCGCGCCGTGTCCAAGCTCGCCACCGAACGCGACGTCTCCCTGACCGTCGTCAGCCGGCCCCGGCCGGGCGGCCCCACCGACCGGCTGGTGGACGAGCTGAGCCTGCGCGACCGCGTCGAGTTCGTCAGCGGCATCGACGACACGGAGCTGGCCGAGCTGATCGCGAGCGCCCAGGTCGCCGTCGTCCCGTCCTTCTACGAGGGCTTCTCCCTGCCCGCCGTGGAGGCCATGGCCTGCGGCACCCCCCTGGTCGCCAGCCACGCCGGGGCGCTGCCCGAGGTCGTGGGAACCGACGGCGACGCCGGACGGCTCGTCCCCCCGGGAGACCCGGAGGTCCTGGCGGACGCGATCGCCGCCCTGCTCGACGACGGCGCCGAGCGCGGGCGCATGGGCGCCGCCGCCTGGCAGCGCGTCCAGGAGCGCTTCACCTGGCGTGCGGTCGCCGAGCTGACCGCGCGGAGGTACGCCTCCACCATCGACCTCGTCAGGGGCGGCCGCCCCGCCGACGACACCCGTCCCGCGCCCGCGCGGGCCCGCGCGAACGGCGCCTGACCCGGCGGGCCGCGCGCACCACCACCCGCGTCCGCACCACCTAGGGAGCCTCCACTGATCACCGTCGACTTCAACCTGTTCCCCGTCGGACCGGGCGACCGCGTTCTCGACCTGGGCTGCGGC
Organism: Nocardiopsis sp. NPDC006198; assembly: GCF_040613895.1. Classification (NCBI taxonomy): domain Bacteria; kingdom Bacillati; phylum Actinomycetota; class Actinomycetes; order Streptosporangiales; family Nocardiopsidaceae; genus Nocardiopsis; species Nocardiopsis sp. NPDC006198. The sequence continues at coordinate 6,455 of NZ_JBEXSY010000026.1, read as the reverse complement.
GGCGGCCGGCACGCCTTCGAGGCCTACCGCCGCGGGGCCGACGTCGTGGCCTTCGACCAGAACGTCGGCGACCTCGCCGAGGTCGAGACGATGTTCGCGGCGATGCGCCACGAGGGGGAGGCCCCCGAGGAGGCCAGTGCCGAGACCGTCAAGGGCGACGCCCTCGACATGCCCTTCGACGACGACAGCTTCGACCGGGTGGTCGCCGCCGAGATCTTCGAGCACATCCCGCACGACACCGCCGGGATGAAAGAGCTGTTCCGGGTGCTGAGACCGGGCGGGATCGCCGCGGTGACGGTTCCGAGCTTCCTGCCCGAACGCCTCTGCTGGGCCCTCTCGGAGCAATACCACACCAACGAGGGCGGGCACATCCGCATCTACACGCGCGCCGAGCTGGAGGCCAAGCTCAAGGCCACCGGGTTCGAGATCGGCCCGCACCACCACGCGCACGCCCTGCACGCACCGTACTGGTGGATCAAGTGCGCGGTGGGCACGGACAACGACGACCACCCCCTCGCCAAGGCCTACCACGACATGCTGGTGTGGGACATGCTCCAGGCCCCGAAGGTGACCCGGATCGCCGAACGCCTCCTCAACCCGGTCATCGGCAAGAGCGTGGTCGTGTACGTGCGCAAGCCGCACGCCGCCTGATGGCCGCCCCGCACGCCACCGCACCCGCCCCGGAAGGGACCCTGCGCCTGCCCGGCGTGCTCAGCACCGAGCAGCTGCACCGCTCCGCCCACTACCTGGCGCGGAGCCAGGAGGAGGACGGCGCGATCCCCTGGTTCCCCGGGGGCCACACCGACGTGTGGGACCACGTGGAGTGCGCCATGGCGCTGACCGTCACCGGGCTGAGCGTGCCCGAGCACGGTGAGGCCGCGAGACGCGCCTATCTGTGGCTGGAGCGGACCCGCCACCCGGAGGGCGGCTGGCCCGCCAAGTTCCGGCAGGGCGTACCGGTCACGGAACTGCGCGAGGCCAACCACGCCGCCTACCCCGCGGTGGGCCTGTTCCACCACCTGCTCGTCACCGGCGACACCGGGTTCGCCGAACGGACCTGGCCCGTGGTCGAGAGCGGCCTGGAGTTCGTCCTCGGACTGCGCGGCGAGCACGGCGAGATCCTGTGGGCGCGCTCGGAGGACGGTTCGCCGGGCGACCACGCCCTGCTGACGGTGTGCGCGAGCGTGCACCACGCCCTCCGGTGCGGCGTCGCCCTGGGCGCGCGGCTGGGCCGCGACCGGCCCGAGTGGTCGGCCGCGGCCGACCGGCTGGCGACGCTGATCAACGAGCGGGAGGACCTGTTCTCCGACCGCAGCAGGTTCTCCATGGACTGGTTCTACCCCGTCCTGGGCGGGGCCGTCCGCGGTGCCGCCGCCAAGGAGCGCATCGGGGAGCGCTGGGACACCTTCGTCATGCCGGGGCTGGGGGTGCGCTGCGTGAGCGACCAGCCGTGGGTGACCGCGGCCGAGTCGTCGGAGCTGGTGCTCACCCTGGCCGCCGTGGGTGACGTCGAGGGGGGAGTCCGCGTCATGCGGGACGTGCAGCACCTGCGCGACCCCGACGACGGGGTCTACTGGACCGGCTACCAGTTCGCCGAGCAGGTGCGCTGGCCCGTGGAGCGCAGCACGTGGACGTCGGCCGCCGTGATCCTGGCGGTGGACGCCCTCACCGGGACCACGCCGGGGTCCCGGGTCTTCCTGCACACCTGGGACGAGGAGCCCGCGGTCCGGTAGCGGAACCGCGCCCGGCCCGCGTCCGCGTACGGACGGGGAGGGCGGCACGGGACAGCCCCGGCGGTGGATACCGCCGGGGCTGTGCCTGTCCCGGGCCTTCGCCTCGGCCCTGTGCCGTGGGGGCGCCGCGGGCGCCCGACAGCGCGGGAACCCCCGGTACCTGCTGCGGGTCGGTCCGTTCCCCGCGAACCCGCCTGCGGCGCCTCCCGAACCCCGCGGACACCCGGGCCGTGCCCGCGTGGGGCCTCCGCTCTGCTAGGGGATGCCCCACTCCTCGGACCGGCGCGTCTCCTCGCCCCCGCCCGGCGGCGGGACCTCGCCCCCTCCGCCCGGGTCCGGCTGCTCCGGGATCCCCGGCTGCTCCGGGTCCGTCGGCACCTCGGGCTGCTCCGGGATCCCCGGCTCGACCGGGTCCGTCGGCACCTCGGGTTCGGCGGGCTGCTCCGGCTGCTCCTCGCCCTGCGGGGGAGCCTCCGGCTCCTGGGTGGACGGGTCCGGAGCCCAGTACTGCGTGGACCCGGCGAAGGCCGGCTCCGGGAACTGGACCACCTCGCGCCCCTCCATCGCCCTGGTCATGTAGTTGCGCCAGATGGGCGCGGCCACACCGCCGCCGGAGATGTCGTACCCGGGGATGCTGAAGCTCTGGTTGTTCTGGTTGTAGACGCCCACAGCTGTGGACAGCTGCGACGTGTACCCGACGAACCAGGCCGCGACGCTGTTGTCGGTGGTACCGGTCTTGCCCGCCGCCGGGTGCGTGTAGAAGTTGGCGGACGAACCCGTGCCCCCCTCGATCACCTGCCGGAGCGCATAGGTGACGTCGGCCGCGGTGGACTCCTCCAGCGCCCGGGTGCTCTCGACCTCGGGGCGCAGGTCCTCGCCCTCGGTGTCGATGATCTCCTTGACCACGTGCGCCTCGACGTGCTCCCCGCCGTTGGCGAAGGTCGCGTACCCGCTGGCCTGGTCGACCGGGCGGACCGTGGAGACGCCCAGGGCCATGGTGGGCACGAGCTGGTTGTCGAGGATGCTCCCGTCGGGGAGGCCCGCCGCGTAGGCGGTGTCCCGGACGTTCTCGTAACCGGTCTCCATCGTCAGCTCGATGTAGCCGAGGTTGTTGGAGACCCGGGTGGCCTGGACCAGGTCCATGGGGCCGCCCGGAGCGTTGCCGGCGTTCTGGATCGTGGAGCCGGCGATGCTGCGCGGGCCGCTGCCGTTCACGATGCTGCGGAGGCTGTACCCCTCCTCCAGCGCGGTGGCCAGCACGTAGGGCTTGAACGCCGATCCGGCCTGCGCCCCGCCCAGGAGCGCGCTGTCGTACTGGTTCTCGTAGTAGTCGTGGCCGCCGTAGAAGGCCAGGACCTCGCCCGTGGCCGGGTCGATCGTGGTCAGGCCGACGTTGACGCCCTCGGGAAGGGCCTCCGGGGGGATCGACGCCTCGACCGTCTCGTAGGCGGCGTCCATCAGCTCCTCGTCGAAGGTCGTGACGATGGAGTAGCCCTGGCGGTTGATCTGGTCCTCGGTGTAGCCGAGGTCGGCCATCTCCCGCATCACGGCCTCGTACATGTACCCCCGGTACCCGCTGAGGTCGGTGCCCTCCAGGGGCTTCTCCGGCTCGGGAGCGGGGAACTCCATCGCGTCGGCCTCGGCCTGGGTGATGGCCTCCGTGGTGACCAGACCGTTGACGACGTAGCGCCAGCGCTGCTCCATCTCGGGGGTGGTCTCCACGTCGGCCTCGCCGAACGGCGTCGGCTGCTGGATCGCCGCGGCCAGGAACGCGGCCTCCTCGGGCGTGAGCTCGTCGACGTCCTTGTGGTAGTACGCCTGGGCCGCCGCCTGGATGCCGTACGCGTTGCGTCCGAAGTAGATGGTGTTGAGGTACTGCTCCATCACCCACTCCTTGGACTCGCTCTGGTCGACCTTGATGGAGATGATGATCTCCTGGATCTTCCGGGAGACCGTCTGCTCCAGTGACACGCCCTCGTAGTAGTTGCGGACCATCTGCTGGGTGATCGTGGAGCCGCCCTGGACCTGCTGCCCGGTGACGGTGGACCACACGGCCCGCGTCGTCCCCCGGATCGAGACCCCGGGCTCCTCCCAGAAGCCGCGGTCCTCGGCGGAGATGACGGCCTCCACGATGTGGTCGCCGCCGGCCACCATCTCGTCATAGGTGACGGGTTCGCGGTCGGTGCCCCGGTACGCGAACTCCGTCTCGCCGTCGGCGAAGTAGAAGGTCGACCCCTGTTCGAGCGCGTCGGCCTTGGCCGCGTCGGGCACCTCCACCGTGGTGTAGAAGAACGCGAACACGGCGGCGCCGAGGACCACGAACAGGCCCGTGACGATGAGGAAGACCCGGAGGATCCGCCACCACAGGGGCTTCTTGGCCTTCTCGCCCTTGGCCGCCTTCGGGTCTCCGGGGCCCTTGGGGCCGCCAGGTCCCGTACCGCCGGGCCCAGCGGGGCCCTTGGGGCCCCCGGGACCGTTGGAACCGCCCTTGCCGCCCGAACCGTGCGCGGCCGAGGCCCCGGTGGGTTCCTGGCTGCCGGACCGTCCCCCGGGCGTCTCGCCCGGGGCGCCGGCGGCGGTTCCGGCGGCCGCGGCGGCACCCGCGGCGCCGAGTGCGCCGACGCCCGCCGAAGCGGAGGACCCGTGCGTGCCCTGGCCCCCCTCACCCGCACCGGACTCGTCGGTCACGTAGTCCGAGAGGCGGCGCGGCGCGGGCCAGAGCGCGGCGGTCTCGGCGGCGGAGGACTCGTCGATCCTCTCCGCCTCGGCCTTGTCCGGAGCGACGGCTCCGGGCGCCGGGAGCTCGTCCCCGTACAGGGGCGCCGACTCCGCGGCGGACACACGGTCCGCGGGCCACGAAGCGCGGGGTCCGGGGTCCCCGGCGACGACCACGGCGTCGGCGGACTCCCCGCCGTCGGCCCCGGCCGCACTGTCGGTCGCGCCGTCGGCCGCGTCCTGCGGCACGGGGAAGGCCTCGGTCCTCGGGGTGGGCCCCTCCTCCGCGTCTTCCTGGGCGGCCTCGGAGGACACGGTGCGAACGTCCCGGGAAGTGGGGGCCTCCCCGGCGTCGACCGCGTCATCCGTCTCCGGCGCGTCCCCGCCCGGGGCGTCGACCGCGTGCGCGGTACCCTCGCCCGGGGACGACGGGCTCCGGTCGGAGCCGTCTTCGCCTGTCCCGGCGGACGAGGACCCCTCCATCAGGTCGGGATCGTCGTAACCCTGCTCGGCGAGGGTCTGCGCGACCCGCTCCCGGAAGAACGTGCCGCTGGTCTTGAAGGTGATCGGGCTGATGAACTCCGGCTCCGGCTGCTCGCCCGTTCCGCCCTGCGCCTCGTCGGCGTCGTCGGGGGACTCGGTCTCGCCACCCCGTGCGGCGGGCGCGCCACTCTCAGAAATGTTCTTGCTGGACAGCTCTTCGGCAGAGGTGTCTTTTACTTCCGGCGTGTGCTTCTCGGGACGCTGTCCATCCGCCCCGCCTTCGCCGTGTGTGCTCTCGCTCAGCTCCCCGCCCCCATGGCAAATCACGTCCGGCACCGTGCCGTCCTTGTGTTTGACGCGCGAGTGCCCCTGATCGTTCAGTTCGAGTCAGGACTGAAGCGGTAATGAGGGGAATAACGCCACCATCGCTCCGCCCTCCACGCAACGATACCCGCCCGTAACCAGGTCGAGGTCGAATCCGTTACGGCGCTGTCACTTCTTACCGAGGGCTTACCCTCGCCAAGCGTGTTTCGGGCCAGTTGTTGAATGCCTCACTTTCTCATGACCGCGACAGTTCCGCGCACTCCGGGAACCACGCCACCTCCGCGGCGCGGGCGGTGTCCCCGGAGCACGCCCCCGTACGGGGCACGGGAGAGCGGTCAGGCGACGCGTTCGAGGACGCGCATCGACCCGAGGGCGCGCACCTCCTCGAACCTTCCGGACTCCAGCGCCCTGAGGTAGATGTTGTGCGGCGGACGTCCGCCGTCCGCGGGGTCGGGGAACACGTCGTGGATGACGAGGGCCCCGCCCACGGCGACGTGGGGGCTCCAGCCGGCGTAGTCGTTCTGCGCGGCCTCCTCGCTGTGCCCGCCGTCGATGAAGACCATCCCGAGCGGGGTCCCCCACACGGCGGCGACCTCGGAGGACCGGCCGACGACCGCGATGACCTCGTCGTCCAGGCCGGCGCGGGTGATCGTGCGGCGGAAGTGCGGAAGGGTGTCGAACCTGCCGGTCTGCGCGTCCACGAGCGAGGCGTCGTGGTACTCCCAGCCCTCCTGGTGCTCCTCCGAGCCCCTGTGGTGGTCCACCGTCAGGACCTTCGTGCCCGTGGCGCGTGCGGCCGCACCGAGGAAGATCGTGGACTTGCCGCAGTACGTGCCGATCTCCACGACGGGGCCGACGGCGGAGTACCGGACCGCCGTCTCGAAGAGGAGCGTGCCCTCGTCGGTGGGCATGAAGCCCTTGGCTTCCTCTGCGGCGGCCAGGAGGTCCGCGGGGATTGTCTTCGTCATACGGGAATTCTCCCACCGGTGGAAACGGGCAGGCCCTCCTGCCTCCCGGAAACGCAGAAGCACACAGGAAGAACACAAAGGCCGGTCCCTCTCCGACACATCCGGCCGTTCTTTTCACAAACGCACAAGCACAGGCGCAAAAAAGGAGGGGGCCGCCCACAAGGCAACCCCCTCCCTCACAAAAAACCGTGGCAGCGACCTACTCTCCCACCCCACCACAGGGCAGTACCAT